>DATJEK010000169.1:0-2798 GCA_035496715.1 Candidatus Eiseniibacteriota bacterium | reverse complement strand
GTCCGGCAGGAGGCGAGGTTGATCGCCGACCAGGACGCGGGGCCGAACGTGAGCCCCCGGGCCGAAGCCGTCGCCGACATCCAGACGGTGCAGAACCTGAACCGCGCTCCGCTCGTGCCGGCCACGTTCGGAGACCGTCTCCTTCCCGCCTCGACCGGCACGATCCAGGTCAGCGGCTTCATGCCGTCCCCGTCGGTCGCCGCGGAAGGCACGCCCAACACCCAGGCCTCGGCGACTCGCGCCTCCGCGCCGGTCGTCGCGACCGGAGTCGCCGCGCCGCTGGTGAGCACCGAGGGGCAGGTCGTGACGGCCCCGGCCGTCGCGCGGGCCCCCGCTCAGGAAGTCGTCGGCACGATCCTCTCCGTCGACACGCCGCGGAGCGAGGTGACCATCCGGGACCATTTTTCGGGCGAAGACGTGACGCTCGTGGCGACGCCCGAGGAGCTCCGCGATCTGGAGCGCGGAATCGAAGTGAGGGCCCTGATCGCGGCCGGTTCCAACCGGGCGACCCGAATCGACATTCAAACCAGCCGGTAAAAAGGGAGGGGACGAGAATGAAGACACTGAGGATCGCGTTCGTGATCGGCTTGGCGGCGTTCCTGGCGGCGCCGGCGTTCGCGGAAACCACCGTCGTGGATTCCCAGGGCAACCGCGTGGTCGTGGATTCCCAGGGCAACCGGACGGTCATCGGCCAGCCGGCGCCCTCCACGACCTACGTCACGACGCAGGAAGCGGCCCTGCCGTCGGAATACGATTTCGAAGGCGAGATCGTGCAGATCGACCAGCCCGCGGCAACGCTCGTCGTGCGCGACATGACGCCGCACGACCGGCGCATCAAGGGCGACCGCGGCATCGTCTCGACGCTGAAGGTGGGGGATTACGTGAAAGTGGACCTGCGCCACGGCAGCGAGACCGAAGCCGCGCACATCGTCGAAACGCGGCCCTCGCAGACCCGCGTCGTCGAAACGCGCACCGAGCCTACGACGACGGTCGTCCAGACCCGCTAAGGAAGAAGTTCCAGTCGAAGCAGATTCAGCGCTTCCTGGGCCGCCCGCGACTTGATTTCGGAGCGGCTGCCCAGGAAGCGTATTTTTTTGACGATGCCCCGCCGGGGCCCCTCGATCGCGATGTAAACCGTCCCCACCGGCGCGCGGGAGCCGCGGTCCAGGGTCGGTCCGGCGTTGCCGGTGACGCCGATCCCGAAGTGCGTCCCAAAGCGGGAGCGAGCGCCGCGCGCAAGCGCGGACGCCACCGGCCCGCTGACCGGCCCGTGCCGGCGGATCAGCGACGGATCGATGCCGAGCGTGTCGCATTTGGCGTCGGGCGAGTACGCCACGACGCCCCCTTTGAAATAGCGCGAACTGCCCGCACAGTCCGTGATCTTTCCCGCCAGCGACCCGCCCGTGCAGGATTCCGCCGTCGCCAGCGTCCATTTCCCGCGGCGCAGCAGGTTTCCGACCGCGCCTTCCAGCGTTTCACCGTCCGCGCCGAACACTTTCCGGCCCAGCCGCCGGCGGATCGTCGTTTCGACGCGGGCGATCCGGCGCCGCGCCTCTGCGCGCGAAGGCGCCTTCGCCATGATCTTGAGCTCGACCTCTCCGGGCCGCGCGTAGATGCCCACGGTCACGGGAGGTTTGAGGCGCAGGAGGTCGGTGACCTTTTGCGCGACCTGGGCCTCGATGAGCCCCGCGATCAGGAGGCTCTTCAGAACGAATGATTCCTTCGGCGCGCCCGAGCGGGTCAGGAGAAGGGGGAGCCCCCGTTTCACGAACATCGGCTCGAGCTCTCTGGGCGGTCCGGGAAGGACGAGGATCCATTTTTCGCGTCCGCCGCGCCGGACCGAAAGCAGGAGTCCCGGCGCCGTGCCGTGATCGTTGGGGATCGCCCGCGCGCCCGCGGGAATCGCGCACTGGCGGGCGATGAGACGCGTCATGCGCAGACCGCGCGCCCTCACCCGGCGAAGGATCGACCGGTAGGTGGGCGCATGCGGGACCAGGGGAAGCCGGAGGGCGAGCGACAGCCCGCGCGTCGTCACGTCGTCCTCGGTGGGACCCAGCCCGCCGGAGGTCACCACGACGTCGGACCGCTCGAGCGCGCGGTCCAGCGCCTCCGCGATCCTGGCGGGATTGTCTCCGACCGTCGTCTGCCAGTAGACGTCGATCGCGCTCTCGGCCAGTTTGCGGCTGAGAAACCGGGCGTTCGTGTTGAGGATGGAACCGACCAGGAGCTCGGTCCCGATGGAAAGGATTTCAGCGCGCATGGTTCGATTATAGCCAAAATGGGCCGCGCTTGAACGAAAATCGCCGCCCGCGTCGTCCTGTCTGAGGAGAGGCGGCGGGGGCATTTTCTGTTTACAGCGTTTTGCGCAGAATGTATAATGCATTTTCCTGGGCGAAACGACCGCCCGAATGATCTTAAGTCAATGCGGCGAAGCAACTTAAAGAGTTCCACCATCGTCTAGCGGAGGTTCGTACATGTCCCGTTTCAAGGATAAAAAAGAGGAAAAGCCCGCCCTTCCGACCACCAAGCCCGTTTTCGCGAACGCGAAAGAGGCCCAGTCGGAGAAGAAGAAAGCCATCGACGCCGCCGTTTCGCAGATCGAGAAGCAGTTCGGCAAGGGATCCATCATGACGCTCGGGCAGAACACGAAGTCCGATGTTCAGGCGATCCCGACGGGCGCCATCTCGCTGGACATCGCGCTCGGAGTCGGCGGCATTCCGCGCGGACGCATCATCGAGATTTACGGGCCCGAGTCGAGCGGAAAGACGACGCTGACCCTGAGCATCATCGCGCAGGCG
>DATJEK010000168.1:0-4040 GCA_035496715.1 Candidatus Eiseniibacteriota bacterium | reverse complement strand
CCCGGCTTCGATTTCCGGCAGACGCTCCTCTTTCTCGCCGTTTCAGCCGTCCTCGCCTGGCTCATCTACCATCCGGCCCTTTCTTCCGGCTTTACGTTCGACGACCAGGAGACCATCCTCGACAACGCCGCGATCCTCCGTTTCGACCCGCTCGCGATCTGGAACGCGTTCAACAGCCGCTTCGTGGTCGGCCTGACGCTCGCGCTCAACCACGCGGCCGGGGGGTTCGACGCGGCCGGCTACCATCTTTTCAACACCGCCGCGCACGTGGCCGCGGCGGTTTTCGTCTTTCTGCTGGCGCGCGAGGCCTTCGAGACGCCCGCCATGCGCCGGCACGCGGCGGCCGCCTCGAAAGACGTCGTCGCGTGGGGAGCGGGACTCCTTTTTCTCGCGCATCCGGTCCAGACCCAGCCGGTCAATTACGTCTGGCAGCGCTCGGCCGTCCTGGCCGCGCTTTTCTATGCGGCCGCGCTCTTTTTTTATTCCCGGTGGAGGCGGACGGGCGGGCGAGGGGCGGTGGCGGCTTCGCTCGTCTCATCGCTCCTGGCGATGTTTTCGAAAGAAACCTCGGTCACGCTGCCCGCCGCCGTCGTGCTGTACGAGCTTTGCTTTTTCGCGGAGGGAGGGATCGCCTGGAACGCGGTTTTCCGCCGCACCGGGCTTTTTCTGGCGCTCTTCCCCGTGATCCCGCTCACCTGGACGCGCGCCTCGTCGCTCACGCTCGACATGATGCGCCCCGACACCATGAAGGGGGCCGGCGCCACGGGCCTGGACCTGGGACGGTTCGTGTCCGAGAAGGTAATGACCCGGCAGGACTACATCCTCACGCAATTCAACGTCGTGCGCACCTACCTGCGCCTCCTCGTGGCGCCCGTGCGCCAAAACCTGGACTACGACTACCCGATCGCGCGGGGAGCGAACCCGGAGGTGGTCGTTTCTTTTTTGCTGCTGGCCGGACTCGTATGGGCGGCCGTCTGGCTCTTGAAGCGCAACCGCCTCCTGTCGTTCGGCGTGTTTCTCTTTTTTCTCGGGCTGAGCGTCGAGTCGTTCGTCGTGCAGAACGACGTGATCTTCGAGCACCGGCTCTATCTGCCCATGATCGGCGCCTGCCTCTTTCTGTCGGGAGGCGCGGTCTGGCTCCTGAGGCGGCGGGCCGCCGCCGCGGCCGTCCTGGGCGTGTGCGTGATCGCCCTGGGCGCGGCCGCTCACGCCCGCAACGAGATCTGGTCGAACGAGCTCGTCCTGTGGGAGGACGTCGTGCAAAAGTCCCCGGGCAAGGCGAGGCCGCACCTCAACCTCGCGGTCGCCTATCATGAGAAGGGGCAGACCGAGAAGGCGATCGAGCACTTCCGCCGGGCCCTCGAAATCCAGCCCGACCGCGCGCTCACCTACTACAATCTCGCGGCCAGCCAGAAGAAGGCGGGGCGGGCCGACGAAGCCATCCAAAGCTACGAAAAGGCGATCGAGCTCAAGCCGGATTTCGCGGAGGCCTACAACAACCTGGCCATCCTCCGGGCCGCCCGGGGCGATTTCCAGGAGGCGACCGACCTGCTCGAGCGCGCCGTGCAGCTGAAACCGAACTACGAGGACGCCCGGGTCAACCTCGCGAAGCTCTCCGCCCGCCGGGGCTGAGAACCGGGGCCCGCTTGACACCTCGCGTCGAAAACGTGATATAATCAACGCTTCCATTTTGAACGGCCGGCAGCGGCAGAAAGAGGAGAGGATGAGAGTCAATCATTTCGGCGTGGCGTTGGTGATGGCGGGACTGTGCCTCAGCACGGCGTCCCACGCCAACGGGCAGGACTACAGCAGCGGTACCGAGGATCCGAACAAGAAGATCATCAAGCAGGGCCTTCTCGGCGCCGGCGTCGGCGCGATCTCGGCCGGGGCCTCCGGCGGCAAGGCGGGCCAGGGCGCTCTCATCGGCGCGGGCACCAACGTCATCGGCGGTGCGCTCCTGGATTCCCTGACGAGCTCGCCCCAGCCCCAGCAGCCCCAGTACGTCCAGCAGCCCGTTCAGTACGTGCAGCAGCAGCCGCAGTACGTCCAGCAGCAGGCCTATCCGGTCCAGGCGCAGTACCAGCAGCGCCCGGTCGAATACGTGCAGCAGCCGGTCTACTACCAGCCGGCTCCTCCTCCGCAGGAAAATCCCAACAACAAGATCCTCAAGCAGGGCCTTCTGGGCGCCGGCGTCGGCGCGATCTCGGCGAGCGCCTCCGGCGGCAAAGCCGGCAAGGGCGCTCTCATCGGCGCGGGCACCAACGTCATCGGCGGCGCGCTCCTGGATTCCCTGATGGGCAGCGGCCCGCAACAGCAGCAGCCCCAGCCGGTGTACTACCAGCCGGCGCCGCAGTACCCCAATCAGGGCTACGCGCAGCAGGGCTACTACAACCAGCAGGCCCCGACGACGAGCGGCACGCAGCCCAAGAAGAAGATCATCCGCAAGTACGACTCGGACGGAAACGTGGTTTCCGAAGAAGAGGTCTGGGAATAAGTCCGAAGCCGTACTCCCGAAACGCATCACCCAACACCCGAGTCCAAAAAACTCGGGTGTTTCGTCTAACATGAATTCCACCGAACTCACCCGCACCATCCGCGAATTCGCTCTCGGCGAAGCCGGCTTCGACGCCGTCGGCTTCTCGGCCGCGTCCCTGCCGCCGCTTCACGAGGAAGCGGCCGAGCGCTGGGTCGGCGACGGTTTCGCCGGCACGATGGAGTACATGTCGCGCGACGTGCGCCGCCGCGCGCATCCCGAGTCATCGCTGCCCTCGGCGCGGACCGTGATCGCGCTCGCCGTCAACTACAACCATCCGGAAGACCCCCGACCCGCCGCTCCCGCGGGCCGGGTCGCCAAGTACGCGTACGGCCTCGACTACCATCGGACGATCGAGAAAAAGCTGAAGCGCCTGGCCGCGTTCGTGCGCGAGGCCGGCGGGCCCGGCACCGAGGCCAAGGGCTACGTCGACACCGGGCCCGTGCTCGAGCGGGCGTTCGCGCGTCAGGCGGGCCTGGGTTTCTTCGGCAAGAACACCAACGTGATCACCAAAGAGTTCGGCTCGTGGGTCTTTCTCGCGAGCCTTCTGACGAGCCTCGTCCTCGACCGGGACGATCCGCACGCCGGCTCCTGCGGCACCTGCCGCCTCTGCCTCGACGCCTGCCCGACCGGTGCGCTCGTCGGCGACTACCGCCTCGACGCGACCAAATGCATTTCCTACCTCACGATCGAACACAAGGTCGACCAGGCAAACGAGGGCGGGGCGCCGATCGATCCTGAGCTGCGCCGCGGCATGGGGGACTGGATCTTCGGCTGTGACGTTTGCCAGGACGTTTGTCCCTACAACCGCAAGAAACCCGTCACGCGGCACGCGGAACTTTATCCGGAGAAGCGCGCGGGCAGCTGGATCGAGTTGGGGCCGCTCGAGGAGATGAAGGACGATGCGGTTTTCGCGGAGGCATTCCGCGGCAGCCCGCTCAAGCGCCCGAAGCGCGCCGGCCTCCTGAGGAGCGCGGCCGTGGTGGGGGAGAACCTCGCGCGATGAAGACCGTTTATCTCGACCACCACTCGACCACGCCGCTGGATCCGCGCGCCCTCAAGGCGATGATGCCCTATCTGGGACCGAAGTTCGGCAACGCCGCCAGCGGCACGCACCGGTTCGGCCGTGAAGCCTTCCGCGCCGTGGAAACCGCGCGCGCCCAGGTCGCCCGGCTGATCGCCGCCCGTCCGCGCGAGATCGTTTTCACGAGCGGGGCGACCGAGTCCAACAACCTGGCGCTGAAAGGCGCCTTCGCGTCCCTTCGGGCCGGCCGCCGCCGCGTCGTCACCGTCGTGACCGAGCACAAATCGGTGCTGGACCCCTTCCGCCGCCTGGAGCTCGAGGGCGCGGAGGTCGTGAGGCTTCCGGTCGGCCCGGACGGACTCGTCGATCCGGGCGAGTTCGCGCGGGCGATGACGGACGGGACCGCGTTCGCGTCCGTGATGCTCGCCAACAACGAGATCGGGGTCATTCAGCCGGTCGCGGAGCTGGCGCGCCTGGCTCACG
>DATJEK010000167.1:0-12594 GCA_035496715.1 Candidatus Eiseniibacteriota bacterium | reverse complement strand
TCCGCGGCCGCTTTTCCGCGCGCGAAGCTTTGCTCCGGCGCCGCCGCCTGCAGGGCGTCGGCGTCCATCAAAGTCCGCAGCTCCCTGAGCGCCGAATCGTCGAACTTCTTGCCGTTCAGGAGGCGCGCGTTCTGAAGATTGTTGTTGAACTGGGCTTCGGCCAGGAAAGCGCGCGTCTCGTTGTACGTGCCCTTGGTCGCGCTGCCGGAGGCCATCTCGCCCTCTGCCGCCGCCCATTTCACCGGGCCCTGATACTTGTGGGCGTACTCGTGGATCAGCGTGCTGGCCAGGCGGTCCGGCGACTCGAGCTTCCCGCCCCGCAGCGGATTCAGGATCACGGTCTGGCCCTCGCGGGGGGCCAGGCCTGCGCTCTTGATGCCGGGATCGTAGCGGTAATCGAACTTCGGGTTGGAAGAATTGAGCTCCTGCTGGAGGCGCCGGGCCCATTTGTCCCCCATCGCCGCGGCCTCGTCGATCGCCGAGCGGACTTCGGAATCGAACGCCTCGCGCTCGACCCTGGGCTTCTGGAGCCAGGGCATGCGGGCGCGCGCGATGGCCTCGGCGTCGCCGGCGCGGCTTCTTTCCGAGATCGTTCCCAGGTCAAAGGTTTTCTGGGCCTCCGGCGGCGCCTTCGCGCGGACGCGGGGATTGAGCGCGAAATCGGCGAGCTCGTCCGCTTTCATGGACTTGTTGCCGTAGAGGCCGGGTTTGGGCGCGCTTTCGACCGGCGCGGGGATCGCGTCGTCGGGCCAGGTCTCGGCGAGGCCGCGCGCGCGGGAGCTTTCTCCCGCCGGGGCGGCTTCCGAACGGGCGCCGCTTTTGGCGGCCGTCGATGCGGCCGTCTCGGCGGCGGCTTCCGCGCCGGCCGTGTCCGCGAGTCCCTGCTTTCCGTAACCCAGCGCCTTCGGGATGTCCCTCACGTCCGTCGCGGCGGCGTTCGCCACTTTGGCGGCGCCGGCTTTTACGGCCTCGACCCCGGTCTCTCCGAGTATCCTCGTCCCCGCGGCGTCGGCCGCCGTCGCGGCGCCCTTGCCGACGTCGTAGGTGAGCGCGGCTTCGACTTTCGCGGCGGCGGTCTCGCCGAGCGCCTTGCCCGCCGTCGCGGTCGCGGCCCTCGTCGCGCCCTGCCCCGCCAGTGAAACGACACCCGTCTCCGTGAGCCCCTTGCCGACGGCCACGGCGGTCCCGCGCTCGATCAGGCCCGCGCGCGCGCCGGCGACGGCGAGATTGCGCACGCCTGCGTTGGCGAGCTTCGTGACTCCCGCTCCGGTCACGATCATGCCGGCGTCGATCCCGTAGCCGAGCGCCGTCAGGCGCGCGTTGTCCGAGAGCATCTGGCTGGCCGACGCCTCCTGCGCCATCGAAGCGTCGCGCATCGAGAAAAGCACTTCTCTCTCCTCGGCAGTCGTCTTCGGATCGTCGAGCAGGCGCTGGATCTCGGCCTGCTTGGCCGCGGCGAACGCCCTCTCGCGGTCGGCCATGCGCGTCGTGCGCTTCGTCTCTTCCTGCATCTTCGCCCCGATCGAGAGATACTGGGCCTTGCCGGTCACTTTCTCCTTGGCGTCCTGAAGCGCTTCGGTGACCATGAGATCGGTTTCGGAGGCGTTGCGCGCGACGCTCGTCACCCGCTGGACGACGCGGTCGCGCACCTCCTGCTTTTTCGCGGCCGCCGCGTCTTCTTCGGGCGTCATCTTGAAGAGGTCGAGCGTCTTGTCGTGATAGTCGTCCCATTCGCGGGCGATCCGCTTGGCTTCCGCCTCGTCGCCCCGCGCGAGAGCCTCTTGATATTTCGTCGAGTATTCGCCCAGTTTCGCGCGGGCCTCATTGCGCTCCCGCCACTGTTCCTGCTTTTTCAGCGACTCCTCGTAGCGCTTTGCCGCGGCATCCGCCTCTTTCTGGATCTCCGCGTATTTCTTGTCGTACCCTTTCTGCCGCTCCGCCTGCAGCTTCTTCCACTCCGCCTCCTCGGTGATCCGCGCCTCCTTCTCGGCCTGGCGGCGCAGCTCGGCCTCGGCGCGCTCCCTGATCTCGCCCTCGGAGGCCGCGAATTTCTTCTTGAGATCGTCCGGCAGCTTGTCCCACTCGCCGAACTTCCCGCCGAGCTCATTTTCGAAATAGCGCTGACCCGGCGCCTTCTCGGTCGCGCGCTCTTCTTCCTGATAGACGACTCTGCCGTCTTCGTCGTAGTAGGTCTTCTCGACGTTCCCTTCCCGGTCCGTTTTCTTCACGAAGCGGCCTCCGGCGGGCGTCTCGTGGCTCTCGGTCTTCACGCCGTTTCCGGCGTCCGTCTCGACTGTGGAGCCGTCCAGGGCGGTCGTCGACGAGCGGATCGTGCGGCCGGAGCCGTCCTTGACGACCGTCTCGACGGTGCCGTCCGGACGCGTCGTCTTCTCCCTGGAGCCCTCGGGCACCGCGGTCTTCACGGTCCTGGAACCGTCGGCGCCGTCCCGGATCTCCGTCTTCCGGTTGTCCGCGTCGTAGGTCGTCGTGTCCGTCGTTCCGTCGGGATTGCGCACGACTTCGGTCTGCGCGCCCCCGTCGTCGGTGACGAGCGTGTGCTCCCGGCCGTCGTCCCCCTTCCAGGTGCGCGTCTCGGAGACGGCGCGGTCGGCGCCGGTGCCGTGGATCGTCGTGGTGACGCCGGTCCGGGGGTCTTTCGTGCTGACGAACGCCTCTCCCTTTCCGGGCGCCGGCTCCTCGGTCCTCCCGGTGACGCGGCCGTCCTTGTCCTTCGTCTCCACGGTGCGCGACCCGTCGCCGTTGCGCGTCGAGGTCACGGTCTTCCCCGTCTGCGGGTCGCGCATCGTCGCGGTCGGCCGTCCGTGGCCGCGCGGAGGGATGATTTCGGTCGAGATGAGGTTGCCGTCGGGATCGGTCGTCTTGATCGTGCGCGAGCCGTCCGGGTTCCGGACCGACGAGGTCGTGTTGCCGGACTCGGGATCGTAGACGCTGGCCGACGGGCGCGGGCCGCCCACATGCGTCTCCCCGACGAGGAAGCCGTCGGAGTTGGTGACGAGGACATCCTTCGACCCGTCCTTGTTGGTCACCGTGGTGGTCGTCTCGCCGGTCTCGGGATCCTTCGTTTTCACGACGTCGGGCTTGTCGGAGCCGGGGGGATAGAATTCTTCGGAAAGGACGTGGCCGTCCTTGTCCTTTTTGACGACCTTTCTCGTGCCGTCGGGATTATAGTAGGTCGTGGTGGATCCGCCGGTCTTCGGGTCGACGACGGTTTCGCCCATGTTGGGCGTGTGCTCGGCGGGAACGATGCGCCGGTCGATGGCGCCGGTGCCGGGGTCATCCGCCGGGCCGAATTCGGGGCCGCCCGGACCGACCGGCGAGGCCGGTTCAGGCGAAGCGGCAGAGGGCCCGGAGGAATCGCCGGCGGACGACGACGAGCCGTCCTGCGAAGAGGAGCTTCCCCCGGAACCGGAGTCGCCGCCGGAGCCGATTTCGTCCGAAATGGCGTTCAGGGCGCCGGTCAGGCCTCCGGTAGCCGAAGCGCGGGGTGAAAAAAGGAAGATCGAAGCCAGGAGGATCAAAAGCGGAGCGGTTCGGCTGGTGATGGCGGAGACCCCCTTGCGTTCGAATGCGATTCCCGGGTATAGTACCCTAAATCGATTTCGCGGAGCAACGATGAAAAAAACCTTCCTCTTCGCTTGGTTCGCCCTCCTGTCGATCGGAGCGGCCGCTGCCGCCCCGGCCGACGGCCCCGTCAAGACCTTCTATCCCGGAGGCCAGATCAAGGAAGAAAAGAATTATAAGGCGGGCAAGCTCGACGGCACGTACAAGGCCTACTACGACAACGGGGCGCTCCAGCAGGAAGTCCCGTACGAAAACGGGCTGATCCAGGGCGTCGCGAAGAAATATTACCCCGACGGAAAACCGGAGCTCGAGTCGACCTACAAGAACGGCAGGAAACACGGCCCCCGCAGGCAGTACTACAAAACGAGCGGCCGCCTCTACGTCGATCAGAATTTCGCGGACGACCTCCAGAACGGGACGGAGATCGCCTACACCGAAGAGGGCTTCACGGAATGGGAGATCCATTTCGTCAAGGGCAAGAAGGACGGCCGGATGATCGTTTACCAGCGGAAGGACGGCGCGCAGGGGACGCCGATGTTCGAGACGGAATACCGGGCGGACAAAAAACACGGGGTCAGCAAAACCTACGACATGTTCACCGGCAAGCTCGCCAAAACGGAGCGCTACGAAGACGACGTGCTGGTGGGCTCCTAAGCGCTTTTCCGGCGCGCGACGAAAGCGTCTTTCTGCAGGGCCCTTTCCAAAGCCTCCCAGACCTCCCCGCAAGGCAGATCGGCCTTCTCGCCTCCGATCTCAAGACTCGCCGCCCTCCCCTCCTGACACAATTCCTCCGGCACGCTCACGTCCATGCGCGGCAGGAGCTCGTAGACCCCCGCATGGAGCGCGGACGCGCGGCCGTCGTCGCGCACGAAGATCCACGCGTCCAGCGGTTGCCTGTAAAAGGCCCACCAGCTTTCGTTCAGGAGATCGATTCCGGCTTTCCGCGCGATCGGGACGAGTTCCTGCTCTTTCGGAGGCTTGTCGAACGGGAACTCGAACCCGATCACCGCGTCGTAGACCGCGAACGGGTCCGGCTTCCCGGGCTCCGCGGTGGGCGCGTAGACGGCGAAGCGTCCGCGCTTGCCCGCGGGGACCGAGTCGGCCGGATAGAACCCGATCTTGATCTTTCCCGGGCTCTTCGGGGGAATCAATTCCTCGAGGACGGTGTCCGCCTCCCACCCCGGACCCAGGAGGCCGTACTTCACGACGAGGTCGTGCCGGCCGAAGATCTGCGGGCTGAGCGGAAGGAGGAGCTCGATCTCCTCGCCCGGGCGCAGCAAGGCCCGTTCGAACGCCCGGTCGGACAGGAGGTCCTTCGCGGAGGTGTCGATCAGGAAACTTCCGTCCGAATTCGGATCGATCCGGCCCGGCAGGCGGTCGCGCCACGTGCGCTCCTCCGGCCGGTAGTCCCAGCGGGCTCCCCGGAGGACGAGCGCGGTGTCGGAGGTGTTGCGGATCGTGACGCGGACCCCCGGAAGAAAAATTCCGGGGCGCACCGGACCGTCGGGCAGGGACATCTTCGCTTCGAAAGGAACGCGGCCCGCGGAGGAATATTCCGAAACCGGCCGGACGTCGGCCGCCAGCGCGCAGGCGCTCGGGGCGGCGAGCGCGAAAAGCGCGACCGCGGCGGCGCGCCTAATCATCGATGATCCGCTCGTGGCCCTGCGGGCAGGTGCCCCGCGCGCAGTCGTAAAAACCCTCGTCCCACTCTTCCGCCACGTTGTAATGGCGCCGGCAGTAGATCTTGTCGCAGTCGGGGCAGTAGGCGTCCATCCCGTCTTCCGTCGAGCGAAAACGCCGCACGTATTCGTGAACACTCTTCAGGTCGCCGGAGGAAAGCCACGCGAAAATCCTGGGCGCCTCACCCTCGGGGAGGACGGCCGTCGTCGCGATTCCTTCGTAGAGGAGAGCCGGTTTTTTTTCGTGCGCCGGCGTGTCGATCAGCCACGCGGCGGCGGCCCCGCCGCAGATCGCGCACGGCAGGCGGATTTCGGTGCCGCTCAGGGGGACGGCGCGGAGGGCGGGAGGGACGGGCTGCGCGGAAAACGGCGCCAGCTCCAGGTCGACCTCGTTCCAGCATCTCTCGAACGCGCGGCGGAGCGCCTCGTCCAGCTCGAGCGCCTGCAGGCCCCCCAGCGTCCTCAGCTCGCTCGACACCTGCTCGAACGCGCCTTCGGCGGCCTCCAGCCGCTCGAGCACCGGCGCCGGCGTCCCCCGCCCGGCGGCGACGGCGTCCAAAAGCTGCCACACGGCGACCAGCTTGTAATAGAGTTCCTTGGAGTCGGAGATCCAGAGCGAGCGGGTGGATTCGTCGAGGTCGGGGACGGCCCCGAAAAGGGCCGCGGTGCCGTCGGTGATGCGGCGGAGAATGGCGATCGAATCGCGGATCTGGTCGATGCTCAAATGGCGCCGGGACCCGACGCGGAGACGCTTTTGAAGATCAGCTGACCGGACCGAGCAGGAGCTCGTCGTCCAGGCGGCGCTTCAGGAAATAAACCGGAGCTTCGCCTTCCGGCCCGGAGACCGAAAGAGTCAGTCCCGATCCCGCGGAGTAGCCGGAAGAAGAAACGCCCGAGTACGTCGCGGTCGAACCGGCCAAGCCGAGAGAAGCCGCGATATTGAGCCGGCCGTAGCCGTAATAGGGATCCCAGCCCGTGGCGCCCAGATCGGTCGCGCCATTGGCCAGGAGAGTGCGGATCTCCGAGAGGGTCGCGGACGGATACTTGTTCAGGAGAAGCGCCACCGCTCCCGTGACGAACGGCGACGCCATCGAGGTGCCGGAAGCGCGGTAATAATCGTTCGTGACCTTCGTGCCGATGTTCACCAGCCTCGATCCGAGCGAGAGAATGTCCACGCCGGGCGCCGAGATGAAGAGCTTGCTGCCGTAGTTCGAGAACGACGCGCGGGTGTCGTAAGCGTCCGTCGCGCCGACGGCGATCACGTTGTTCAAGTTGGCCGGCGAGAAGGTGTCCACGTTCGCGTTGGAATTGCCGGCGGCGGCGACGATGATGCGTCCCAGGCTCACCGCGTAATCGACGGCGCCCTGCAGGAGCGAAAGACTGCCCGCGTCTAAGTTGGCGGCGCCGAGCGACAGGTTGATGACCTGGGCGCCCGCGCGCGCCGCATAGCGGATGCCGTCCGCGACGGCCTGAAGCGTCCCCGACCCGTTGCGGTCGAGCACGCGCACGCCCATGACCTTGGCGAGCGGCGCGACGCCGATGATGCCCTTCGAATTGTTGCCCACGGCCGCGGCGATGCCCGCGACGTGAGAGCCGTGCCCGTTCAGGTCCGTCGGATTGTTGTCGTTGTCGACGAAGTCCCAGCCCCTCACGTCGTCCACGTAACCGTCGCCGTCGTCGTCGACGCCCGCCACGCCGTTCAGCTCGAGAGAGTTCTGCCAGACGTTCCCGGCCAAGTCCTCATGTCCGAAGATCAGGCCCGTGTCCACGATGCCGATCGTGACGCCGGCGCCCTTGTAAAGATTCCAGACGGACGCGTCCAGGCCGATTTTCTTGACGCCCCACTCGTCGGCGTAGCCCTGTCCCCAGGTGTCGCTCGAATTGTAATAAGGGTCGTTGGGATAAGAGGTGCCGGGAGGAGGCGGGTTTCCGCCGGGCTTGCCGGCCGGCTTGACGGTCGCCTGCCGCTGGGCGGCGGCCTGAAGCTCTTCCTGAAGCTGTTCGATCTCCTGCTTCTGCTGGAGGAGCCGCGTCTTCTTTAAAAAGGAATCCTGGAGAGAATTCGCGTCCCGTCCCTGTCCGTACAGCTGTTCGTCCGAGCGACGGGGCTCAAAAGCGGCCCAAACGGGCATCTGAGAGCAGAGGAAAAAAAGAAAAGCGGTCAGCGCGGCGGTCGGTCGGGCGTAGCGGGTCGGGCGGCTCATCGGTCGGTTTCACTCCTGGTTTAGACGTTGATTATATCCGGACGCGAACCTGAATTCAAGCCCCGCCTCACCCCAGTTTCGCCTCCATCGTGACCGGCGCTTTGAGGAGCCTCGAGATCGGGCAGCCCTCCTTCGCCGCCTGCGCCGCCTTGTCGAACGCGGCGCGATCGGCGCCGGGAACCTTGGCGACGACGCTCAAGTGCACGCCCGTCACCGTCCAGCCGGCCTCGAGCTTTTCCATCGTGACCGAGGCCTGCGTTTCGATGCTCTGGGGCACGAGGCCCGCGCCGCCCAGCTGCGCCGAAAACGCCATCGAAAAACACCCGGCGTGAGCGGCCGCGATCAGCTCCTCGGGATTGGTCCCCTTGCCGTTTTCGAAACGCGTGCCGAACGCGTAGGCGGCGCCCGACAGCGCGCCGCTTTCCGTCGAGACGCTTCCCTTGCCGTCCTTCAGGCCTCCCTGCCATACCGCGGATGCTTTGCGGATCATCGTTTCCTCCTGGGTTCTTGCTTTAGTTTACCTCAATGGGATAGAATCAGGAAAACGTTCGACACGGAGGGCCTGCCTTTGGATCCGAACGGAATCACCCAGCAACTTCAAGGACAAGTCAAAGTGACCGCCGAAACCGCGCAAAAAGTTTATACGATGATCGCCGAATATCTCGTGAAGTACGGCATGCAGGCCCTGTTCGGGCTTGTCATCCTGTTCGTCGGATTCCGCGTCGCCTCCTGGGTGTCGAAGGTGATCGCCGGCCTCTGCGCGAAGCGTCACATGGACGTCACGCTGACCGGCTTTTTCGCGATGACCGCGCGGATCACCGTCATCGTCTTCACCTGCCTGGTCGCCGCGGACAAGTTCGGTCTCACGATTTCGCCGCTCATCGCCGCGGTTTCGGCCGCCGTCTTCGGCGCCAGCTTCGCGATCCAGGCGCCGCTCTCCAACTACGCGGCGGGCCTCACCCTCATCCTCTCGCGGCCGTTCGCCGTCGGCGACACGGTGACGCTCCTCGACCACAGCGGAGTCGTCGAGGACATCCGGCTCGCGGCCACGACCCTCTCCAACGAGATGGGCCAGAGCATCACGATCCCCAACAAGCACATCGTCGGCGAGATCGTGGTCAACTCCAAGGAAAACCGCCTCGCCAAGGGAGGCATCGGCATCAGTTACGACGCCGACCACCGCCGCGCCGTCGCGGTCATCGAGCGCACGCTGGCGTCCATGCCCGACGTCTCGAAAGACCCGCTGCCGCTCGTCGGCATCGGATCCTTCGGGGACTTCTCGGTGAACCTGGATTTCACCTACCGAGTTCCGACCCGCCATTTCGGGCGGATCGTCCGCGCCGTGAACCAGGCGGTTTACGAGGCGCTGAAGAAGGAAAACATCGCCATCCCCTTCCCCCGGCAGGACGTCTACCTGATCAAGTAATCAGGCCTTCGCCCGGGAGACGCGGGCGTGGGGCCGTCTCGCCGATGAAGCCCGCTTGCGGGTTCCCCGCGAACCGCTTCTCACCGCCTCGGCGATTCCGGCGGCCGCGGCGGCTTTCAACGCGGGCCTGGCCACCCGCCGGACCGCGCGGGCGGTCGAACGGCCCGCTTTTTTCACGCCCTTGCTCTCCATCGCCATCCTGGCGGCGCCCACCGCCAGGGAACCCACGATCAACTTGCGCATGATGCCCATGATCGGCCTCCTTTTATCGCCGGACGACGGTGAACAGACCGAAACCCGTCAGGGCTCCGCCCAGCACCATCAGCCAGATCGACTTGTCAGTGGGAGCTCCGCTGAAAAACTTCGAAAACGACGACGCGAGGGAATCGGCCGCGTTGATGCCGTAAACCAGGAGCACGATCCCGATGACGAGAAACGCGATTCCGAGGGGCTTGTTCATTGGAGCCTCCTTTTTTTAACTTCGTGGCTCTATCTTAAACCAAGGCGCGTTAAAGAGGGATTAGGCCGGGATTAGAAAAGTCTAATGGGGGCGCAGGACTCCCGTGACCGGGCCGAAGCGGGTCTTGAACGAGACGTAGACCGGGGTGCGGCGGGAGTCGTTGCGCAAGTGGAGCCAGGCCCGGCCCCGGGTGTCGGGCTTGCCGTCCACGAGGAGCCGGGGCTCGACCACGATCGCGTCGACCTTGCCGTGCCCCCTCAGGCTCTTGCGCTCCCGGCGGACCACGTCCACGTCGAGGCCCCACTCCTTTTTGCCCGTCGTCAGGACGGTGCTCACCGTGCGCCCGGGCTCGAGCGCCTGGCGGCGCGCCCAGTAGAACGCGCTGAACGCGTCGTGCGCCGGCGGACGGAAGTCCGTCTTCTCGTCCGCCCGGTTGGGGCCCTCGCGGATCTTCTTCGAAAATCTCAGCGACCGGAGCGTCTCCGCGTCGATCCAGCTGTGCGCCTCGTCCTGGACCGGGTAGATGCCCCCCAGAAACCCGTTGCCGCGCGCCGTCCCGACGACGTGATACGCTTCCCGGCCGTCGACGACCGTCTTTTCCTTCACCCAGACCTCGCCCGTCCCCACCGGGAAGCCGAGCCAGAAAATGTCGTACGTGAGCTTTTCCCCGAGGGGCATCGAAGGGTCCGGGGCGAGCAGAGGCGCGTCGGGGACGGCCTTTCGGGCGAAATTATTGGAAGAAGGAAAGCATGGCGCGCAGAGAACCAGAAGCACCGGCGCCAGCAAAATCGCGGCGGGACGGAGTCTCATCGGAGATCACCTCTTCAGAAACTGCTGCTCCATTTTCACGACGGCCTGGATGAGGGCGCCGTAGTCGGAAGGCTTCTTGAAATAAGCGTCACATCCCGCCTTGGTGCTGACGAGCCTGTCCTCGTCGTTGTCCGAGACCGAAAAAACGACCACCGGCACGGTCCGGAAGGCCGGGTTGGACCGGATCTCCCTCAGCGCCGCGCGGCCGTCCATGCCCGGCATGTTGAGATCGAGGACGACCAGGTCCGGCAGCTGGTGCTCCAGGAGGTAGTCCAGGAGAGCCTGTCCGTCGCGGACGCGCGCCAGGCCCATCCCCGGAACCGTCTTGGAAAGAATCTCTTTGAAAAGAACGTAATCGTCTTCGCTGTCTTCGGCGAGGAGAACGTACTTTCTGGAAAAAACAGGCATGAATTCTCTTTCTAATGGTTTGCGATGGTCTTTGATTTTCTGGCTAGCTTAAGCCCGGGCCGAATCTGGTCTGGTCGGCCCGCGCCCTGGAGGATCGGGGGAAATGTGAGTAGAGTATACCACGTCAATTTTAGCTGTCACCTTAATAATTTCTAATTCCGGTTTAATTCTGTCCTAATCCGCATGGAATAAACTGGGGGGTAATGGAGGAACACGCCATGCCAAACGTGAAAAAGGAGTTCTCCAGGAAGCTGAAGTCCATGCGCGAGAAGGACGGGTACTCGACGATCGAGCTGGCGAAGCGCTCCCGCCTCAGCCGCCAGCACATCCGGGACCTCGAGCGGGGTTCGAAATACGCCACCCTCAAGACGCTGTGCAAGCTCGCCAACGCGTTCGAGGTGCCGATCTGGCAAATGGTCCGCTTCGAAAACAAAAGGTGCCACGCGACCTGAAGATCGGATAAAATGGGCGCATGAATGAGCCCAACGAGCGGTTCGACGTCGTCGTGATCGGGGGCGGCGGCGCGGGCATCGCGGCCGCCATCGGCGCGGGCCGCAAAGGCGCCCGCGTCCTCCTCTGCGAAAAGATGCCCAAGCTCGCCAAGAAAGTCCGCATCTCGGGCAACGGCCGCTGCAACCTCTACAACGACGTCGTCGACGCCTCCGGCTACAACCCCGAGGCCAAAGAGATCGTCGAGTCGATGTTTTCCCGCTTCGGCAAAAGCGAGATCACGCGCTTTTTCAAAGAGCTGGGCCTGCGCGTCTACTCCCAGGAAGACGGGCGCGTGTTCCCCGTGACGAACCAGTCGGCGTCGGTCCTGGACCTCCTGGAGCTGGAGCTTTCGCGCCTGGGCGTCGAGGTCCGGTCCGACTGCGAGGTGACCTCCATCAAAAAGAGCGGCCGCGAATTCCTCCTCGAGACGAAATCCGGCGCGGTCCGCGCGGGGCACCCGGTCCTCTGCGCGGGAGGCAAGTCCTATCCGGTCTCGGGCACCGACGGCTCGGCCTACGCGCTCGCGACGGCGTTCGGCCACACGCTCGTCGAGCCCGTCCCGAGCACCGTCCCCCTTCTTTCGGACGACCCCTGGTGCCGGCACCTGACCGGCCAGCGCATCAAGGCCGCCGTGCGATACGAGGTCGACGGCGTTTCCGGCCCGCGGATGGAGGGCGATCTTCTCTTCACCGATTACGGCCTCTCGGGCCTCACCGTGCTCGACTCGAGCGAGGAGCCGTCGATCGCGATGGCGCGCCGGGGGTCGAGCGACGTGTCGCTCGTCGCGGACCTTCTCCCCTTTCTGCACGAGGACGAGCTGAAAAAGGAGCTCGCTTCCCGCCTTCGCCGGAAATTCCCGACCGACAAGCTCCTGGCGGGCCTCCTGCCGCCGAAATTCTCGTTCGTCCTCGCCGACGTCCTCGAGACGCGCAATCCCGCCGTGATCGCCGGAGCCGTGAAAAACAAGACCTTCAAGATCACGGGCACGAAGGGCTGGAACGAGGCCGAGTTCACGGCCGGCGGCATCGACCACCGCGAGGTCGACGCGCGCACGCTCGAATCGAAAAAATGCCCGGGCCTCTACCTCGCCGGGGAGATCCTGGACGTCGACGGCAAGCGCGGCGGCTTCAACCTCGCCTGGGCCTGGTCGTCGGGCTACGTGGCGGGCCAGGAAGCCGCTTCCCGTTAAAGCGGGATCTGGAAGAGTGAGCCCGCATTCATCACGAGGTAGAGCGACGTCCCGTCCTGGCTGAACATCATCTTCGCCGCGCCCGAGGTGTTCGGGAGCCCGGCTGAAAGGTTCGACCACGTCGTCCCCCCGTCCGTCGTGAGATAAACCTGGGCGCCGGTGTTGTCCCCCCACTTGCGGGAGCTGACGGCGAAACGTTTGGGGTTGTTCGGGTCGAGCGTGATCGCCTGGATCGGCCCCGGCGTGGCGCCGACGACGTCGAAGCGCTTGAGGAGCGTGAACGTCACGCCCCTGTCCTTCGAGACGTAAATCCCTCCGCCGTCGTCGCCGTCGATCGACAGGTA
>DATJEK010000166.1:0-21633 GCA_035496715.1 Candidatus Eiseniibacteriota bacterium | reverse complement strand
CGCTTTTTCCGGACGCCACGTTCTGCATCTGGACGGGGAATCCCGAGTGGCGGGTGCGGTTCGACCGGCCGGTCAGCCACGAGATCGTCTGCTGGCGGCCGCTGGCCTGGCTGCAGTCCGCGTCCCTGCCGTCGCGCGTGGCGCTGAAACTCTACACCGACTTTTTCCCGCTCTCGCGTTTTCTCACGCGGCTGCTCAATTTCTCGGAGGACGCGATCTTGAAGCGGCTCAAGCGGTTCGACCGCATCGTTTTCGTCGGAGGCGGCTATCTCAACAGCGACTACTGTCTGTTCGAAATGAATTATCTGGCGTGTCTGGCCCACGAGCAGGGGCGGCCTGTGTACCTCCTGGGGCAGACGCTGGGTCCTTTCCGAAAACGCCAGCACACCGCGATGGCGCGGGAGATCTTCGCCCAGGCCGTGCGGATCGTCCTGCGTGACCCGCATTCGGCCGCGGAAGTCGCGGATTACGGAAATAAGGTGCTCCGGGGGGCCGACGACGCGGTCTCGTTCCAACCCCGTCTGGATCCCGCCGAAAAAAAAGCCGTCGACGCGTATTTCAGAGACGCCGCGCCCGGCACGCTTTTTTTCGGGCTGAACCTGAGGCGCTGGGGCCGGTCGCGCGAGTCGTACGCCAGGATCGCGTCGGCCGTCGAAGGCTTCGCCGCGGCGCTGACGGACAGGCCCGTCCGCGTGCTCTTCGTGCCGATGGAAACCCAGGACCCTGCCGATGACCGGCAGGAGGGGTTCGAGCTGGCCAAGAGCCTGTCCTGGAACACCGATTACCGGGTCGTGACGGAGGCTCTGAGCGTCGAGCAGAAGTTTTATCTCATCGGGCGGCTCGATCTCTTCGCGGGGATGCGGCTTCACAGCCTGGTATTCTCGCTCGCCTGCGGCGTGCCGACGCTCGGCCTTTACCAAAACGAGTATTATTTCCGCAAAGTGTCCGGCCTCTTCGAATCGTTCGCCGTCGAGGGGGCGGCGCTGCCTCTGGCGGAGATCGAGAAGATGGAGGAGAAGCTGCGGTCGTTGTACGGCATGAAAACGGAGCTCTCCCGGAGCCTCATCCGGACCCGCGCGCGTCTCGCGCGCGACCAAAAAAACCTGCTCGCGGAGGTGATGCAATGAAGATCAGCGTGATCATCGCGACGCTCAACCGGCCGGCCGACCTGAAAATCGCGCTGGAATCCCTGATGAGCCAAACGAGGTTCCCCGACGAGATCCTGATCGTCGACCAGAGCACGAACAACCAGTCCAAGATCGTCGTGTCGGAAATGAGGCTTCTGCGGCCCGACCGCGCGGCGAGCCTGCGCTATCTCGTGCAGGAGGAGAAAAGCCTCGTCAAGGCGCGCAACCGCGGCCTGGCGGAGGCGACCGGCGACCTCGTGAGTTTTCTGGACGACGACGTGGCGCTTTTCGAGGATTATTTCCTCGAGATCGAAAAGGAGTTCCTCTCGGACTCCGCGATCGGATGCGCCAGCGGAAATACGCTCGTCAAAAAAGCGCCGGCCGGCGCCAAGTGGGGCCTGCGACGGTTTCTCATGAGGGTTTTCCGCCTCAGCGATTTCAACGGGCGGATGACCGCCTCCGGGTTCGGCTACCCGATCCATGAACGGGAGATCACGCGCCGGGTCGAGGTGGATTTCCTGCCCGGGTGCAACATGAACTACCGGCGCACCGTGATCGGAGACGAGCGCTTCGACGAATGGTTCACCGGCTACGGATTCCGCGAGGACGTGGATTTTTCGTACCGCATGTCGCGGCGGGCGAAAGCGGTGATGATCCCGGGCGCGAAGCTCTACCACAATTACGCGGAGGGCAACCGTCTGGACGCGGGCGCGCTGAAGAAGATGGAGCTGAGAAACTACCATTACCTCTTCAAGAAGCACCGGGCGTCGAACCCTCTCCGCACGCCGCTGTTTCTCTGGTCTCTCGCGGGCCTGACGCTGATCGACTGTTTCGAGTTCCTGTCGACCGGCGAGGCGTCGAAGCTGTCCAAACTGCGCGCCGGCTTCGGTTCCGCGGTGTCTTTCGTGCTGAGGAGGTCCTGATGGGGCCGGCGACGAAGGCGACGAGACGGCTTTTCTTCCTCTTCTTCAGGCTCTGGCACGGCGCGTCCGTTTCGGAGGCCGGCCGCAATTACGCGGGGCCGGGCCTCTGGAGGGTTCGCGGCGGCCGGATGCGGATCGGCGGCGGAAACGTCTTTGAGGGCGGCTGCGACGTCGAGGTGCGGGGCACGCTCGAGATCGGGGACCGCAATTACTTCAACCGCGGCGTGAAGATCGCCTGCCTGGGACGCGTGACGGTCGGAAGCGACTGCCTGATCGCGGATTCGGTCCATTTTTACGATCATGACCACCGGTCGGACGATCCCCGGCTCCCGATCCGCGACCAGGGCTACGTGTCGGCGCCCATCGAAATCGGCGACGGCGTCTGGATCGGCGCGAAGGCGACCGTGCTGAAGGGCGTCCGGATCGGCGACGGCGCGATCGTGGCCGCCGGCTCCGTCGTCACGCGCGACGTGCCCGACTTCGCGGTCGCCGCGGGCTGCCCCGCCCGCGTGGTCCGCCATCGGCCCGAGCGTGCGCCGGGGTTTCTTTCGGAACGGATGGTCGCCCGATGAAAAAAATACGCGTCCTCCATCTCATCAAGACGCTGGGTCTCGGCGGCGCGGAGGTCAATCTGTACAACCTCGTCCGGGCCACCGACCACGAGCGCTTCGACATCCACGTGGGTTATTCGTACGGCGGGGAGATCGAACAGCGTTTCCGGGATTCCGGCGTGCGGCTGTTCAAGTACGCCGAAGGAAGCCATCGCGTGAAAAGTTTCACCAGCCTTCTCATCATCGCGAGGCTGATCCGGTACGTGCGGAGACAGGGCATCCAGATCATCCACACGCACAATTTCAACTCCCACGTCTGGGGGGTGCTCGCGGGGAGGCTCGCGGGGATCAAGGTGGTCGAGCACGTCCATGATTTCCGCTATCTCGACCCGGCCGAATTCCGCCGCCGCCGCGGAGAAAACGGCCAGTACCGGTACGCCAAATTCCTGAGGGGGTTGGCCGACCGCGTGATCGTCCTGACGCGGCAAAACCGCGACTTTCTCCTGCAAAACCGCCTGACCGCGGAAAAGGTCCGCCATATCCACAACGGCATCCCGTCCTTCGACGCGGCGGTTCCCGCCACCGAGCCCGCGCGCCGGAATCTTTTGGAGGCCCTGGGCGTGCGCCGCCCCGCGGGAGCGCCCCGCCCCCGGGTCATCGTCACCACGGCGCGCATCGCGGCAGAAAAGAACGTCGACCTGATCCTGCGGATCGCGCCCGAGGTCGTGCGGCAGGTGCCGGAAGCCGTGTTTCTCATCGCCGGCGACGGCCCTCTCCTGGAAACGCTGCGGGCCGAATGCCGCCGCAAGGGGCTCGATCGGTCGGTGAAGCTCATCGGCTTTTCCTCCGACCCGGCGCCACTCCTGTCCGCCGCGGACGTGTTTCTTCTGCCGTCGTTCCTGGAGCTTCATTCGATCTCGATCCTCGAGGCGATGAGCCACGGCGTGCCGGTCGTCGTGTCGCGAGGGGTCGGGTGCCACGACGAATTCATCGCCGACTGGGAAAACGGCGTCCTCGTCGACCCGTTCGGCGCCTCCGGCTGGGCGGAGGCGATCGTCCGCCTCTTGCGGGACGAAGCCCTGCGCCGGACGGTGGGGGAGAACGGCCGCCGCACCTGCCGGCGCTCGTTCGGTATCGAGGTGGCGGCCAGGGCCAAGGAGAACGTCTATGTTGAACTCGCCGGTCAGTAAACTCAACGTCACGTTCGCGCTTTGCGCCGGCCTGGCGCTGGGCGTGCTCTTCCTCCAGGTCCTGCCGTTGGCGGGATTCCATCCGTTTTTCCTGCTGGCGGTGCCGCTGATGTGCCTGCTGTTTCTCGGCATCGCCTGGAATACTAAAGGGATGATCGTGCTGCTCCTTTTCTCGAGGGTGCTGCTCGATCCGCTGCTCAACCTGACGAAGGTCGATTCGCTGGGTCTGGGATTCGGAGCCGTGCTGAACCTCTTTGTCCTTCTGCTGACGGGCCTTCTCCTCCTGCGCGACCCCTCCATTCTGGGCCGCCAGCGGCTGTTTGTGCGGTGGTTTTTCTTTCTCGCGGTGTGCATGGCCGCGGCCGCGTATTCGCCGTTCCCGGTCAAGGCGGTGAAGCTGCTGTTCAACCTCGCGAGCTATTTCGCCATGCTGCTCCTGCCGTTCCTCGTCGACGCGCGGGTCAACGACAAGCGCTTCTGGGTCAAGGCTCTCGCCGCGTCGTCCGTGCTGCCCGTGCTCGCCGCAGACGTGGACCTGATGCGCGGCGGGCATATGTTCGAGGGCGTGGGCGCGCGCGTCCTGGGAACCTTCACGCATCCCAACATCCTCGCGTTCTATCTGGTCTGGGTCGTCGCTCTCGTCCTGTATCTTTTCAAGTCCGCGCATTTCCGGATGAACGGCTGGCAGAAGGCCGGCCTGCTGGTTTTCCTCGCCGACGTGTTCGTCCTTCTTTTGGCGACCAAGACGCGCAACGCGTGGATCTCCTGCTGGCTGTTCTTTTTCGTCTACGGCCTTCTGAAGGAAAAGAAATTCGCGGTGTTCGCGGTGTTCGCCGCCGCCGTCGCGCTGGCGGTCCCGCAGATCGCCTCGAGGACGTCCGACCTGTCTTCGCAGGGCGGCAGCCTGAATTCGTTCGCCTGGCGGGTCGAGCTCTGGAAGAGCAGCCTGCCCTCGATCCGGGAAAAATGGCTGCTCGGGCACGGGCTGGCGTCCTTCCAGGAGCTTTCGCGCGGCTTCTTCTCCTACGAGCGCACGCACGGGGCGGACGCCCACAACACCTACGTCCAGATCCTGTTCGAATCCGGCCTCGTCGGCCTCCTGTCGTACCTGGCTCTCTACGCATCTCTCTTCGGCGTCTTTTTCAACCGCGTCCGCAAAGGCTTCGGCCGTCTCTCGGCCGAATACGCGGTGGTGCTGGCGTATCTGGTGTCGTATCTTTTGAGCTCCTTCGCGGACAACATGTTCTACTACCTGGCGCTGAACTGGTATTTCTGGTTCTTCGTCGGCGTCATGCTGAAGGCAACCCAATTCCATGCGAACACCAATCTCCGTAATCGTCCCTTCCTACAACGCGCGTAAGACGCTTGGCCGCACGCTGGACTCCCTGAGCCAGCAGACGTCGCCCGGGCTCCTGCGCGAAATCATCGTCGTCGATTCTTCCGACGACGGCCTCACCCGCGACCTGCTCGCTTCGAGAGCGGGTTCGGCCGGGTCCGCGCCCCTGCGCGTGGTGGACGGGGGACGGCGCCTCTCGCCGGCGCTCGGCCGCAACATGGGCGCCGAGCTCGCGCGAGGGGAGACGCTCCTCTTCCTGGACGCCGACGCTTATCTGGCGCCGGACGCGCTCGAGCGGGTCGCGGCCCAACGCGCGCTCGGCCGGCGCGTCGGCGGCGGATCGGTGTCGCTGCCGCCGTTCCAGAAAAACAGCCCGCTTCCGCTCGCGCAGTTTTTCCTGCAGTTCAACGAATTCGCCGACCGGGGGAAGGCGCGTCCGAAGGCGTTCGCGCCCTCGTGCAACCTCTTCTGCGAACGCGAGCTCTTCGCCGAAGCCGGAGGCTTCCCCGACATCCGCGCTTCGGAAGACGTCCTCTTCGGCCTGAACGTGAACCGGCTGGCGACGTTTTGGTTCGTGCCGGAGATCCGCGCGTTCCACGTCTTTCGCGAAGACGCGAAAGCGTTTCTCTCGAACCAGGCGCTCCTGGGGCGGTACGTGCTCGTCTGGCGGCGCCTGAGGCGGAATTCCTTTTACGTCCGGGGCGCGTGGGCGCTGGCGTTTCTCCCGCTGATTCTGGTGGTGAAATTCCTGAGGATCACGGCGCGCGTCCTGCGCTGCGGTCCGTCGCTTTTCCTGGCTTACCTCAAATCCCTGCCGGCGTTCGTCCCCGGGCTTTTCGCCTGGGCCGCCGGTTTCGCCTCCGCCGCCGCCGATCCCTCCGAAGGGAGACCCCGATGAAAACGACGCTCAAATCTCTGCGAATCCTGCTCCTGGTCTCGTTCTGCTCCGCGTCCGCCGCGCCGCCGGCCGGCGCGGCTCCCGAGGCGCCGAAATGGGAATTCGCCGGCTGGTACGGCGGCGGCTCCTTCCCGACGCTCGTGCCGGATCCCAACGTCTACGGGCGGGCCTATCTCGTCTCCGACGTCGCCGGCATCTGGCGCAGCGACAACCGGGGCAGTTTCTGGTCGTTTCGCACGCAGGGGCTCACGTCGCTGAACATCGCGACTCTGACGATCGCCAAGTCCGACTCCAACATCGTCTACGCCGGAGGCAAGGCGGGCCTGTTCCGCTCCGACGACGCCGGCTCGACGTGGCGCTATCTCCCGGCCTCCAAAGACCGCGTGGTCTTCAAGCGGCCGGACGATTACCGATCGATCGCGGTGGACCGGGCCGACCCCAACAAGCTCTACGCCGGCACCAAGAACGGCGAGGTCTACCGAAGCGCCGACGGGGGAGCGACGTTCGAGCGGCTTGGCGAGGACCGCTATCCGTTCGGTTCCGCCACGCCGATCAGCGTCGTGCACGTCACGCGCGACGGCCGGTTTCTCTTCGCCGGCTCGCCTCTGGGGCTCGTGCGCTACGACCTGTCGCGCAACCTCTGGGAAAAAACCGGCCTCGGTCCGGTCCAGGCACTCGACCTCCAGTCGTATCTCTGGCAGGAAACGCTCTTCGTCACGTCGGGGAAGAAGGTGGCCTGGAGCTCCGATTTCGGGCTGACTTGGCAGTATTCGCAGGCGCTTCCGCTGGCGTCTCCCTCGGCGCACATCAACCGGATTTCCGTGCGCAGCGACCGCACCGGAAAGATCATGATCGCCGCCGCCTGGCGCGACGGCTGGGGAGGCGGCGTCTATCTGAGCCGGGAGTTCGGCAAAGACTGGGTCGACATCGAGAAGAACCTGACTCACGACACGCTTTCGGATCCGTCTCGCGTGTGGGCGCAGGGTTTCGGCTGGCCGCTCTCCGTCAGCTTCGACCCGTTCGAGCCGAACACGCTTTACTTCACCGATTTTTGGGGCGTGTGGCGCTCGGACGACAACGGCTTTTCCTGGACCGAGCGGATCAAAGGCGCCGCCAACACCGTCGGTTCGGACATCGCCGTAACTCTCGACGGCAGCGTCCTGGTGGCGACGATGGACAACGGTCTCCTGAAAAGTTCCGACGCCGGCGTCAGCTACCGTTCACTGTGCCCGCTGACGCCGTTCGACGGCAGCGTCAAAGGCCACATCTGGCGCGTCCTGCCGCTCGGCCCGGACGGCACCCGCCTGATCGCGACGAATTCACCCTGGGACCCGACGGGCAACCAGGTCCTGATCAGCGAGGACGGCGGACTGACGTTCCGAAAGAGCCGCGCCGGACTGCCGGCGGCGTATCCGGTCTCGAACACGGTCTGGGAGCGGGGTTACGCGCGCGCGCTGGCCGCCGACCCGACGGACCCCACCCGGCTTTACCTGGGAATCGACGGCGACGACGGCGGCGGCTTTTTCTCGTCGACCGACGGCGGCACCACGTGGAAGCGTTCCCCCGGCCAGCCCGGCTCGCTGCGGATCTACAACGCGCTGGCCGTCGACCCGACGGAACCGGCCCGGATCTACTGGGGCACCGCCGGAACGAGCGCCAACGGGGGCATCTACCGCTCGCAGGATTTCGGCCGTTCGTGGCAAAAGGTCTTCTCGGCCACCGGATGGGTATTCGACCTGACGGTCACCAAGGACGGTACCGCGTACGCGGCCACCGACGCGGCGGGCCCCTGCCTCTACGTGTCTCGCGACAAGGGCGCCACGTGGGAGCTTCTCAAGAAGTTCGCCGGGGCCGGCGCCTGCGAGGGGATCGCGGTCGATCCCCGGGACGTCCGGCACCTCGCCGTCAGCGCCATGCAGTGGGACGGGGGCGCCGGCGGAAAGATTTTCCTGACCGACGACGGCGGAGCCAACTGGACCGACGTGACGGCGAATCTGCCCAACGGGGCGGGCGCGGCGGCGATGGCGTTCAGCCCCGACGGGCATTTCCTTTATCTGGCCCGGTACGCCGGCTCGGTTTACCGGCTGCGCCTGGCATAACTCTGAAACCATGGGGGACACGGTGATGGAGAACCGAATCAGGATTCTGGGAGTCCCGGTCGACGACGTCGACATGGACGAGGCGGTGGAGAAGATCGAGGGGCTCGTGCGCGCCGGCCGGCCCTCGTACGTGGTCACGCCGAACGTCGACCACTTGATGCGTCTGCAGCGCGATCCCGAATTCCGCCGCATCTACGAAAGCTCGGCCTGCTCGCTGGCCGACGGCATGCCGATCCTGTGGGCCGGCAAGACGCTGGGGACGCCGCTTAAGGCGAAGGTTTCCGGCTCCGACCTTTTCCCCAACCTCTGCGACAAGGCGGCGAAAATGGGCCACGGCGTCTTTTTTCTCGGCGGCAGGGAAGGGGCGGCCCGCAAGGCGGCCTCGGTCATGCGAAGCCGCTATCCCGGCCTGCGCGTCGTGGGGACCTACTGCCCGCCGATGGGCTTCGAGCGCGACGCTTCGGAAAACGCGAAGATCGTGCGCATGATCCTGAATTCCGGCGCCGACATCGTTTTCGTGGGTCTGGGTTCGCCGAAGCAGGAGAAGTGGATCGACCGCTTCCATTCCCAGTACGGCGCGTCGGTCTCGATCGGCGTCGGCGTCACGTTTGAATTCGTCTCCGGCATGGTCCGGCGCGCTCCCCTGTGGATGCAGCGGACGGGCCTCGAGTGGTGCTGGAGGCTCCTCATGGAGCCGGGCCGCCTTTGGAAGCGCTACCTCGTCGACGACATGGCCTTTTTTTGGCTCCTCCTCCGGGAAAAGATGGCGGTCCGGAAACCCTCCTGAGCGCGCGAATTCCGATCGCGTTCCTTGAACTTTCCTCCCTCCTGTGCTAAATTAGGTCATTCTTTCTCCAGCAATATCAACAACCTAGGTCATTATGGGCGTCCGCGAAAAGCTTGCATCGGTCGAAGAGAGGATGGCCCGCGCCGCGGCGAAATCGGGCCGAGCCCGCAAGGACATCACGCTCGTCGCGGTGACCAAGGGGGCGGGGCCCGAGGCCGTCGTCGAGGCGAGAGCCGCGGGTCTGACGGTGTTCGGCGAGAACCGGGTCCAGGAGGCCGCCGCCAAGATCCCGGCCTGCCCGCCGGAGGCGGGCGTCGAGTGGCACATGGTCGGACATCTTCAGACCAACAAGGTCGCCGACGCGGTCTCTTTGTTCGGCCTCATCCAGTCGATCGATTCGGTGCGCGTGGCGCGCGCGGTCAATGACGCGGCCGCCGCGGCCGGCAAGACGGCCGACGTGCTGCTGGAGGTCAACATCTCCGGCGAGCCGAAAAAATACGGGTTCAAACCGGCCGAGATCTACGCCGCGCTCGAAGCGGCGGCCGGGCTTCCCGCGGTCCGCGTCCTCGGCCTCATGGGCCTGGCGCCCCTGACCGACGACGAAGCGGCCCGCCGGGCGGCGTTCAAGGAGCTGCGGGGGCTTTTCAGCGTGTGCAAGTCGGTCAAAAAACCGAACCTCGAGATGCGGCACCTCTCGATGGGGATGAGCGACGATTTCGAGGCCGCGATCGAGGAGGGTTCGAACATGGTCCGCCTGGGGAGGGCGATTTTCCGGTGACCGCCAAGAGCGCGCTGTCGGGACTCAAGATCGGCGTCGTCGGGGCCGGCAACATGGGCCAGGCGCTGGTGCGGGGACTCGTCGAAAAGGCCGTTTATCCGCAGAACATTTCGGTGTTCGACGTCGAGAAGAAAAAACTCGATGCCGTGAAAAAAGAGGCGCACGTGCGCGTCTCCAAGTCGAACCGGCACTGCGTCTCGCTCTCGGACGTCGTGATCCTCGCGGTGAAGCCGCAGATCCTGCCCGAGGTCGCGGCCGAGATCGCCACGAGCCTCGGCCGGGAGACGCTCGTCATCTCGATCGCCGCCGGCGTCTCGATCGCGAATCTCGAGGGGTGGATCAAGAAACCCGTCGCGATCATCCGCGTGATGCCCAACATGCCGGCGCTCGTGGGCGCGGGCATGTCGGCGTTCAGCCTCGGCCGCCACGCGTCGGCGAAGCACCGCAAAATCGCCGAGGCGATCCTCGGGTCGTTCGGCGAGGCGGTGGCCGTGCCCGAGAAGGCGCTCGACCTCGTCACGGCGGTCAGCGGCTCGGGGCCCGCTTATTTTTTTCTGCTGGCGGAAAAGCTCATCGAAGCGGCCTACGAGCTCGGCATGAAGGTCGACGTCGCCAAAAAGCTCGTCTACCAGACCGCGCTCGGCTCGGGGCGCGTGATGGCCGAAAGCGGCGAGGACCCCGAGGTCCTGATCGAGCGCGTGGCGTCGAAGGGCGGCACGACCGAGGCGGCGCTGAAGGTTTATCAGAAGCAGGGATTCGGCAAGATCGTCCAGGACGGCGTGAAGGCGGCGGCGCGCCGTTCGCGCGAACTGAGGGAGGGCCGGTAAATGTTCGTGATGGCCAATTTTCTGCAGGCGCTCGGCATCATCCTGGGCTATTTCCTGGAGGTGCTCAAGTGGCTCGTCATCATCCGGGCGCTCCTCAGCTGGGTGAACCCCGATCCCTACAATCCCATCGTGCAGTTCATCGAGCGCGCGACCGAGCCCGTCCTCGCGCCGTTCCGGCTTCTGGTCCCGAGCTACAAACTCGGCATCGACCTGTCGCCCCTTTTGGCGCTCCTGTTCATCTACTTCCTCCAGATTTTCGCCGTGCAGACCCTGCTGGGACTGGCGCTCCGGCTAAGATAGGACCCTTTCCCGCATGGATTACAAAAGCACCCTCAATCTTCCGGTCACCGATTTTCCGATGAAGGCCGACTTGCCGCAGCGCGAGCCTCTGCTCTTGGAGCGCTGGCGGACCGGAGGCCTTCACGCGAAGATCCGCGAGGCTTCGTCCGGCCGCAAAAAATTCGTCCTCCACGACGGCCCGCCGTACGCCAACGGGGACATCCACATCGGCCACGCGCTCAACAAGATCCTGAAGGACGTGATCGTCAAATACAAGACGATGAAAGGGTTCGATTCCCCGTACGTGCCCGGCTGGGACTGCCACGGGCTGCCCGTCGAGCACGCGCTCTTCAAGGAGCTCAAAATCACCAAGCACGAGATCGAGCCCGGGGCGTTCCGGCGCAAGGCGCACGACTACGCGATGAATTTCGTCGAAAAACAGAAGGCCCAGTTCATCCGGCTGGGCGTTTTCGGGGAATGGGAGAAGCCTTATCTGACGCTCGATCCCGCCTACGAAGCCGGAGTGATCGAGGCCTTCGCCCGCCTGGTCGAGAAGAAGCTCGTCTACCAGAGCCCGAAGCCCGTTCACTGGTGCGCCACGTGCGAAACGGCCCTCGCCGAGGCCGAGCTCGAATACGACGAGAACCACGTCTCGCCGTCCCTGTACGTCCTCTTTCCGCTGCCGGCCGATCAGTTGGCGGCGAAATTCAAACTCCCTCCCGGGGAGAAGGTCTCGCTCGCCGTGTGGACGACGACTCCGTGGACGCTGGTCGCCAACGTCGCGGTCGCGCTGCATCCCGACTTCGAGTACGTTTTCGCGCGCACGAAGGCTTTCGGAACGGTTGTCATCATTGAAGATCTTCTTGAGTCTCTGCTCAAACTCGCGTCGCCGGAAAACGCCGAGTTCGAAATCTTGCACCGTTTTAAGGGAGCCGCCCTGGAGGGAGTCTCGGCGCGGCATCCGTTTCTCGACCGCGACTCGCGCGTCGTGCTCGCCGACTACGTCTCGCGCACGGACGGCACGGGCTGCGTGCACACGGCGCCCGGCCACGGCATGGACGACTACCGCACCGGCCTCAAATACAAGCTGCCGGTCCTCATGCCGGTCGACGAGAAGGGGAGGTTCAGGGAGGAGGCCGGCGAGCTGAAGGGGACGCCCGTCTGGAAGGCCAACGAGCCGATCGGCCAGATGATCCAGGCCGCCGGAAACCTGATCCACCTCGGCAAGCTGACGCACTCCTATCCCGGCTGCTGGCGATGCAAGCACCCGGTGCTCACGCGCGCGACCAAGCAGTGGTTCGTCTCGATGGATGACGGCGACCTGCGCAGGAAGGCGCTGGAGGCGATCCGCAAGGTCCGCTGGACCCCCGAAGCCGGGCAGAACCGCATCGGGAGCATGGTCGAGGGCCGGCCCGACTGGTGCATCTCGCGCCAGCGTTACTGGGGCATCCCCATTCCCGCGCTCGTCTGCACCAGCTGCGACGAGCCCGTGCTCGACCCCACGCTCATCCGGCGCATCCGCGACGTCTTCCGCAAGGAGGGTTCGGACGCCTGGTTCACGCGCTCGGCGCTCGATTTCACCGAAGGCAAATTTGACTGCCCGAAATGCGGCCGCAAGGACCTGAAAAAGGGCGACGACATCCTGGACGTCTGGTTCGAGTCGGGCGCCAGCCATCTGTCGGTGCTCCTGGAGAACGACGCGCTGCAGTTTCCGGCGGACCTCTACCTGGAAGGCAGCGACCAGCACCGCGGCTGGTTCCAGAGCTCGCTCCTGATTTCCTGCGGCGTGTTCGGCCGGGCGCCCTACGAAGGCGTCCTCACGCACGGGTTCATCGTGGACGGCGAGGGGAGGAAGATGTCGAAATCGCAGGGCAACGTGATCTCCCCGCCCGACGTCATGAAACAGTACGGCGCCGACATCCTGCGCCTCTGGGTGGCGTCGAGCGACACCTCCGACGACATCCGCATCTCGACCGACAGCCTCGCGCGTCTGGCCGAGGGCTACCGCAAGATCCGCAACACGTTCAAGTTCCTCCTCGGCAACCTGCACGGGTTCGACCCGGAAACCGAAAGCCTGAAATCCTCCGAACTTCTCGAGGTCGACCGTTGGGCGCTTTCGAAGCTCGAACTCCTGAAAACGGAGGCCGGGGCGGCTTACGAGGCCTTCCATTTCCACCGCGTCTACCACCTCGTGTACAATTTCTGCGTCCGCGAGATGTCCTCGTTCTACCTGGACGTCCTGAAGGACCGCCTGTACACGGATTCGCGGAAATCGGTCTCGGGCCGGTCGGCCCGGACGGCGCTTCACGCCATCCTGACGGCGCTGGCCCGGCTCCTCGCCCCGGTCCTGTCGTTCACCTGCGAGGAAGTGTGGTCCGCGCTGGGCCGCCCGGAGAGCGTCCACCTCGAGGCCTGGCCCAAGTCCCAGCCGGCGCTGAGGGACGCGGGGCTGGAGGACCGCTGGGAGCGGTTCCTGGGGATCCGGGAGAAAGTCCTGAAGGCGCTGGAAGAGCGCCGCGAGAAAAAAGAGATTGGCAATTCTCTCGAGGCTGAGGTAGAATTGGCACTCTCTCAGAAGGACGAGATCGATTTTTTGAACGGTTTTAAGGACGATCTGCCCGGTCTTTTGCTCGTGTCGAGCGTCCGTGTCGCGGCCGGGGACCCGGGGCCGGGCGAGACCCTCAAGGTCTCGGTGAGCCGGTCCGGAGGATCGAAGTGCGAGCGCTGCTGGAACTGGCGTTCGAGCGTGGGAAAAGACAAGGACCATCCGGCGCTCTGCCATCGCTGCGTCGACGTCCTAAAAGACTGATCAAAGGGCGAACAAAGGAGCCTTTCCATGGACAAGAAGGATCTCAAGGTATTTCGCGAACTTCTCCTGAAGAAGAAAGCGGCGCTCGCGAAAGGCATCGAGCACATCGCCAATGACGCCCTCAAGACCTCCCAGCGCGAAGCCGCCGGCGACTTGTCGGCATACAGCCTGCACATGGCCGACATGGCGACCGACAATTACGACCGGGAGTTCGCTTTGAACCTCGCCGACAACGAGCAGAAGGTGGTGCACCGCATCGACGCCGCCCTCGAGAAACTCGACGCCAACACGTTCGGGCTCTGCGAGGTCTGCAACAAGAAAATCTCGAAGGTTCGTCTGAAGGCGGTCCCGTACGCCGAGCTCTGCGTGCCCTGCCAGGAAAAGCAGGAAAAAAAGAAGCGCTGATTTTTGAAGAGGCCCGCGCCCGCCGTCCTCGTCCTCTCGCTGTTCCTGATCGACCGGGCGCTGAAGTCGCTGGTCTTCCGCCGCTGGGCCGTGGGCGAAAGCCACCCCGTCCTGCCCGGTTTTCTCCATTTCACCCGCGTCAACAACGACGGCGCCGCGTTCGGCCTGCTGAAGGGCTCGACTCCGATCCTGGCCGCCGTGTCCGCCGCGTGCGCGTTCGTGCTGGCGCGCCTGCTGATCGTGCGGCCCGAGACGCCGCCGCTCAAGGCCACGGCCTTCTCGCTCGTCCTGGCCGGGGCGCTCGGCAACCTCTACGACCGCGTGCGTTACGGCTACGTGCTCGATTTCATCGACCTGCGCGTCTGGCCGGTGTTCAACGTCGCCGACGCGTGCATCACCGCCGGGGCGGCCCTGCTCGTCGTTTCGGCCATGGCCGGGGGGCGGCGCTAGCATGCACCCGATCCTTTTTCACATCGGCTCGTTCACGGTCTACACCTACGGTTTTTTCGCGGCGGTCGCCATGCTGGCGGCGTTTTTCGCGGCCGGACGGCGCGCCGGAAGGCTCGGCCTTCCAGCGTCGATGGTGTACGACCTGGTCCTGCTGCTTTTCGTTTCGGGGGTGGCCGGGGCGAGGCTCTTCTTCGTCCTCCAGCACCTCGACGACTACCGCGAGCATCCCGCGGAGGTGCTTCTCCTGCGCGAGGGGGGGCTCGTCTGGTACGGCGGCTTCATTCTCGCGGCCTGCGCGGGGCTGTGTTACGCGCACCGCCGCCGCTGGCCGGTCCTCCGGCTCTGCGATTTTTTCGCGCCGATCCTCGCCGTGGCGCACGCGTTCGGCCGGCTCGGCTGTTTTTTCAACGGCTGCTGCTTCGGGCGCGTCACCGGCTCGAGCCTCGGCGTCCTGTTTCCGGGAGAGACGTTCCGCCGGCTGCCGGTCCAGATTTACGAGGCGGCGCTGCTCGTGGCGCTGGCTTACTTTCTCGACTTCGTCGCGTCGCGCCGGCCCCGCGAGGGTTCGGTGTTCATCGCGTACCTGCTCGGCTACAGCACGCTGCGATTCGGGCTGGAGTATCTCCGCGGCGATCAGACCGTCTACGCGGGGCTGACGCCGCCGCAGTGGACCAGCGTCGCGCTGTTCGCGGGAGGCGTTTTTCTGTACTTCATCCTTCGTCGGAGGGCCGTTCCGGGTGGAAAAGTTTGATCTCAAAGTGCCGTTCCTCTACGTCGAGAAGCGCGCCGACGCCTACCTGACGGAAGCGCTCGCGGGGCGTTTTTCGCGTGAAGAGGTCAAGCGGGCGATCGAGGAAGGCAGCGTGCTCCTGAACGGCAAGCCGGCCAAGCCGGGCGTGAAAGTGAAAGAGGGGGACCGTTTCGAGGGGGAGGTTTCGTCTTCGAGGCCGGCCGCGCCGGCCGGCGAAGCCATCTCGCTCAAGATCCTGTACGAGGACGCGGACCTCCTGGTCATCGACAAGCCCTGCGGCATGGTCGTCCATCCCGGCGCCGGAAACCGCAGCGGCACGCTCGTCAACGCCCTCCTGGGCCGGGGCGGCAACTTGTCGGGCCTCGGCGGGGAAGAGCGTCCCGGCATCGTCCACCGGCTCGACAAGGACACCTCCGGGATCATCCTGGTCGCCAAAACCAACCGCGCCCACCGCCGCCTCCAGTCCCAGTTCGAATCCCGCTCCCTGTCGAAGACCTACGTCGCGCTGGTCAGCGGCCGCGTGGACTTCGACGAAGGCCATCTGGAAGGGTCCATCGGCCGCCATCCGAAGCTCCGCCACAAGATGGCGGTGTCGACGCGCGACGACGCCAAAGAGGCGTTGACGCGCTACCGCGTGACGCGCCGGCTGGCGGGTGCGACGCTCCTGGAGGTGGACCTGCATTCCGGCCGGACGCACCAGATCCGCGTGCACATGGCGCACCTGGGCCACCCCGTGGTCGGCGACAAAATCTACGGGCCTTCTCCGGCCGCGGCCGCCGCGGCGGGACGGCTCGGCCTGCACGCCGCGAAGATCGTGTTCGAGCACCCGGAGACCGGCAAGACGCTCGCTTTCGAAAGCCCGCTGCCCGACGATTTCGCGGCGCTGATCCGCCGCTACGAGACGCCCGATGCCAAAAAGCGTTAAGATCCGCAAAGCCGAAAAGCCGCTCGCCGGAACGTTCGCGTTCCCGGGGGACAAGTCGCTTTCCCACCGCGCGATCATGTTCGGCTCGCTGGCCGAAGGAACCTCCGAATTTTCGAACGTGCTGGAAGGCGAGGACTGCGTCTGCACGCGCGAGGCCTTCGAGGAGATGGGCGTGCGGATCGAGCGCCTCGGCCCCGGCCGGCTCCTCGTGCACGGCGCCGGCCTGCGCGGGCTGAAAGCCCCCAAGAAGGAGCTCTGGCTCGGCAATTCCGGCACCTCGATGAGGATCCTCATGGGCATCCTCGCGGGACAGCCGTTCGAGAGCGTCCTCACCGGCGACCCCTCGCTCTGCTCGCGGCCGATGAAGCGCGTGACCACTTACCTGCGGCAGATGGGCGCCGACATCCGCGGACGCGACGACGCCAATTTCGCGCCGCTCACCGTGAAGGGCGGACGGCTCAAGGGGATCGACGCCTCGCTCGCGGTCTCGAGCGCGCAGGTGAAGTCCGCCATCCTGATGGCCGGCCTCTACGCCGACGGCCGCACGTCCGTGAGCGAGCCGGAGAAGTCGCGCGACCACACCGAACGTTTCCTGAAGCACTTCGGCGCGAAAATCGGGATCCGCGGAAACACCGTCATGGTGGAAGGGGGCCAGAGGCTTTCGGCGAGAAGATTCGAGATCGCCGGCGACATCTCGAGTGCCGCGTTTTTTATGGCCGCCGCGGTGCTGGTGCCGGGGTCCGGGCTCTCGTTCCGTTCCGTGCTGAACAACCCGACGCGGACGGGGATTTTCGACGTTCTCAAGCGAATGGGCGTCGATTTTTCGAAAAGCGGCGAACCGGCCGGAGACACCGGCCCCGAGCCGGTCATCGACTTTTCCTTGAAGCCGTACCCGTTCAAAGCCTTCGACATCGCACACGCCGAGCTGCCGGCGCTGATCGACGAGGTGCCGATCCTCTGCGTCCTGGCGACCCAGGCGGACGGGACGAGCGTCGTGCGGGACGCCGACGAGCTTCGCGTGAAGGAGAGCGACCGGATCGAGGCGATCATCCGGGCGCTGAGCCCGATGGGCGCGAAGATTTCCGCCGAGGGGAACACGCTCCGCATCCAGGGGCCGTCGAAACTCCGGGGCGCGCGGGTGGATTCGCGCAAGGACCATCGCATCGCCATGTCCGCCATCATCGCGGGGCTGATCGCGGAAGGGGAGACCGTCGTCGACGACGTCGAATGCATCAACACGTCTTTTCCTGACTTTTTCGAACTTTTACAGCGCGCCGGAGCGAAGTACGAACTGATTGACACCCCGTAGAGGGCGTTGTTATAATCGCCCCTTATTGGTTCCGAAAGTCCCTTTGCGTTCTTTCGCGGTCCCTTCGATTTTAACGCCGGATTCGAATCTTTTTTGACACAAATTCTCGCACTATTTCACAAGTTCACCGATTGGTTCCTCGGATTTTTCTCCAATGACATGGGGATCGACCTTGGCACCGCCAGCACCCTCGTCAACGTGAAGGGCCAGGGCATCGTCCTCTGCGAGCCCTCCGTCGTCGCCATCCGCAAAGGCACCAGCGAAGTCCTCGCCGTCGGCGACGAGGCCAAGCGCATGCTCGGCCGCACGCCCGGCTCCATCATCGCCATCCGACCCATGAAAGACGGCGTCATCGCCGACTTCGAGATCACCGAGGCGATGCTCCGCTATTTCATCAACAAGGTCCACAAGCGGAAGCGTTTCGTGCGCCCCCGCATGGTCATCGCCGTCCCGTCCGGCATCACCGAGGTCGAAAAGCGCGCGGTGCGCGACTCGGCGCTTCACGCCGGCGCCCGCGAAGTCTATCTCGTCGAAGAGCCGATGGCCGCCGCGATCGGCGTCGGACTCCCGATCCAGGAACCGGCCGGCAGCATGATCATCGACATCGGCGGCGGCACGGCCGAGATGGCCGTGATCTCTCTCTCGGGCATCGTGTTTTCCAAGTCCATCCGCATCGGCGGAGACGAGTTCGACGACGCCATCATCGAGCACGTGAAGAAGACCTACAACCTCATGATCGGCGAGCGCACGGCGGAAGACATCAAGATGAAGATCGGTTCGGCGTATCCCCTCGAGGAGGAGCTGTCGATGGAGATCCGCGGACGCGACCTCGTGTCGGGCCTTCCGAAGACCGTCAAGATCAGCTCCGAAGAGGTGCGCGAGGCCCTCGCCGAGCCCGTCCAGTCGATCATCGAAGCCGTCCGCGTCACGCTCGAGCGCACGCCGCCCGAGCTCTGCGCCGACCTCATCGACCGCGGCATCATCATGGCGGGCGGCAGCTCGCTCCTGCGCGGCCTCGACAAGCTCATCTCGGAAGAGACCGGCCTGCCGGTCCACGTCGCCGAAAACCCGCTGATCGGAGTCGCGATGGGCACCGGAAAGATCCTGAGCGAGCTGCATTACCTGAAGCGCGTGACCGTCTCGACGAACCGTACGATCGAAAATTAGCGGTTTGACATGATGTGCTGAAACCGAATCGCGTTTTTTTTGCGGCCGCCGTTTTCCTCCTCGCCCTGGCCGCCGTCCCCCTCCCGCAGACCGCCGGAATCCGAAGCTTCGTCACCTCGCTCCTCAAAACGCCGATCCTCCTGTCCAAGACCGCCGCGCAGACGGCCGCCGACCTCGTCCGTTTCCGTGAAAACGCGGCCGAGAACCGCCGTCTGACCGAGGCTCTGGGGCGCGCGCGAACGACGGAGTTCCGCGCGCGGGAAGCGTTTCTCGAGAACGAGCGGCTGACGCGCATCCTCGGCTTGAAGCAGGCCGTCCCGCCGCCGCTCAAACGCGCCGTGACGGCGCGTGTGATCGGGCGCTCGCCCTCGACCTGGAACCGCGTGCTCCTCATCGACAAGGGGACGCGCGACGGCATCCACGTCAACATGCCGGTCCTCTCGGGACTCTCGCTCGCGGGAAAGATCATCGAAAGCGGCCCGACGGCCTCGAAAGTCCTGCTCGTCTCCGATCCCAACTCCCGCGTCGGCGTGATGCTGCAGTCGAGCCGGCACCAGGGCATCCTCTACGGCGTCTTCTCGGGAGGCTGCCGCATGAAATACATCCCGGTGTCGGCCGCGGTCGCGCCCGGCGACACGGTCGAGACGGCGGGATTCGGCGGTTTTTTCCCCAAGGGCCTGGCCGTCGGCACGGTCCGCCGCGTCTGGAAGGAGCCCGGCCAGATCTATCAGGTCGCGGATGTCGACCCGCTCGCGGACCTGGCGCGGCTCGAAGAGGTGCTCTGCGTTGAATAGCGGACCCAAGAGGGCTTTCGTCTGCCTGTTCGCGCTCTTTCTCGCGCAGAACGCGGCGCAGTACGTGTTTCCCGAATCCACGCCGCCGCTCGTCCTCATCGGCCTTCTTTTCTTCGCGCTCTCCGGCGGCCCGTTGTACGGCCTGGCGCTCGGGCTTTTCGCGGGGATCTTCTTCGAGATCTTCGGCATCGGCAAGATGGGGCTGCAGATGGCGGTCTTCGGGGTCCTCGGAGCGTCCGCCGGCGCCCTCTCCTCGAAGATCTTCCGCGAAAGTCTTTTCGGCGAGATCCTCCTGCCCGCGGCCGCGAATTATTTCGCGGCGGTCGCCAACTGCCTGATCCTGAAAACCCTGCTGGAAGCGGACCCCGATCTCTGGAGCGCGCTCGGGGAGGCTTTTTCGTGGAGGCAGCTCATCCTGACGCTCCTTTTTTCTCCGCTGATCTTCTCGGCCTTGCGCCGCGTCTCGTCCGGCCGGGGCGGAGCCGCCGCTTCGCGCCTCGGCGTCTGGAGGTAGCGTGTCCATCCGCAAAAGCGGGAACCGTCCGCGGCACCTGGCGTTCGTCGCGGTCGGATGCTTCGCCCTGCTCCTCTTCAACCTCTTCCGCATGCAGGTCCTGCGCTACGATCACTACCGCCAGCTCTCGGAAAAGAACCGGATCCGCGTCATTTACCTCGAGGGTCCGCGCGGACGCGTGGTGGACCGCCACGGACAGCCCCTGGCGGAGAACCGGCTGAGTTTCAACTGTTCGGTCATCCCCCGCGAAGCCTCCGGCCGCATCGCCCAGAGCTGCCGGATCGTCGGCCCCGTGCTCGGGGAGGAGCCCGCGGCGCTCGAGCGCCGTTTCCATAAAAGGAAAGCCGGCGCGTTCAACACCGTCATCCTCGCCGAGGACATCACGCCCTCGCAGGCGATGGCGCTCGAGGAGCGGCTGGACTCGCTGCCGGGCTTCATCATCGAAACGCGTCCCCAGCGGCAGTACCCTCTGAAGGAGGCCGCCGCGCATCTGGTCGGATACATCGGGCCGCTGAATACGGAAGAGGCGGACACGCTCGAGCTTTACGACTACAGCCCCGCCGACTGGGTGGGGCGCGACGGCGTCGAGCGCAATTACGAAGGGTACCTGCGCGGACGTTCGGGTGGACTCCAGATCGAAGTGAACAACCGCGGGCAGATCGTCAAGGCGCTCGGGGTCAAGGAGCCGGAAGAGGGCAAGGGGATCCAGCTGACGGTCGACGCCGGGCTGCAGGAGTTCGCCCAGAGCGCGCTCGGCGGCCAAAAAGGGGCGGTCGCCGTGATGGACCTGAAGGACGGCGGGCTCCTCTGCGTCAACAGCGCCCCCTCGTTCGACCCCAACCTCTTCGCCTCGACGACGGGCCGCCGCGGCGTCTCGAAATTCCTCACGGACGAGCGCGCGCCCATGGTGGACCGAGCGATCCGCAGCCAGTGCCCGCCCGGTTCCATCTACAAGATCGTGACGGCGCTCGCGGCCCTCAAGCGCAAGAAGATCAACGAGCGCTCGAGCGTCGACTGCAAGGGGTTCGTCGAGCTGGGCGGCAACCGGTTTCACTGCTGGAAGGCGGAAGGCCACGGACCGCAGTCGATGGAGGAGGCTTTCGCCCACTCCTGCAACGCGTATTTTTACACCGTCGGCGTCGCCGCCGGCCTCGACGCGCTGCTCGATCGCGCCACGGAGCTCGGCTTCGGAGAGCGGACCGGAGTGGACCTTCCCGGCGAGAAGAAAGGCTTTCTCCCGTCCCGCGACTGGAAGCGGAGGCTGTTTCACCAGCCGTGGTACGATGGAGAAACGGCGAACCTGTCGATCGGCCAGGGGTATCTGCAGGTGACTCCGATGCAGGCGCTCGTCATGGTGTCCGCCGCCGCCCGGAACGGGGAAGTCCTGACGCCGCACGTGATCGACCGCGTCAACGGCGTGAAGGTCGGCGAGCGCTCGGCGCGGACCGTGCCGGCCGAGCCGTCCCACTGGCGCGCGGTGCGCCGCGGCCTCGAGGCGGTCGTCAATTCCGACAGCGGGACCGGGCGCCTCGCCCGTCTCGAGGGCGTCCGCGTGGCCGGAAAGACCGGCACCGCCCAGTCCGGGACGGACAAAACCCACGCCTGGTTCGTCGGCTACGCGCCGGCCGAGGATCCGAAGGTGGCGATGGTGGTGTTTCTCGAACACGGCGGCCGGGGCGGCGTGAACGCGGCCGGCGTGGCGGTGAAAGTCTTC
>DATJEK010000165.1:0-41542 GCA_035496715.1 Candidatus Eiseniibacteriota bacterium | reverse complement strand
CTGTCTAACCAATTCAATTTTTATTGAAACCACACTGAGTGCTGCCCAATTGAGAGAATTTTTACTTAAAGTCTCAAAAGACCCTAAAGCACGATTCTTTATATGTGAAGTAAAAACAATCCCTCTTAATGATGGCTGGTTACCTATGCCTGCTTGGGATTTTATAAATAAGTATGCCAAACCTTGATTAGCCTAATTTTCTAGTTAGGGTTAATTTGATCATCTGTGTGCCTAAAGGTTTGTCCATAGTCCAGTTCGGGGAGCCATTTAGAAACGCCCGCTTAAAAAGCGGGCGTTTTCCCTTTCTTGCCGGCCATTCGGTGAGCCTTGCGGGTTTTTGTTATTAGAGCCATAATGAATTCATGATGACCACAACCCCGCGTGCCCGTGCGTTCCTGCTGTCGGCCACCGTCTTTCTGGCGCTGGCCGGCGCGTCGGCGCGCGCGTCCGCCTCCGGCATTGTCCGCGCGTACGACGTGGACAAGATCAATCTCGGTGATTCCATCAAAAAAGTGACGAAGGCGCTCGGCGAACCGTCCGAAGTCGTCGCGAAAGAATTGACGGCCGACGGCAAAGAAAAGCTCACCTGGCGCTATGATCTGACGCCGCCGCGGCCGAGGGCCGGCAATCCTTTCACGGCGCTCGGCAGTCTCATCTACATGCCGCCTCGTGTCGACGAATACGGCCTATACCACCAGGGCAGCCTCGCCGGAGGCCTCATCGGCGAGGACGCGGGCCAGGCCGCGAGAAACCGGCAGGCGTATTTCAACACGCCCCAGGGCCAGGCCGCGCGGGCGCAGGTCGAGGCTTCGGCCCCGCCGCCGTCCAAAGCGTCTTGCATCCTCGTCTTCGTCGACCGAAAAGTGACGAGTATCAAAAAAATCTCGTCCTGAGCCCATCCAAGGACTGCGTGACATCCTCGAGATGAAAGGCGTTGCGAAACCCGTCCAGCGGAGGGAGCCATTTAATCCTCTCCTAAGAATGAATGAGAGAGGGTGAAAGCCCTGATTCGGCCGATGAATCAGAGCTTTTTTTATGTCTTTGAAACGTTGCGAGATGCGATTTATAGATCTCGAAGAATTTCAACTCCCGCTAGGTTGATGGGCGTGTCCTTTCTTGTTTAAAGCAAGAACTGGCAAAGGAAAAGCGGCACGAAAGTCTTGTTCGGGAAAGATTTGACCATGAAGACAATTTACTTCATCACGATCGGAATATTGGCGAGCGTTCTTTTTCTGGGTTCCGCGCAAGCCGAGGATTTTCTCTATACGGATGCGGAGGCTGATTGCGCGGCTCAAATGATTTTTATGAACGAGTGCTCGGGTAAAGAGCAGAACTTGCTTTACTGGTCGCCCGATGAGGCCTTTCCGTCCTTAGGGATCGGACATTTTATCTGGTATCCCGAGAATGCTTCCGCACCTTACCTTGAGTCGTTCCCGGCGTTCCTCGATTTCGCGGAAGAAATAGGGCTCGTTTTGCCATTATGGATAGACGCTCTATCTGGACGACATTCCCCCTGGCGAACCCGCGAAGAGTTCCAGCGTGATCTGAATAGTGCCCGTGGCAAAGAGTTGCGCGTATTCTTAGGCAATACCAAACGCGAGCAGGCACAGTATATTCTTCGCCGTTTTAGGCGTGTGTTTCCAAGAATATTGGACGACTTGGATGAGAGTGAGCGTCAGCCTGTTCAGAAAAAATATGATCTTTTGATGTTAAGCAACAAGGCGGCCTTCGCCATGATAGATTATGTCAATTTCAAAGGCGAAGGGCTGCGCACTGATGCGCGCTATGAAGGTGTGGGATGGGGTCTGGCCCAAGTCCTTATCGAGATGACTATCCCGGATGATCCAGAAAAGGTCCTTGATGAGTTCATCTCGGCAGCAGAGCGTGTTCTCGAAAGACGCATCAGCCACTCTCCCAGGCCGGAAATAGAAGCAAAGTGGCTCCCGGGATGGAAGAATAGGCTTCGTAATTACATGAGTATCAAGTGTTAATTAATTGTCTAAAGGGGAAATTTACAATACAATAGGGAACATAACGATTTAATTGATCAAACGGGTCTAGAGTAATTTTCTAGAGGAATATTGATGGTCGGGCCGCCATCTGACGCGGAAGCATGCGTCAGATGGCGGCCTTACTTTTTGGAGGTAAATTCTTGAACCTGATCATAGTTTATAGTTTTCTTTTGCTATCGGGAATAGCGGTGTCCCAGATTTTTGATCTATCGGCCGTCCGAGCCATCGTGAACGTAGTCACGATGACCTGCCTTGCCTACATCATGATCGAGGTGGGCCTCGAGTTCACGGTCAATAAAAAGAAATTAAAAAACTACGGAGTCGATTATTTTATTTCGGTTTCTGCCGCGACGTTGCCATGGATATTTTGCTCCTTATATTTTTTGTTTGTTTTTAAGACCGATTGGAAGGAAGCGCTCCTGGTGGGGTGCTTTGCCGCGCCTACTTCTGCCGGGGTTTTGTTTGCGATGCTTGCAGCCGCAGGTCTTGGGGCTACTTGGGTTTTTCGAAAGGCCCAGATATTGGCGATTTTTGACGACCTGTTCACCGTGCTTTTACTTATCCCTCTTAAAGTTTTATTCGTTGGGTTGAAGCCGGAGCTTTTTGTGGTCATCGCGATCATGTTCTTTCTACTTTTTGCGGCGTATCGTTGGCTACATAAAGTTCATCTGCCGATGGGAAAGTTGTGGCTTTTCGTATACGGAATTGCTCTGACGGCTTTCAGTATCGGGTTGGAACATACGACACATGTTCATTTGGAAGTTTTATTGCCGGCGTTCGCGCTTGGCTGCATTTTATTTAATCCGCACGATCCGAATTTACCCAAAGAGCACGCGCATGAACACCAATTCATGGAGCCGGAAAATGTAATCGTCCGTCTCATTGACAGATTGGTTAAGAGCTCTTTCATGTTTTTAGTGGGTCTTTCACTTCCAAAAATTGTGCTTGGCGAAATTACCATCCAGGCAGTTTTGTGGCATGTTTTTTGGATTTCATTGTTGGCCAACCTCGGCAAATGCTTTCCAGCGTTCTTTTATAAAGGCGAAGCCTCTTTAAAGGAGCGATTGGCGCTATCCGTCGCCATGTTTCCAAGAGGCGAGGTGGGCGGAGGAGTTCTGTTAATCGCCTTAGGTTACGGGCTTTCGGGATTACCCGCCACTCTTGCCGGATTGACGCTTGCTTTAAATCTTATTTTGATTGGGGGTTTTATCGGAGTTATCAAATGGTTGATTTCGAAACGAGCCGCTTCTAACTGAGAAGGAGGTAAGATGGTGTTTCGTTCGAAAGATCTGCCTGCATATATCATGGCGGCGGCGATGTTGGGTTTTTTTGCTTACGTGATCATTCAGTCGTGGAGACGGGAGAAGAAAGAAAAGGATGATGAAGCAACAAGAAATAAAACCGCTTGGAAGTAAATCCGCGGCAAGGCGGATGGACCGAGGCATTTCCTTTGACTATGGTGGGGCGAGGTATTAAAATCAGTCTATAATTCATATAAACGGGTTCGGGAAAGAATCAACTTTTCCGAAGGATAATTTCGGATGGTCGGGCCGCCATCTGATCGAAAAGATCAGGTGGTTTTTATTCTTAAAAAACACTCCAAAAAATTTAGCACGCCTCTTCTCATCGCGTTCTGGTGTTATACATGGTACGCCTACTCCGTAGGGGCCGTCGGCCAGAAAGCTTATTCAACGGAAACTCCGAATACCGTTTTTAAGCAAGATTCCTCCAAATTCCAAAATTTCAGCAATATAAGCGAAGCCCAGTTTAAGCGCCGTCCGTTCATTGCCAAGGGCGATGCCATTGATTTTAAACCGCTTGAAGCGGAAGTGGCATTTTCCTTTTCCAGGCATGAAGCCCCGACCAGGACTTTTTTATTTCATACACCTTCCATCCTCAGCAACCACCTTCGATCGCCTCCTTTAATTTAAATTTCTGATTTCGGCCCAACTTTGGGCCGCGTGTTTTATTTATATGCAGGAATCATTGCACCATTGCCGCCTTATCGTGAAGGCTGGGGGCCCACGATTATTTTGACGTCACAAAAAGTGGGATTAGGATTGAGAAGGTTTGACGTGAGGAAAGCATGAAAATAACGTTACGGCTCATCTTTTTTCTAGTGTCCGTGATCGCGCTCGCTGCCGTCGGCTTATCGTTCTGGCAGGCGCAACAGGAAGAAGCGCGTCTCAAAAATGAGCTCGAAAGAAGGGCCAGCGTCATAGCGGATAGCCTAAAAGAATCCATCGAGCCTCTCTTATCCAGGAGTTCCCCTGAGTCCCTGCAGCGCATCGTCAATAAATTTTCAAACCGTGAAAGGCTCCTCGGGGTATCGGTTGCGGATTTTCAGGGGAATCTTTTGGCGGTTTCCGCTGATTTGGAATCCTCTCTCAAAGACTCGCCTAAAATTTTAGAGGCAAGCCTCCAGGAAGTGGAGCGTTCGAATTCCGAATATGGCGAATTCGTGAAGCTCGGATCAAAACAGATGCATCTTTATTCTCTTCCACTTTCGACGGATGCGAACGCGAGCCACGTTTTGACGCTCTTTCATGACCGGAGCTATATAACCGAGCGGGTGAAACGGATATGGATCAACAGTTTTTGGCGAACGTTGATCCAGTCGCTATTAATCGCGCTCACTACCCTGGTCATCATTTATCTGAGCGTGATGACCCCGATCAAGAGAACGACCGATTGGATCAGAAGGCTGCGTCGTGGAGAGGCCGTCGAAGAAATAAACCCGAAGCATAAGGTTCTCCTGGGGCCTTTGGCCGGCGAGATATCCAAGATGGCGAAGAGCCTTGAAGCCGCGCGCCTTGCCGCCGAAGAGGAAGCGAGGCTTAGGCAATCCTCGGAATCTTTGTGGACTCCCGAAAGATTGAAAGAATTCGTAAAGGTGAGACTCGGCGGCCGCCCGCTTTTTGTGGTTTCCAACCGCGAACCTTACATGCATTTAAAGAAAGGCAAAGAAATCGAGTGCATCGTTCCGGCGAGCGGTCTCGTGACGGCCGTCGAACCCGTTCTGAAGGCTTGCGGAGGCACCTGGATCGCCCAGGGCAGTGGAAGCGGCGACCGTGAAACGGTCGATAAAGATGACAAACTAAAGGTACCGCCGGAAGAACCCCAGTACGTATTGCGGCGGGTATGGGTTACGAAAGAAGAAGAGGAGGGGTATTATTACGGATTTTCGAACGAGGGTTTGTGGCCTCTTTGCCACATCGCGCATATAAGGCCCACTTTCCGAGCGAAAGATTGGGTGCAGTATCAGGCCGTGAACAAAAAATTCGCCGAGGCTGCGTTCGAAGAGCTCGAAGGAACGAATGATCCCTGCGTGCTGGTTCAGGACAACCATTTTGCGCTGTTGCCGAGTCTCATTAAATCCAAACGACCGGACGCCCGCGTGGCGATCTTTTGGCATATTCCATGGCCGAACCCCGAGTCTTTCGGGATTTGCCCCTGGCAGAAAGAAATTCTCGAGGGGATGCTGGGAGCGGATATTATCGGCTTCCATACGCAGTTTCATTGCAATAATTTCATCGACACGGTCGACCGGGTGCTGGAATCCCGCATCGACCGCGAACACTTCACCGTAACGCGGGAGGGCCATACGACGTGGATCAAGCCTTTCCCGATAAGCATCGACTTTGTCGGAACGGCACCGTCGAAAAATTCAGTCAATGGAGATGGAAATAATAAGGAAACGTTGTTGGGAAAGTACGGTGTTCAGGCGCAGTTTATGGGCGTGGGCGTAGAGCGCCTGGATTACATCAAGGGTATTTTAGAGCGCTTTCGCGGCATCGAGAGCTTTCTTGAGTCCAACCCTTTTTACATCGGGAAATTCACCTTCGTGCAATTAGGGGCCCCAAGCCGCACGGCGATTCCGAAATACGCCGAATTCGTTGCCGACATCGAAAAGGAAGCTCAAAGAATCAACGAGCGCTTCAAAACCAAAGCTTGGAGCCCGATTGTCCTTTTGATCAGGCATCACAGCCATGCGGAAATTCAGCCCTTCTATAAAGCCGCCGATCTATGTCTTGTGACATCGCTTCACGACGGGATGAATCTCGTCGCCAAAGAATACGTCATGAGCCGGGACGACGAAAAAGGCGTCCTCATTTTAAGCAAATTCACCGGAGCCGCCAGAGAATTGACGGATGCCCTGATCGTGAATCCTTACGATGTCATCGAGACGGCGCAGGCGATCAAAAATGCTTTGGAGATGAAGGTGGACGAGCAAACGGAAAGAATGAAGTCCATGAGAGAAACGTTAAAAGAGCGGAACATTTATAAATGGGCCTCGGATCTCGTGGGAGAGCTTGCGCGCGTTAGGCTGAGCCAGACGGCATGAAATATTTGTGGTCTGAGTGGGCGGCGCTTACGAATAAGATATCAAATTCGGAAAATAAGCTGTTGTTTCTGGATTTTGACGGGACTCTCGCGCCGATCAAGAAGCACCCGCGCTCGGTGTCGCTCCATAAGAAAACCAAGGACGTGATCGGCCGGATCAGTCGCTCGAATTTCTATAAGGTAATGATTATCAGCGGAAGGCCGCTGAATGATCTTCTGCCGAGGTTTGGCCTTCGAAATATTTCATATATTGGTAACCACGGCCTTGAAGTCAAGGGCAAAGGGCTTCGACTTCCTTCAAAGGCGCGCCGGGCTAGGAAACTGGAAGTTTTAATCTGGCTTCTAGGAGAAAAATTAAACGAAGATTTTTCGGATATGCCGGGCATTCTTATCGAAGATAAAAATTATACCCTTAGTTTTCATTATAGAAATATTCCAAGGCGGCTCATGACAATTTTCCGGAGCCGCGCCAAAGAGTTCAGAAAAAAATTCGAGCATTGGCCGCTCATCTGGAAAAAAGGCAAAAAAATTTGGGATATCAGGCCTGGCGTTCGTTGGGACAAGGGAGACGCGGTTTCATATTTAATTAACCGCTATCCGGGTTTTTTGCCTATCGCCATAGGAGACGATGTGACGGATGAGGATATGTTCAGGGCAGTGAAACACAAGGGAATAGGTATACGCGTCGGGCGAAGAAAAAAATCTCAGGCCGAATATTATCTCTCATCCCCGCGGGAGGTTCGCACCTTCTTGGAGAAATTGAGCGAAGCTGGGGTCCATTCGTCATGAATAGAGAGGGTGAAGTCGTTGTCGACATCGGCTCGCAAGGCGTTTTGGGATTCATGGGGTTCGCCCCTCCCTCGAGGGGGGATATTCTCTACACCGTTGATTCCCCGATTGTTTTCGGATTTCTAATACACGGACTTTTAATGATATGAAAGAAACCATGCCTCCTCACATAAAGCGGTTCATTTTAACGAGTATCGACTCGGTGCCTCATCTCGAGGCGATCTTGTTGCTTCGTGCCGACCCGCAAATCGGCTGGACCGCGAAAGAGATCGCTCAAAATCTGTTCGTGGCCGAGAAAAAGGCTTGCGAACTGTTGGAGGATCTGGCTAAGGCAGGATTTGCCTCCGCGAAGGAGGAGGCGCTATATTTTTACGATCCAGCTTCGCCCAAGCTGAAAGACATGGTGGACGAATTGGCGGAGCTGTATCCGCGGAACCTGATCGAAATTACGAATTTGATTCATTCCAACATAAGCAAGCAGGCGCAAAAATTCGGCGACGCTTTCAAATGGCAGGGGGAGGAGGATTGATGACATGGACAAGATGATTTTCGCGCTTTGCGGTTTCACGGCGTTGTGGTCCGCATACTTGCTGATGAAAGGCTACCTCAAGAATAAATCGCGGCTGCTTCTTTGGTCGGCCATTTGCTTCGCGGCGCTATCTCTAAGTAATTTTCTGATCATAGTCGACAGGTGGATTTTTCCGGATATCGATCTTTCTTTTCTACGTTTATTTATAACGCTGATCGGTATGTTGTTTCTAATCTACGGTCTCATATGGGAAAGCGAGTGAAACATGAATAATTTCATATCCGGCGCGATCGCGATGAGCTCCCTGGTGGCGGGCCTCTTTTTTCTCCGTTTTTGGAAGAGCTCCAGAGACCGTTTTTTTCTTTTTTTTGCCGTCGCGTTTTGGATCGAGGCGGTCAATAGGGGATTGATCATTCACGCTTCCGCCAGCGCCGCGGATCCCGAAAAAATCCCGGTCCTTTATTTGATAAGACTTGCGGCTTTCAGCCTTATTTTGTTCGCAATTTTTGAGAAGAATCGCACCAGGAGGCGTTAGGTGAATTGAATTTATTCGATCTCCGCGCCTGACGGTCTTGCCCGGAAGTCGTTTAGAAGCGCCCGCCTTAAAGGCGGGCGTTTTCATGTCGAGAAATTAAGGACGGCGGTTCGCCGTAAAAGTTGTCGTCAGGTGGAAGGGCGGGTACAATGTTTTCGATGATCCGCATGCCCACGCAGAAGATTTCAGCCGTCGGACTCGTTCTTTTGAGCGGCGCGCTCCTCGCCGCCCGTCCGGTATCGGCGCAGCCCCAGATCACGGTCCGTACCGAATATTACGACGTGACCGGCCTCACCGACGCCGACATCCGCGCCAGCATGGACGCGCACCACAAACGCACCCACGGCTTCGGCATGCACGACGCGATCACCGACTTCGACACGAAATGGACTTCCGCCGAACCGCCCTCGGTCGTCGGGAGCATCGTCTTCAGGATGCCCCGGTGGGTCGACCACGACCGCGCGCCGGCCGAACTGCAGGAGCGATGGGACAAATTCGTGCGGGCTCTCCAGACTCACGAGGACGGCCATCGCCGCATCGACGAGGAGGAGGCGGCCGCCGCCGAACAGATGCTGCGGACGGCCGACCGCCGGTCGCGCACGTTCAACCGCGACATGAACCTCCTTTATCAGGCGTATTGGAAAAAGCAGCTCGCGTACGACAAGGAGACGGAGCACGGAGGCAAACAGGGAGCCGTTTTCGTCGTCACGACGGTCCCGGCTCCGAAGGGCCCGACGACCGACGAGGCCCGTCAGGAGCGGCGCAAGAAATACGAGGAAGAACAAAAACTGCTGCGTGAAAAGCGGGAACGGGAGCGCAAGAAAAGGGAAGAAGAATGGACGCGCCGGCGTCAGGAGGCCTCGGAGGCCCGCTCCCGATGAGGCGCCGCCTCACCCTTCTTTTTCTTTTGATCGCCCTATTTTCACATGTCGGCGCCGCCCGCGCGGCCGATGACGCGCCGCTCCTTCTCAGGGGAGGCGTATCCATGGATTCCGAGTCGGCCGCCGAGGAGTCCCAGCACGAAGTCCACATGGACGCCATCGATTCGGCCGAGGACGGGCTCGAGAAGGCGCACGAGAGCAAGCTCGAGGCCATCGAAGAGCAGCCGGACAGCGACACCAAGGAACTTCAGGTCCGCGACGAGAACCGGAAGTTCGAGAGGCAGAAACGGGATCTCGAACGCCGCCGCGCCCTGGAAAACAAGCGTCATGCCCAGGCGCAGGCCCGTCGAAACACGGCTCCCGCCTCCGGCCCGGAGAAGGCCTCGTCCGCGGGGGGAAAGTGGCAGGACACCGGCATTCCCGGCCGCCTCATGAAGTTCGCGGCGGAAATGGACCGGGCCGCGACGAAGATGCAGGACAACGCGATGACCGCTTCCAACGAGTTCTGCGGCGGCATGGCCCGTTCGCTTTCGAAGACGGCGGAGTTCCTCGCGCAGAAGCCGGGCACCGTCGCGCCGCAAATGGCCGACGCCATCGTCGCGTATCTCACGGCCGATTACAACGAGAACAACGAGCGCATGTATGACGACGCCGTGAAAGCGGCGGAGGAGATCGAGAAAAACCCCGCCCGCTTCTTCGGCGAGCACGCGGTCGACATCGCGTCCTCCGCGGCCGGGGGCGCCGGGGCGATGGCGGAAGCGCGAGCGGCATCCGCCGCCGGACGGCTCGCCGCCGCCGAGAAGGCGGGGATGGGACGACTGGAGGCGATGAGCGCGAAGCAGGCCGAAAAATTGGAAAAGGCCGGAAAGAGGCTCGAAGGCATGGCCCGGGACGCGGGAAAGTTCGGAAGCTTCAGCGTGAAGCCCGGCGGCGGTCCCGATTTTTCGAAGATCTTTCCGAAGGAGCCGAGCACGACGAAGGGGCCGGTCAACATCGCGCGCGCCCTCGACCCGAAGGCCGGCAACAACAACTGTTTTCCCGTCGCGCTGGCCGCCGCCAAGCGCTGGAAGACCGGCAGGCCTTACGTGGCGCTCGACCACAACCCGTACATGCCGATGAAGGACGCGGCGGGCAAGACCGTCTACGGAGACGTCGCCACCGGCTCGGAAGAAACCGTCAAAGTCCTGAAGCGCCAATTCGGCGGCGCCAAAGCCAAGGACCCGTATCACGACGGCCTGAAAGGGCTTTACGACGCGCGCGAGGGCTGGCCCGTCCCGTCGAACCAGAAAAAGATCCGGGCGGCGATGTCCGCGGGCGGGGACGGCAGCCAAGGCCTCGTCTTCGTGGACGGAGGCGAAGGGACGCCCGGGCACGTCTTCAACGTCCGCAACAACAAGGGCAAGGTGGAATTCTGGGACTTCCAGGACGACCCTCCCGTCCAGTACTTGAGCTTCGACGAGAACAACGTCGTCATGATGCAGGGCATCTACCGCGGCGAGATGAACCTCGACTGGAAGCGCGTTTTTTTCTACCGCATCGATTAGGCCCAGGCCCGGTTTATTCCGAGACCCGTCCGCTTTAGGGAACCGTCAGAGGAGAGATCCCATGAGAAAAATCATCGTCCTTTCTTTCATCACGCTCGACGGAGTCATGCAGGCGCCCGGCGGGCCCGAGGAAGACACTTCCGGGGGCTTCAGGTACGGCGGATGGACGGTCCCTTATTTCGACGAAGCGTCGGGCAAGGCCATGGGAGAGCAGATGAAGGCGCCCTCCGACCTGCTTCTCGGGAGGAAGACCTACGATATTTTCGCGGGCTACTGGCCCCAGCACGCCGAAGGCTGGCCGGGGATCAACGAAGCGACGAAACGGGCAAGCGTCTCTTCGCCGAGGGCACGGTCCCGGCGGCCTTCAAATTGACCGGGAACCCGCTCGTCACGCCCTCGGGCGTCATTTTCGCCGACTACGAACGCGCGGGCGCGGTGAAGGCCGGCTCGTTTTAGGACGGGTTGCCGGACTAGGCCCGACTCACTGAAAGAGCTGCTGAAACAGCTGTTGGAGGGCGTCGGACTGGCTGTTCGAGGAAGCGTTGCCGGAGGCGGGGGAAGAGGCGCCGGTGTAGGCCCTGAATTCCTGCTCGCTGACGACGTCGTCGTGGTCGGAATTGGCGGCCGCGAAGTCCTGGTCGTTGCCGAGCCATTCGCGGCGTGAGAGGCTGCCGTTGCCGTCCGAGTCGAGCTCCGAGAAAACGGCGACCGAAGCCTGCTGGGGCGTGCGGTTGAAGAATTCGTTGCGGGTCACGACGCCGTCGCGGTTGCGGTCCAGCGAGTCGTAATAGGCGGCGTCGGCCGCGGGCCATTCGTCGCGCGAGAGGATCCCGTCCTGGTTCCGGTCGATGCCGCGAAAACGGTTCTGTCCCCGGCGGTAGCCGAAATTCAGGCCCTGCGCCGGATAAGCGCCCTCGTAGGACCGGGGGTTCGACGCGGCGGGGTTCGTCGACCTCAAATATTCTTCCGCCGTCAGATTGCCGTCCCGGTCCGCGTCCATCGCCGCGAAATAGTCGCCGCGGCCCGTCTCCACCCACTCGTCGTGCTCGACGACGCCGTTCCGGTTGGGGTCGGCGCCGTTGAACTCCGTGAAATCGACGTCGGTCCGCGGGCCGCCGTCCCAGCGGCGGCGGCCGTAGCCGTTCGAGTCCTGCGCGTCGATGAAGCCGTCGCGGTTGCGGTCCTCCGCCACGAACGAGCGGTAATTTCCTGGCCATTCGTCGCGGCTCACGCGGCCGTCGTTGTTGCGGTCCAATTCCCCGAACCGGTACGAGGCGGACTCTGCGGGAGCGGCGAACGCCGCGGCCGACAGAACCGCCGTCAGGATCAGGAGCGATCGGAACGAATAGGGGGTCACGCACGCCTCCGTTTCCTTATACTATAGCAAAAAATCGCCGAGGGGCGAACTCGGCCGATCGGGGTTTCCCCGGTGCCGCCCCCGTGATTCTCTCCCAAAAAGATCAGCAATTGCCCCGATTTCCCGGCAAGACGGGCTCAGCTACACTTGAATCAAGAAGGCGCACCGACTGAACGGGCGCCCGAAAGGAGGATTATTGATGGAAACCGGCACGAAGATGACCAAGGGGATCAACTGGCTCACCCTCTTCTTCTTTTCGATCACGACCGCGGGCGCGCTCGCGGGGGCGCCGCTGTACGTCCGGCGATACGGCATTTCGCCTTCGGAGGTCCTGCTCGCCCTGTTCTTCGTCATCGCCACCGGCATGAGCATCACCGTCGGGTATCATCGCCTTTACGCGCACGCTTCCTTTAAAACGAACAAAGTGATCGAATTTCTGATTCTTTTTTTCGGCGCCGCCGCGTTTGAGCAGTCCGCGCTCACCTGGTCCTCCGGCCACCGGGACCATCACCGTTACGTCGACACGGAGATGGATCCGTACAGCATCAAAAAAGGGTTTTGGTATGCTCACATCGGATGGATGACGCTGTGGAAGCAGATCCCGGATTACAGCAACGCCAAAGACCTGATGAAAAACAAGCTCCTGATGCATCAGCACGACCACTACGCGGCATGGGGCGTTTTCGGCGGAATTCTGCTGCCGGTTATTCTGGGCGCCTTGGGCGGGCACGCGCTGGGGGCGCTCGTTTTCTCAGTCTGCGTCCGCCTGACCCTGGTTTACCACGCGACCTTCTGCATCAACTCCGTCTGCCATACCTTCGGCAATCGGACGTATGACATCGACTCGACGGCCAGGGACAACTGGTTCGCGGCGATCTTGACGAACGGGGAAGGGTATCACAATTATCATCATCACTTTCCCACGGACTACCGGAACGGCGTGCGCTGGTACCATTGGGACCCCAGCAAATGGGCGATCGCGCTGCTGGAGAAGACGGGGCTGGCGACCGGTCTGCGGCGAACGTCCGGGTTTCAGATTTTACGGGCGCGTCTGGTGGCTCAGAAGACGCTGGCTTCGCGATCCCTCGGACAGGCAAAGGTCTCTCTCCGAGCCGCGAGGATCCTCGAATGGAATTACCGCCTTCTTGAAACGAGGCTGCAGGACTGGGAGTCGGCGTCCCTCGAGCTGAAACAAAAAGCTCATCGGGCCTTCAATGCGCGCTATCATCGATGGGGCGTATGGATCAGCCGGTTCTGACCTTCGGGCGACAGGGGGAATCAAATGAAAAAAATCTCGGTGGAACAATTCGAAAAAGAAATTCGCGGGGCCGCGGGGGCCCAGTGCCTCGACGTGCGCGAGCCCTCGGAGTATGCCCAGTTGCGGCTCGAAAGCTTCGATTCGTGCCCCTTGAGCGGCCTTTCCGAGAAGTCGGCGGCGGCGCTCGAGAAATCCAGGACGACCTACCTTCTTTGCCGCAGCGGCGCCCGCGCCTGTCAGGCGGCGGACCGTCTTGAAAAAATGGGTTTTACGGATCTGCGCGTCATCGAGGGAGGCGTGGGAGCCTTCGAGGCGGCGGGCAAGCCGTTGATCAGGGGCGCCTCCAGGGTCTGGGGTCTCGAGCGGCAGGTGCGTTTCGCCGCGGGCTCTCTGGTTCTTTTGGGAATCGCTTCGGCCCGGCTCGTCCATCCGGCGGGAATTTTCCTGTCGCTTTTTGTGGCCGCCGGACTCATTTTTTCGGCCGTGACGGACACGTGCGGGATGGGGATGCTCCTGGCGCGCATGCCGTGGAACCGGGCCTGCCGTTAACGGGGAGACGGTTTTAAAAAGCGGACGTTTTTGTCTCTCCTTGGCGGTATAATCGTTTCGTGACTTTCCTTCACGCCCGTTTTCGCTTGGACCCGTGACGGCCGACCGTTCCCGCGAACGCAACCGCGCCGGCGGAGGCCGTCTCGAGAAAGTCTCCGGACCTCTCCTGGTCCGCCGCTTTTCCGTCCGCCAGCCCGAAATGTTCCGCGTCGTCGAGACGGTCGCTTCTCAGAAGCTGACTTCGATCGACAGGGCGGCGCTGTGCGAGCTCGCGCAGACCGCGATGGACCTCGAATACGAGCGGTTGGACGGCGATTTCCTCCAGGCCGGTTGCGGGGCGGGAGGCGCCGCGATCGTCCTCGCGCACGCCAAGCGCCGCGCCCGCGCTTTGGAGGTGCACGACCCTTTCGCCGGCGGGCCGGAGGCCGAAGCGCTGGCCCGGCGTGACCTTGCGGCCCACGGCGCCGACGAACGCCTGAACGTGCAGCTCTTTTCGGGCCCCTACGAGCAGACCCTGTGGGCGGACGGGCCGATCGCGCTCGCGCACGCGGACTGCGGCGAATACGGTCCGATGCGCGTCCTCCTCGAGCGCCTGGCGCCGCGCCTGGTGTCCGGCGGATGCCTGATCGTCGACGATTACGGGACCCGGGAGGAATGCCGGCGCGCCGTGGACGACCATTTTCGAGGCAAAAAGGGTTTCCGGCTCGTCCGCAAAAGCCGCCTGCACGTGACACGGAGTTAGATCCCGTCCGGCCCATCGGGTTTTCCCCCATCCCCCCGCGGGGAATCACTCCCGAAAAATTCAGGACCGCCCCCGATTTTGTTCATGGTTTTCCCCCTCTATGCTATGGATGAGAGGCAAGACAGGGGGAGAAGCAATGCGTAAACGATCGGTTGAGCGGTTCGATGCCTGCGGGACGGCCATGCTTCCGGCCCGCATGCCGTGGAACCGGCGTGCCGGATGAGGTCCCGGGCGGAGGTTCGTCATGCAGACGTTCGACGGGGGATACGACTGGCGGCCCTTGACGTGGATCGTCTTCAAGATCGCGACGGTCTGTTGCGCGCTGATCACGGCGGTCGTGCTGTTCGCGTTCGGGGCGGGCTTCCTGCGCTCGTTCTGCCTCTTTTTGAGCCTGGAGGGAACCCTGATGTGGGCTTTCTCCCTTTCGCCGTACGGGGGAGAGCCTCCGCGGGGAAATCTGCCCCGGAGGATCCTCTGGTTTTTCCAGGTGGCGCGGGGGTATACGCTGGCGGTGAACCCGCGATGGCTGTACGCCGGGATTTTCTGCATTTTTCTTTCCGAGATCCTCAAGACCCTTTTTTTATGACCCTCGAGGCGGCGCGGGGGTCCCGATGACCGGGAAACCCGACATCCGCGCGTTCGATTTTTCACAAAACCCGTTCATCGTGATCTGGGAGATGACGCGGTCGTGCGCGCTCAAATGCGTCCACTGCCGGGCCGAGGCGATCGACGCGCGCAATCCCGACGAGCTGACGACCGAACAGGCGTTCGCGCTCTTCGAGGAGATCCGCCGGTTCGGAAAGCCGCTCGTCGTCCTGACCGGCGGCGATCCGCTGCGGCGCCCGGACGCGTTCCGCCTGGTCCGGTACGGCAGCGACCTCGGCCTGAGGATGACCATGACGCCGAGCGGCACCCCGGAAGTCACTTTCGAGGCGCTTCGGAAATTGAAAGAAAGCGGCCTGGCGCGCCTGGCGGTCAGCCTGGACGGCTCGACCCCGGCGATCCATGACCGCTTCCGGAGAGTGGAGGGCTCGTTCGAATGGACGATGCGGATCATCCGCTGGGCCGGGGAGCTCGGCCTGCCGGTCCAGATCAATACGACGGTCACCCGGTACAACCTCCAGGATCTCGAGCGCTTTGCCGAGCTTTTGCGGTCGATCCCGATCGTTTTGTGGTCGGTCTTTTTTCTCGTTCCCGTGGGCCGGGGGCATCTGGAAGACGAGATCAGCGCCGAGGAGTACGAAAACGTGTTCAACTGGATGGCCGAGCTCTCGGAAAAAAGCGCGTTCGACATCAAGTCCACCGAGGCGCCCCATTACCGCCGCGTGCTGATCCAGCGGAGGAAGAGGCTCGGCGCGCCCGCGGCCGCGGGCGGGCTCAGGCACGGCTCGTTTTCGTGGCAGGTCCCGGCTTCCGGAGACAGGGTCGGCCGCGCCGCGCAGGGAGTGAACGACGGGAACGGCTTCGTCTTCATCTCGCACACCGGGCAGATCCAGCCGAGCGGGTTTCTTCCGCTTTCGGCGGGGAACGTGAAGCGGGACTCGCTCGTCGAGGCCTACCGCCATTCCCCGCTTTTCTTGCGGCTGCGGGACGCCTCCCAGCTCCAGGGAAAATGCGGGGCCTGCGAATACAAATCCGTCTGCGGAGGCTCGCGGTCCCGCGCGTACGCGGTTTACGGGGATTGCATGGCGCCGGAGCCTTATTGCGTCCATGTTCCGCGGGGGTACGCGGTCCCGCCGACGAGAGGGGGCTGAAATGAAACGGGTCGCCGTGATCGGCGCCGGGATTTCCGGGCTGGCCTGCGCGCTGCGGCTGGAGGAACGCGCGAAGGACCGCGCCGAGCTCGACGTGTCGGTCTTCGACGCGGCGCCGCGGGCGGGCGGATCCATCCGCACCGAAAACCGGGACGGCTTCCTCCTGGAGCGGGGGCCGGACTCGTTCATTTTCGAAAAGCCCTGGGCGCTGGACCTCTGCCGGACGCTCGGCATCGAAGACCGCGTCCTCAACACGGAAGGCGGCAACCGGAAAATTTTCGTCGTCAAAAAAAACAGGCTCGTCGCCCTCCCCGAAGGGTTTTACCTGATCGCGCCGACGCGGATGACGTCCTTCCTGGCCAGCCCGCTCCTGTCGGTCGCGGGGAAGATCCGGATGGCTTCGGAGGTGTTCGTTCCCAGACGGCTGTCGGAGGACGACGAGAGCGTCGGGTCGTTCATCCGGCGGCGGTTCGGGGCGGAGGCGCTGGCGAGGGTCGGGCAGCCCATGATCGCCGGCATCTACTCCGGCGACCCCGAGCGGCTGAGTCTCTCGTCGACGATGTCGAAATTCATGGAGCTGGAGCGCCGGCACGGCAGCGTCATCCGCGGCCTGATGAAGAAGACCGGCGGGAACGCGGTGCCTCGGAACGTCAGCGGCCCCCGGTACGGCTTCTTCCTGTCGTTCGACGGCGGCATGGAGACGCTGACGCGCGCGGCGGCGTCGCGCCTGACGAAAAACGCCCTGCGGCTCGGCTCGCGCGTGAGGATCGCGCGCGGCGAGGAGGGGCGGTGGGCCGTCTCGGACGGATCCGGCCCGGCGCGTTCGTTCGACGCGGTCTGCCTGACCGTCGGCGCGGCGCAGGCGGCGCGGCTGGTGCGGGACGTCGATCCGGCCCTGGCCGACCGGATGGGCGAGCTGCGTTTCGAGTCGGTCGCGACGCTGAACCTGGCGTACAGGCGCCGGCAGATTTCCCATCCGCTCGACAGCTTCGGATTCGTGGTGCCGGCCGTCGAGAAAAAATCCCTGACCGCGTGCACGTTCTCGAGCCTGAAGTACAGGGGCCGAGCGCCCGAGGGGCACGTGCTCCTGAGGGCGTTCATCGGGGGCGCGTTCGGAAACGAGTTTTTCGCGATGGACGACGGGGACCTGATCCGGGCGGTCACCGGCGACCTGAAGGAGCTCCTGGGGATCGCCGGAGAGCCGCTTTTCGCGAGCCTCGCGCGTCACGCGGAAGCGCTGCCGCAGTACGCGGTCGGCCACAAGCGGTGGGCGGCGGACGTCGAGGAGCGGCTGAAGCGCCACCGGAACCTTTTCCTGACCGGGGCCTCTTACCGGGGGACCGGCATCACTCACTGCATCCATGACGCCCGGCTCGAGGCGGACCGGATGTACGAACACCTCATGAACGGAGCGACGGCATGAAAACGGTCAAAGATCCTTCGGTTTGCGCCGACGAACTCATCCATTCGCCGAACCTCTCGCACGACATCTGGCGCCGGCGCTCGCATCCGCTGGACGCGATCTTCCGTCCCAGGTCCGTGGCGATCGTGGGGGCCACCGAGAAGCACGGAAGCGTGGGCCTGGCCCTCCTGCAGAACATGTCCCGCGGGCCGTTCAAGGGAGAAGTCTATCCGGTCAATCCGAAATACGCGGAGCTCATGGGGTTGAAAGCCTATCCCTCGATCGCGGCCTGTCCCGCTCCGGTCGATCTGGCGGTGATCGCGACACCGGCCCCGACGGTCGCGGGTCTCATGGAAGAATGCGGGCTCGCCGGAGTCAGGGGGGCGGTGGTGATTTCCGCGGGGTTCAAGGAGCTCGGCCCCGAGGGGGAGCGGTACGAAAAAGAGACGATCCGGATCGCGCGAAAATACGGCATCCGGGTCATCGGCCCCAACTGCCTCGGCGTCATGAATACCCGCGGCGGGCTGAACGTCACGTTCGCCTCGAAGATGGCGCGCAAGGGGAACGTCGGGTTCATCAGCCAGAGCGGCGCGTTGTGCACGGCCGTGCTCGACTGGAGCCTGACGGAAGACGTCGGCTTCAGCTCGTTCATCTCCGCGGGCTCCATGGCGGACGTCGGTTGGGGGGACCTCATCGACTACCTGGGGGACGATCCCGACACGGAAAGCATCCTGATCTACATGGAGTCCATCGGCGACGCCCGTTCGTTCCTGTCTTCCGCGCGCGAAGTGGCGCTGACGAAGCCGATCATCGTCCTGAAGGCCGGGCGCACCGAGGAGGCCGCGAAAGCGGCGGTCTCGCACACCGGATCGATCGCCGGCAGCGACGCCGTGCTGGACGCCGCGTTCCGCCGCTGCGGCATCGTGCGGGTGAACGAGATCCGCGACCTCTTCAGCCTCGCGGAGATCCTTTCCAAACAGCCCCGCCCCAAAGGCCCCCATCTGGCGATCCTGACGAACGCCGGAGGCCCCGGGGTGCTCGCCACGGACGCGCTCGTCGAGTCGGGAGGAGCGCTCGCGAAGCTCTCGGAGGACACCTATCGCCGGATCAACTCGATCCTGCCCGCCCACTGGAGCCGCAACAACCCCGTCGACGTGCTCGGAGACGCGGACGCCTCCCGGTACGCGAAAACCCTCGACGTGCTTCTCGCGGACGAAGGCGTGGACGGGGCGCTCGTGATCCTGACGCCCCAGGCGATGACGGAGCCGACGAAGACCGCGGAGGTCCTCCGGGAATACGCCCAGAAAAGCAGGAAGCCGGTTCTCGCCAGCTGGATGGGGGCCGGGGACGTCGAGGAAGGCCGGCGTCTCCTGACGAAATCCAGGATCCCGAATTTTCCGTTTCCGGACGAGGCGGCGCGGCTTTTTCAGTCGACGTGGCGCTACAGCCGGAACTTGAAGGCCCTGTACGAGACCCCGGTCTCCTCGGGGTTTTCCTCCAAAGACCCGTTTCCGGCTCCGGAGACCGCGCGCGCCCTGATCGAAACGATCCGCGCGTCGGGGCGATCGCTCCTGACCGAGGAGGAGTCGAAGCAGGTCCTCGCGTCTTACGGGATCCCCACGGTCCGGACGGAAATCGCCGCCACCGCGGCCGAGGCCGAGAAGGCCGCGGACGCGATCGGGTATCCCGTCGTGCTGAAGCTCCACTCGCGCACGATCACGCACAAAAGCGACGTCGGCGGCGTGCGCCTCAACCTGCAGAACGGCCGCGAGGCGCGGGAAGCGTTCGAAGACATCCGCCGGTCCGTGGAGCGGAAAACGGGCGGCGGCTTCGACGGCGTCACGGTCCAGCCGATGATCCGCGGCGGATACGAAATCATCCTGGGGGCCACGCCCGACGCCCAGCTGGGCCCGGTCATCCTCTTCGGCGCCGGCGGGAAGCTCGTGGAGATTTTCAAGGACCACGCGGTCGGCCTGCCTCCGCTCAACACGAACCTCGCCGTGCGGATGATGGAGGAGACGAGGATCTACCAGGCGCTCAAAGGCGTGCGGGGAGAAAAGACGGCGGACCTTTCGCAGCTGTCGGACATCCTGGTTCGGTTTTCCAGGCTGGTGGCGGAGCAGCGATGGATCCGGGAGATCGACGTGAACCCGCTCCTGGTGTCGTCCGAGCGGATCGTCGCGCTCGACGCGCGCGTCGTGCTTTACGAAAAAGGTTTTTCCGAGACGGCGCTTCCGAAGCTGGCGATCCGTCCGTATCCCGTCGACTACGTGACGGTTTCGAAGATTTCCTCGGGCGAGGAAGTGACGATCCGGCCGATCCGGCCGGAAGACGAGCCGCTCATGGTGGAGTTTCACCACTCGCTGTCCGCCCAGAGCATCCGCGGCCGTTACTTCCGCGAGATGGGCCTGAGCGAGAGGATCGCGCACGAGAGGCTCACGCGCGTGTGTTTCAACGACTACGACCGCGAGATCGCCCTCGTCGCCGAGGCGCCGGACGGCCGCGGCCTGCCCCGCATCCGGGCGGTCGCGCGCCTGAGCCGGGAGCGGGGGACCGGGGAGGCGTTATTCGCGATGATCATCGCGGACCCGTTTCAGCGCAAGGGCCTGGGGAAAAACCTGCTCGAGCTGCTTCTGGAGGTGGCGCGGAAGGAGAACATCCGGCGCGTCTGGGCCTATGTCGAGCCGGAGAACCGGGCGATGCGGAGCCTGTGCCGGACCCTCGGGTTTTCGGTCGGCCCCGCTCCCGAAAAGCCGGGCTTCCTGCTCGCGGAAATTTTCCTGAAGACGTAACGCTACTTGCGCGGCGAGGGTCTGCGCTCGTAGGCGACCCAGAGCAGGAAGAGGGCCTCCGCCGCCAGGTAATAGAGAATCCACACGATCCCGCCCGAGCCGCGCCCGTAGCTGTGAAGGCCCCGCCCCAGGACGAAATTCACGCCGTACCAGGTCATCAGCACGAAAAGGAATCCCAGGATGGAGCTCACGGCCACCCAGAAGTGGCTGATCAGCTTGGAGAACTTGAGATGGATGATGATAAGGTAGGCGAGGAAGGTGATCAGCGCCCACGTCTCCTTCGGATCCCAGCCCCAGAAGCGGCCCCAGGACTCGTTGGCCCACACGCCGCCGAGGATCGTCCCCGCGCCCAGGAGAAGCGCCCCGATCTGGATCGTGTGGTAGATCAGGTTCGCCGACTGCGCTTCCTCGTTCTTGTGGAACCGGTGCTTGAGGAAAAGAAGGATGTGGCGGTGCCCCAGCCCCATGGCCAGCCCGAACGCCCCGTAGCTGGCGACGATCGTCATCACGTGGATCGTGAGCCAGTAGTTGCTCCGCAGGACCGGGACCAGCACGTCCATGCCGGCGTCGATCGGAAGCAGGTTGCCGTAGATCATGACGAGCGCCGAGAGCAGGGAGGCGACGCTGAGGAGCGGCCGGCTGCGGAAAAAAGCCCACAGAAGCATCGCGAAGAGGATGAGCGCCCAGTTCATGTACACCATCGATTCGTACATGTTCGACACGGGGGGTCTCCCCAGGATGATCACCCGGAGCGCCAGGCCGCACGTGTGAAAGCCGAAGCCGGCGAGAAAAGCGGCGAGTCCCAGGGCGCCCGCCGGTTTCCCGCGGCCGAGGACGCTCAGCAGGACGAACGCCGTGAGATAGAAGATCCAGGCCCACTGGAACGGCCGGACCGTCTGGTAGAAGATCTCCAGCCCGATCTTCCGGCGGTGCGCGGAGTCCGTCGCTTCGTCCACGGCCCGGATCCAGGCGCCGGCGGCGTCGCGGAACTCCGAATATTTCCTGTCGCCGAAAAGCGCGACCATTTTTTTGAAGTCGTTGGCGCGCTTGTCGAGCGTCTGGTAGGGGGACTGCCAGGCCTGTGACGACGGCATGGGGATGACGGCGATGTTCTCGCCGGTGGACAGCTCATGCACCGCCACCAGCCGCGCGTAGACCGACTCCGCCTCCTGCTCCATCCGCGAAGGGCGCACGTCCTTGTCGCGTTTGTCTTTCGCGCTCCGCAGGAGGGCTTCGATCCTGTCCATCGCGGGCCGGAGCTCCTCGTACGAGAAAAGCTGCCGGTCCTCGGCGAGCCCGAACTCCCGGGCCAGCGGGCGGTAGCCGACGCGGATCCAGCGGTTTTGGAAGATGGTCTCCTCGTGCGCCAGCGCGTCCAGGACGACGTCCACGGACGGGCGGCGCTCCCAGCGTTCGCGCCCGCTGACCGTTTCCACCCACTGGCGGCAGAACGCGTCGAACGACTTGATGCGTCCATGGCTCTGGATCGCGACGGGCTTGGCGGCGTCGGCCTCCGACGCGAGAGCGGGAGAGGCCGCGGACAAAAGCAGGAGCGACAGGAAAAAAGCCGGAACGAACGCTTTAGTGTTTTTTGGGGGCACGGGGGTTTCCCTTTGCGCTGAACGAAGAGAGCGGTTTGACGTAGAAGACGATGAGGATGCCCAGGCACATCACGATGGAGCCTCCGTAGATCAGCCGGATGCCCGGGTTCTTGGCGACGGTGAACACGGACGTCTCGCCGGCCTCCGGGTCCTGACTGAAGGAGGATTGGAAGATCCGGTAGCCCTTGTAATCGAGCGGCTTGTTCATGCGGATCGTTTTTTCGATCTTGAGCCCCTCGGCGGCGTCCTCCAGCGCGACGTCGCTCTCGTAGGACTGGGCCTCCGACGTGCCGGGGTAGTCCACTTTCCGGAAATCTTTCAGCGTCAGATTGAAGGGGACCGGCGCCGAGCGCTGGCGCAGGGCCACGATGAGCGCTCCGGCCGAGGTTTCCAGGCGCACGCTTTCTCCGGGAAGCACCCAGTCCGTCGAAACCTCGTCGCCGTTTTTTTCCGCGGAGATCTCGACGGCGATGTCCGCCTTCTGGCCCTTCGACCCCGGCGCGGCCGCGCCGACCCGTTTGCGGATCACGGCGCGGGAATAGACCTTGTCGACCGTGAACGTGAAATCCATCCATCCGGCCGGATATTCCTTGTGAAGCTCCAAAAATCCTTCCTGGTCGGCGGTCTTAGAGGAATGGGAATGATAGGCCCAGCGGCCGTCCTTCATGAAGAATTGAAGGCCGGTCTTCTTGTTTTCCGCTTTCTTCCCGTGCGGCGTCTCCAGGTCCACCGCCAGATGAAGCAGGTCGTTCTTTTCGCGGCCGTGGAGCGACTCGAAATCCGGGAAGAGCTCGAAGCGCGTGTGGAATTCGCTTCGCCCGGCCGCGTCGACCGCCTCGAATTCGACGGCCGGATTGAGCGGCTCCTCGGAAACGTTCACCAGCTCTTTGGCGTCGTTGACCCGGGCGTCGGGCAGATAGCGGAGGCCGCGGATCACGACACCGGTGGAACCCAGCGGAAGTTCTCCCGACGGCAGGGGGTCCAGATCCCAGGTGAACGTCTCGCCCGTGTCCTTTTTCACGACGCGCAGGCGCGGCTTCGTCACCGGCGCCGCGGCCGCCTCGTCGACGGGCGGCGAGCTTTTCAGCTCGAAGGTCGCGGCGCCGAGGGTGAGGACGTCGGACGACGGGTTGGACGGATGACGCTGGAAAAGAGACACGCGCTCGTTGGCGCCCGCCATCGCGCTCTTGATCGTGAACTCGATCCCCGGGTTCGCGGGCGCCTCGGGGCCGCCTTCTTCCGTCGTCTCGGCGACTTCCGCCTCGGCGACGGCTTTTTTGAGGAGGATGGTCACGCCGGGCTCGGGGCTCGCCAGCGGCACGCGGACCATCCGGGACGCCTTGCCGAGGTCCAGCGTCTTGACGTCGTGGTCCGGGAGATGCGTCACGAGCTCGTATCCCGGAAGCAGGATGCGGCTGCCGGCCTCGCCCTCGTAGAGGGCCATCTGCCCGTCGACTCCCCAGTAGCGCGAAAGAAGCGATCCGGCCAGAAGCATCAGGATGCCCGTGTGCACGATCAGAAAACCGGTGTGATATTTTTTGTAGGGCCAGCGGCTCAGCGAGGAGCAGAGGATGTTCAGGCCGAACAGCGCCAGGAACACGTCGAACCATCCCGCCTGATAAAAAAAGCGCTGCACGAACGGCGTGCCCTGCGCGGATTCGAGGAGCGTCGAGGCGATCAGCACCGTCACGAGGCCGCCGATGAGCCAGAGCGCGAAGGGTAGAGAGCCTAGGATCTTGATGTATTTATTCATGGGTTGAGGTGCTGATTATATATTATTTTCCGGCGTTCTTCGTCTTTAAATTTTAAAAAATTCAGTGAAGACTTCTTTTCAGGGCGCATGTTATACTACGGCGTAACAGACTGCCGTTGTTAGGGTTACTATTTATTTTAAAAGTGTGACGGCGGTCACACGGACGAGGACCGTTCATTCATATACTATTTCTAACGAACGCGCCTATCAAAAGGGAACCGTTTTTATGAAGATCGGGAAAATCAAAAGGTTGTTCGGTATCGCGCTCTTCGCGGGCGCGTTTGTTTTGGTTTTTCCTTCCCAGGCGCGTTCGGCGGACAAGAACGATCCGGACGTACCGCTCGAGCAGTATTTGAAAATGAAGGGCGCCAAATACGTAGGCTCCGAGGACTGCGAGTCCTGCCACGAGAAACAGGTCAAGGAGTACAACCTGTCGACGCATTCCCGGATCAGCATCCCCGGGGCGGAGGCCCAGGCCTGCGAAATGTGCCACGGGCCGGCCAGCCTGCATGTCGAGGCCAGCGGCGGCCGCGGGAACATCCTGAACCCCAAAAAAGATCCGTCCGCTTGCTTCACCTGCCACACGGACAAAAAACTCGAATTCCGCCTGCCTTATCACCACCCGGTCCTCGAAGGCAAGATGAGCTGCACGGACTGCCACAGCGCGCACGGCGAGGAAGTGCGCCCGTGGACGGGCACGTCGATGACCGACACCAACGAGACCTGCTTCAAGTGCCACAAGGACCAGCGCGGCCCCTTCGTGTGGGAGCACGAGGTGGTGCGCGAGGGCTGCACGACTTGCCACAAGGTCCACGGGTCGATCCACGAGAAGATGCTGATCGCGCGCGACCACAATTTATGCCTGCGGTGCCACACGCAGGTCAATTTCCCGACGATCGGCAAGAGCAGCCACGCCGGACGGCTGCCCCAGGGCACCTGCTGGAGCGCCGGCTGTCACACGGCGGTGCACGGCTCGAATTTCGATGACCACCTTCGGTATTGATCTGAAAACGGGGAGGGCGTCTTGAAAAAACTCATTTCCGGAAGTCTCGCGGTCCTGACGGTTCTGGTGTTCTGCGCCGGCGACGGCCGCGCCGCGTCGGAGGCGGTCAAGAGCCCCGAGATCTCCCTGGCCCTCGAGCCCGCCCAGTACGCGTTCGTCAACGGAGACGCCTCCCAGTTCCGCGCGCACCATTGGATGGCCACGGGCGCTTCCGGCGGGGTGAAGGAATTCGGTTTCGAGGACGAGTATCCGGAGGGCGTGACGCTCACGGCGGAAGGCCACGCGATCCCGGACAACGGGGACTACGGCGCCGAGATCAAGCTGGAGAAGGAGGGCTTCGGCTATCTCCTCCTCGACTACACGCAGTTCCGGAAATATTACGGCTCGAGCGGCGGCCTTTACAACGCGTTCACCACGCTCAAGTCCTCCGACACGGACCGGGATCTCACGCTGAACATCGGGGAGCTCTCCCTCGAGGCGGGCCTCCGGATGGAAAATCTTCCCGAGATCACGCTGGATTACACGCACGAATTCAAGTACGGCACCAAATCCCGCCTCACCTGGACCGGCGTGACGGAAGGTCCGACCGTCTCCGGCGGCGCGCCCGACGTCCTCCGCAAGATCGGACCCTCATGGCAGCAGATCGACGAAGACGTCAACAAGTTCGGGATCAAGGCCGAGGACGAGCTGTACGGGTTCCACTGGCATTCGGAGCAGGAGTGGGAGTACGTGCGCGCGAAGAACCTGCGAGAGGAAAAGAACCTCTCCACGACGCCGGCCGCCGCTTCGGGCTCCAACTCCGACCAGAAGATCCGCGACCAGTACACGGAGCCGAGGTCCGACCTTTTCACGACCATCCTGGGGCTCAACAAATGGTTCACCAAGGACAAGGTCTACGCGTCGAGCGATTACCGTTTTTCCCAGCTGAACGGGCGCGAGCTGGAGAACACGCTCGAGCTCGACCAGAACGGCGTCCCCACCAATTTCTCGAATCCGGAGACCATCCTGGACGCGCATTCGGACAACCTCTACACGTCGAACACGTGGGTGGGAAGCGTCTCCTCGTTTCTCTGGAATCCGCTGACCGTCAATACCCGCCTGAAGGCGGAGAGCATCGGCCGCACGAGCGCGTCCACCTATCCGCACGACAACAGTCCCGCCAACAACAACGGAGCCTCGAAGCCCAACGGGGCCGTCGACCAGATCGACGTGAGCGAGAACCAGAGCAAGGTCTCCAATTTCGGCGAGGGGCTTTCGTTCCGGTACACCGGCATCCCCCGCACGGCGATCTACAACGAGTACGAATTCCAGCAGACCCGCAACAACCTCTACGAAGACCGCCGGAGCCCGTCCGCGGGCGAAGTCTTCAGCCGGCAGTCGATCTCCCACATGTACCGGGGTTCGGGAGTCCTCGGGGCCAGCTTCAGCCCGTGGAACCCGGTGACGCTGACGACCGACGTCCGGCACCGCGAGGACGCGATCCATTACAACAACGTCCGGTACACCGACAATTCCGCCTCGGGCGCCAAGTCGGTTTTCATCGACGCCCAGGACATCGAGACCAACGAGTGGTCCTCGAAGATCCGGTTCCGTCCCTGCCGGTGGTTTCAGCCCTCGTTCCGCGTCCAGCTCCAGGACACGGCCTACGAGACGCAGGGTTCTCCCGACTCGGACAACTGGCAGGAAGCGGGAATGGAGTCGCAGATCTACACGTGGGACGTCGTGATCCAGCCGGTCGACGCGCTCCTGACGACGACGTCGCTGTCCGTCCAAAAGGCGAAGATGTTTACTCCGGCCCGCTTCGACACCACGCCGGCGTCGCGGCCGACGTACAACGCCGACGTCTTGAGCGCGCTCTTTTCGGCGGAATATTCGGTGAACCCGGACGTCGTGCTGACCGGCCTCACGCAGTGGTCGGACGCGGGCGATTTCAACAATCTGGGCGGCGCGATTTCCTACGGGGCCGACTACACGGAGCTGGACGTCAGCGTCGGCGTCCGCTGGACGCCCCGGAAGGACATGACGATCGAGCCCAAAGTCGCTTATTACCGGTACGATCCGAGCCCGGACCTCGAGCTCGGGGGTTACGACGCGCAGGTGGTTTCCCTCGACGTCAGCTTCAAGTGGGGCTGACGGGCGCGAAGGGGATTGCCATTTTCGGGCTCGTGGTCCATACTGGAGAAAAGCCGAACAGGAGACTCACGATGAGACACAAAGACGCCGCCCTGACCGTGTTTTTAACGACCCTCTTTTCGCTGTCGCTCGCCGGGGGCGCTCTCGCGAACGTCGAACAGGCCAAGCTCTACAAGAGCGTGTTCGGCGGAGAGAAGCCCAAATGCCTCACCTGCCACGTGGACAAGCTCCCCAAAAAGGAAGACGGAAAGCACGATCCCAACGACTACGGGAAAAAGCTGACGGCCGTCAATCCGAAGCCGGACGAAGCGACCTACAAGCAGGTCGGCGCGAATCCGGACGCCGTTTACTGATCCGGTAGACGGGCCATTAAAAGCGGGCGGACGGGTTTTTTCGCGGCGCGGTGAACATGCCCAAGCCGAAAAAGTTCTCCGCCTATTTTTACAACCCGCTCACGTATTTCGGCGTCTACCTGGCGCTCCTGGTTTTCATTTCGGAGTGCTTCCTTTTCGCGATCGACCTCTCCGCGCACGGCAGGAACCTGTACCTGGGCCTGCTGACCTACATCTTCCTCCCGCCGTTCCTGATCCTGGGACTCCTCCTCATTCCCGCCGGCGCGTTCTGGGAAAAACGCCGCGTCGCCGCCGGCAAATCCGCCTCGGAGTTCCGGACCCTGCGGATCGACCTGGCCGTTCCCCAGCACCGCAACATGCTGTTCGTGTTCACGGTGGGCACCGTGATCCTCGTGATGATGACGTTCGCCGGGCTGTACAAGAGCTTCCAGTACACGGAGTCCGTCGAATTCTGCGGGACGCTCTGCCACAAGCTGATGAACCCCGAATACACGGCCTATCTCCAGTCGCCCCACGCGAAGGTCAAATGCGTCGAGTGCCACATCGGCGCCGGCGCGGACTGGTACCTCCATTCGAAACTCGCCGGCGCGCGCCAGGTGGTCAAGGCGGCGACGAACACCTATAAATCCCCCATCGAGACGCCCGTCCGTGACCTGAGGCCCGCCCAGGACATCTGCCTCGAATGCCATTCGCCCGGAAAGAAGTTCAGCACGTACGATTTCAACCGCACCTATTTTTTGACGGGCGGCGGGGAGCCCTGGAAGATCCGGATGCAGCTGAACGTCGGCGGCGGGGGCGGGCAGTCGCACGGGGTCCACGCCCACATGAACGTCGACAACGACATCTACTACGCCGCCGAAGACGACAAGAGGCAGAAAATCACCTGGGTCAAATCGGTCGACAAGGCGGGCCGCGAGACGGTATACGTCGCGCCCGGCTCGAAGTGGGCGGAGGCCCCGCCGGAGCCCTCCAGGATCCGGAAGATGGACTGCATCGACTGCCACAACCGGCCCACGCACCGCTTCCGCGCGCCCTACCGGGTGATCAACGAGGCCATGGAGAGCGGCGCCATCGATCCGGCGATTCCCGACGTGAAGCAGAAGGCGATGGAAGTCCTTTCCGGCCAATACGAGACGGACGGGCAGGCGCTGTCGGCCATCGAGAAAAGCCTGCGCGACTACTACAAGGAGAAACACTCCGATTATTACGGCGCCCACTCCGCCGAGCTCGACAAGGCGATCGGGACGATCCGGGAGCTGTATTCCCACAACATGTTCCCCGAGATGAAGGTCCGCTGGGACACCCATCCGGACAACATCGGCCACTTCGCGGCCCCGGGCTGCTTCCGCTGCCATGACGGCGAGCACAAGTCCGTGGAAGAGAAGGTGATCTCGCAGGATTGCCGCGCCTGCCACCGGATCGTCGAGCAGGGTCCGGCCGGCCAGACCGAGAAGAATCCCGACGGGCTCGAATTCAAGCATCCCACCGACGACGAATGGCAGGGCGCCAGCTGCACCGACTGCCATACCGGCGGCGCCTAAGAACCCTTCCGCCTTTCCCGGATAGCCCCCGGCCTCTGACCCCATTTTGTATATTATTAATGACGATTATTGACATTTGATAAGTTTCGTTTAAACTATTATAAGTTTAAATGGAGACGCCATGAGACCCGCTACGCTGATTTTCGTCTGGATCCTTCTGATTCCTTCTCTCGCGCACGCCGACGTTTACATGAAAATGAAGACCATGGGAACGGGGAGCACCGATACCTGGACTCAGGGGAAAAAGCAGCGGATCGCGACCGTCATGCCGGGCCTGGCGACGGTGACGATCATCACGCGCGCCGACAAGGGCGTGGAGTGGACGATCGATCCGACTTTAAAGATGTATGACGAGAAGCCGATCGCCCTCCCTTATACCAAAGGAAGTCCGGAATCGTCCGGCTCGTCCGCTTCTTTCGGGACGCCGAAGGATCTGCCGGAATCTTCGGCGGACGACTGCGACGGCGAATTCACGCAGGTCGGCACGAAGACGATCGCCGGATTCACCGCTACCGGATACAAGATGGGGTGCAAGAATCAGCCGGGCGGCATGATCACCTGGATGTCGCCGTCCGACGCGACGTGGAAAAGGGTGGAGAAGGAGCTGAACGAGTTCAGCAAGGCCAGACAGTCCGCCATGTTCGCGAACTACCCTCCGAAAGAACGGAAAGAATTCCAGGAAGGCGTCGACATGATGAAGAACCTCATGGGCGCCGCGATGACGATGAAAGGCATTAAGATCCCGAAGGGCGTGCCGCTGGCCATGGAGACCGAGGGAGAAGAGGGGGCCGGCGTGATGTATGAGGCCGAGGCGGTGAATTTTTCCGGCGCGGACCCTTCGCTCTTCGAGGTGCCCGCGGGTTATCAGAAAGTGGAGAATCTGGCCATGGAGCAGGCGTCCAAGATGATGGGCGTCGACATCAAGAAGATGTACGGCGACATGGGCCAGATGTCCCAGCAGGCGCTTCAGCAGGCCCCGCAGTTCGCGCAGGCCGCGCAGGCGATCAGCGAGGCCAATGCCTCTTCCCCCGAAGCGCCTCCGGAAGAAACGGCTTCGGCGGAGGAGGAGTCCGGCCGGGAAGCGCCGCAGGAAGCGCCCGCCGAGTCCGGCGAAGCCGGCGGCACCGTCTACGAGGATTAACCCTTGAAACGGATGACGCGCGTCCTTTCGTTCGCTCTTCTCCTCTGCTTCGCCGCCTATTCGCCCGGCGCCGCCTTCCAGACCTGGCCCTGCCAGATTTGTCCCGGCGCGCTCGCCTCGTCACCCGTCCACGACGAAATCACCGAGATTCTGATGCGGGAGGCGGGCTTCACTCAGTACGGGTTCGAGCGGCTCGTCAACTGGATGGAGCAGTCCGATGAGCCGGGCAGCACGGAAGTGCACACGGCCGCGAACCATTTCGACGACAACACGGTCGAGCATTCCCGCAACGTGCTCCTGGCGCGCCTGGACCTTTTGCTCGACGAAAGCGTCTCCGGATCGGTGCTGATGCCCGAAATGAAGATGTGGGACTCGGGAGCGGACCATTTCTACCGCGTCGCGGGGCTCATCTTCCACGCGCTGCAGGATTTTTACGCTCACACGACGTTCCTCGAGAACAGCCTGTCGCTGGTGGAAAAAGGGAAGATCGCCAACGCGGGCGACATCGACACGCTTCCGCTCATGGACTTCAGCCTCGGCAAGGTCAAGCGCACCGCGAACGCACCGAAAATGACGCCCGAGGAATCGGAGCTTCTTCTGACCGAAGCCGACCGTCAACAGGCGATCGAAAATTACATCATTCCGCCGTGGAAGGCGCCAATGAAGAACGTGGTGAAAAGCGGCTATTACAGCGGCTACGAGATCGTCGCCGGCAGCACCCAGACCTTTCTCACGGACGAGAAATCCAAGCACCCGGAGGTGGATTTTAAGACACTGGAGGAATATGGAGCGTTCCTCGACCGTGAAGGAAAAATGGAGCCGATGCGTCCCGAGCTCATCGGCGCCTGGGACAGGTTGAGCGTCTCGGCTCCGGGCATCGCGATGGAGATTCAAAACAACACCGCGGCCAACAAGCCACAAAATTACCTCAGCTTTGAGCGCGCCATCGACAACGCGCTCAGCATCAAGGGCGAGCTTCACTTTTATCTGCAAAAGGACGGCCCCTGGAGTCCCATGGGTCGCGTGACCGAGACCCAGCGTTTCCACATGACCATGCACGAGATGGCCAAGAGGCTCGCGGCGCGCGCGACGCTCGAGATGTGGAACGAGATCGAAAGCCGCATCAAAAAGGAATATCCGGTCCACGCCGACTGCATCCTCCAGACGATCAAGACTGGGATCCTGAGCCAGGATTGCATGGAATACGAGCCCGTCGACAGGGGCAACGACGCTTCCTATGCCTGGCCGCTCAAGGTCGCGTTCACGACGGACATGGAAGGCAAGCTGCATCTGAACATGGATGAAGCGCAGATGACGTCCGCGCATTTCGACGGCGGCAAGCGGATCGTGGGCGGCGGCCGGCTGAAAGTCGATTGGGCGACCGGCGAAGTCGCGGGCTGGGGCTATGCGGAGCTCAACGACAGCCGCACGTTCGACGCGAAAGACTATCTGGAGCAGATCCATGCAGAAGCGGTCAAGCCTAAGAACTCGATCACGGTCTATTTCTCGGGATGGATGGCCGACGGCGCCAAGCAGGTGAAGATCCTGCGCGTTTACTCGCTCGAAAAAGAGCATTTCAAAGTGGAAGGCGATATGATCAACGGCGAGGTGCCGCCGCCGCAGGATCCCAAAGACCTCGACCGCGTGGTGGACCTGGCGTTCGGCGATCTACCGATAGACGGCACGGTGGTGAAGAGCAAGCCCATTGAAATGTCGTATGGCGACAACGGCCGCCTCGGCCACTACAGCGAACAAGAAATGGCCTCCGTAAAGCTGCGCGGCAATTTCCCTGCCGGGCTCGTCGCCAAAGATTACAAGAAGACGCGCAAGAAATTCGGCGATCCCGGCCCGCTGGGCGCGAGCCTCCACATCCCGCCGCCCGACAACTGGGCCAAAATGCTCCAGGAAGCCAAGAGTTCCTTGAAAGAGCTCAAAGGTGAAATACCCGGCATGATGAAGGAGATGGAGGAAGCGATGAACGATCCGGACGTGCCGAAAGAAATGAAAGAACTGCTGCGTTCGCAGAAAAAAGCGATCGATCAGGCTCCTGAAGCGATTGAAAAACTGGAAAACATGGATACTTCGGATAAGGACAACAGCTGACATGAAAAAAAGCTTCGCGGCCGGATCGACGGCATTGGTTGTTTTGGCGTTCTCCGCAAAGCTGTTCGCCGCCTCCGCCGAAGACGATTTATTCAAGAAGCACCCCCTGCCCAAAACGCCGCCGAAAGTGTCGGTCGCGGTCGCGTCGTCCGGCGAAAGCTGGATCAAGCCCGGCGAAGCCGCTACGGTTAAAGTCACGCTGACGCATCCCGGCGGTCCGGAGCCGATCGAGCTGTTCTTTGATCCGGGCGACTGGACGTCGCTGGTGGGCCTTGAGATCCGTGATTCAAAGGGCCGGTTGCAGGACTGGAAGATAGAGCCTCCCGCCGTGACGAAACCGTCGCCGAGCGTGAAAATCGAGCCCGGCAAGCCGGTCGAGACGACGTTCAAGCTGAGCCCCGAGGCTACGTCCAAAATCGTTCAGGGCGACTACACGCTCAAAGCGGTCCTGTCGCTCGGGCTCTACGCCAGACGGGTCAACAGCGACATCCTCGGCGTCGCGGTCGCCGCCGAGGCGCCGACCCGTCCCGTCCCGACGCCGATGAAGCCCGCTCTGGCCGCGAAGAAAAAAACCGCGTCCGCTCCGCCGGCCGCGGAGAGTCCGGCCGCCGAGGCGCCGGCCTCCGGCGCGGGCGCTCAAGCGCCGCCGACGGCCCTCGCGCCCAGGCTGTCTTTGTTCGTCAACGGCGCCGGGCAGAGCGAGATCCTGAAAGGCTGGCCTCTGATCCTCAAGGTGACCGTGGAACATCCGACGCCCCAGGCCGCGGACCTGAAGCCCATCACGCTTTCTTCCAAAAAGGGGAATTGGACGCGTCTCGTGCAGGTGGAAGCGGTGGACGAGGATGGCCGGCGCAACGTCTGGCCGCTGGAGCTCGCGCCGCTGGTGAAGCCCGAAGGGAAAATCACGCTCGACGCCCGAAATTCCGCGTTTCTCGCGTACCTGCTTTCGCCCAAAGACAGCCGGCGCCTCGAGCCCGGCAACTACACGCTGCGCGCCCTGATCACGGCGAAGAAACCCACGGGCGAGCGGTTCGTCGTTTCTCAAAGCCCCGGCATCCCCGTCAAAGTCTCCGATCATCCGGAGTCGCTGACGCCGGAGCAGGAAGACGCGCGCGCCAAACTCGAAGCGCTCTATCACGCCCTGAAGGGCGACAAGGCGCAGGCCGAAAAATCCTTCGCTTCGCGTCCCGCGTCCGGAGACGGCCGATCCTTTTCCGTCCCGGTGCAGGGACAACCGATTCCCGCGCAGCCGACGTACGTCCCCGAGCAGAGCTCGGGCGCGTCCGACATCCTGGGGCTCCTGGGTTCTTTCGGGCTGGGCTCGTTCGGTTCGAGCTATGAAGGTTTCGATCCCTCTTCCGCGATGGGCGGGATGGTGTCCGGCGAGGGAGAAGACTGGTCTCCCGGCGCGGGCGGCGGCCTGCCGGAGATCCCCGGCATCCCCGAGATCCCTCTTCCGGGCATCCCGTCGATGGACGGAGCGGACGACGCGGGCGGCGGTGGCTCCGGCGAAGTTCCGCCGCCCGGGAATCTTCCCGGTCTTCCGGGGGTGCCCGTTCCCGGCGTCAATCCCGGCGACGGTTCGGCTTCTTCCGGAAACGGAAGCGAAAACGTCAATCCGGGCGCCGAAGGGGACGCGAGCGGGAACAAGCCTGAGAACCACGTCGCGCCGAGCGGCTTCAACGGCCCCGACATGACGATCCGCGCCGAATGGTCCGGATCGAACGAAGTGGTCATGCACATCGAGAACGGGGAGAACGCCGTCGGCCATTCGATGACCCAGCAGGGTCCCGGACTCCTCCAGTTCCGCCCGTGGGACCTCAACATGCAGAACCTGGACCGCGAGCTCTACGTCGCCGTGCTCGTCACGCCCGGCAGCGCGGCGAACCCCGCGAAGGCGACGGTCAAGGTTTCCTACCAGCGGTCCCCGCGGGAGCCGTGGCAGAGCGAGACGGTGGAACTCGACGAGGCCAAGTACCACGACACGTGGGTCGCGTTCAAGGTCGACTGCGACTCGGGGAGCCTGGAATGGATCAAGCGTTTCCATTCGAGCATCAGCAGCTATCTGAACGGCGATCCGGAAGAGGAGGAGCACAAGACGGAAGAATCCGCGGCCGAAGAGAATCCCTCCGGGGAAAGTCCCGCCGCGGAAGACGAAGAGTCTTGATGCGAGAAGCCCGGTGTTATCAAAACAGCGGAAATCCGTTCATCTTCGATTTCCTCGGCCCTGAAGACCGGCGGATCCTGGACGTCGGATGCGGCTCGGGGGACAACGCCGCTCTGATCCTGAGCCGGTACCCCGACGCGCGGGTCTGCGGGATCACGGTCAGCGAACGCGAAAAAAAGCTCGCGTCCGGGATCATGGAGTCCTGCTGGCTCGCGGACGTCGAGACCGGCGAGCCGGATTTTCTCGGCGACCTGCGTTTCGACCGCCTGCTCTTCTGCCATGTGCTGGAGCATTTCAAGGATCCCGGAAGCGTTCTGGAGAAATTCATCCCGTATCTCAAGCCGGGGGGGAAGATCCTGATCCTGGTCCCCAACGCCGCTTTCTGGAAACAGAGGATGAAGTTCCTGTTCGGCGACATCGCTTACGAGGACGAGGGGATCATGGACCGCACGCACGTCAGGCTGTTCACGTTCCGTAACCTGGAGGACGTCCTCTCCCTGAGCTCTATTCCCCGTCTGAAGCCGGTTCGTAAAAAAGCGGACGGGTCGGCTCCGCTCTGGAAATTGAGGCGGCTTTTGCCGTCCGGGTTCCGCCGGACCGCGGACCGCGCCGCCACGGATCTGTGGCCCAATCTTTTCGGCTATCAGATCGCCCTCGAATGCTTCCTCGCGGAGACCCCTTGACGGCCGCAGGCGTCCCGAAAATAAGCGTCCTCCTGTCGGTCTATGACGGCGCCCAGTATCTGCGGGAGAGCGTGGATTCCGTGCTGAGTCAGGATTTCCTGGATTTCGAATTCCTGATCGTCGACGACGGCTCCCCCGACGCGTCGCGGGAGATCCTGCGCGGCTACGCGGATCCGCGGATCGTCCTTCTGGAGAACGGACGCAATCAGGGTTTGTTTTTCAACCTGAACGCCCTCCTCGGCCGCGCCCGGGCGCCGCTCGTCAAGCTCTGGTCGCAGGACGACGTGATGCTTCCGGATTGCCTCCGGAAAGGCTTTGAATTTCATGTTTCCCGCCCGGAGATCGGCTGCTTTTACACCGGCGCGGCCGTCATCGGGCAAGCGGGCGAAACGGCGGCCGCGGCTCCGCCGGACGGGTCGCCGCTGATTTTTTCGCCGGCCGAGGCGGACCGCTACGCCCTCCTTCACGGTTGTCTCTCGGCGAATATCTCCGACCTGTTTTTCTTGAGAGAGGTCTTCGCCGCCGTCGGCCCGTTCCGCGAGGACTGGATCGCCGCGGATTTCGAGATGATGGTCCGGACGCAGGCGCGATATCCGGTGGGGAGGATTCCCGAGGCGCTGGTGCGCGTGCGGAGGCATCCGGGCCAGTGGAGCCTTTCGGAGAACGCGGCGCTGGCTTCTTTCCGGGAAGAAATGGAAATTTACCGGATCCTGAAGGAACGGGTCGTCCGGATTCACCGGTCGATGACCGAAACGGAGGCGGACCGCGTCCTGGAGAGGAAATTCGCGGCGAATTATTTTCATGCGGCCGTGCGGTGCGCCCTGCGCGGCAGGGTCCGGTACGCCGCGAAGATCCTGCATCTTTTGGCGGGGTGGAAGCCGCTGCCGGTTTTCGCGGGGCTTTGGCTCGCGGGCCTGCCGGATCGGCTGCGACGGTTATTTCTTTCCGCCCGCAAAACTGATAAAATCAATCCATGACGATCAAGAAAGTCGCCGTCGTCGACGGCGTCCGCACCCCGTTCATCAAGGCCTGGTCGCTCTTCGAGGGCCTCTCGGCGCAGAAACTGGGCGCGCTGGCCGTCACCGAGCTCCTCCAGCGCACCGAGATCGACCCCGATCTGGTCGACGAGGTCATCATCGGCTGCGTCGGCCAGCCGGTCGACGCGGCCAACGTCTCGCGGGTGATCAGCCTCCTGGCCGGCATCCCGAAATCGAAGCGCGCTTACACGGTGAACCGCAACTGCGCCTCCGGCTTCGAGGCCGTGACGAGCGCGGTCGAAAAGATCACCGCGGGGCTCGACGGCGTCGTGATCGCCGGCGGCGCCGAGTCGATGTCGAACGCGCCGCTCCTCTATTCCCGCGAAGCGACGCAGATCTTCCTCAAGCTCCAGCGCGCGAAGACGCTCGGCCAGAAGCTCGCGCTCTTTTCGCGCTTCCGCCCGCGCCATTTCGCGCCGCAGCCGGCGCTCCAGATGGCGCTCACCGACCCTTCCTGCGGGCTCAACATGGGCCAGACCGCCGAGGTGCTCGCCAAAAAATTCGCGATTTCCCGCCAGGCGCAGGACGCCTTCGCGCTCGAAAGTCACCGGCGCGTGATCGCCTCGCGCGCCGCGCTCCGGGAGGAGATGATGACCGTTCAGCTGCCGCCGAAGTACGAGACGGCCGTCTCCGACGACAACGGCGTGCGGGAAAACCAGACGTTGGAGCAGCTCGGAAAGCTCAAGCCGATCTTCGACCGCCGCACGGGCACCGTGACCGCCGGAAACTCCTCGCAGATCACCGACGGCGCCTGCGCGCTTCTTCTCATGGAAGAGGCCCGGGCGAGATCGCTGGGCCTCCGCGTCCTGGGCACGATCGCGGCCTACGACTACGTGGGCGTGGAGCCGAGCGAGATGGGCCTGGGACCCGCGTTTTCGATCCAGCGCGTGCTGAAGAAGACCGGCCTGTCGCTGCCGGACATCGGGCTCTTCGAGATCAACGAAGCCTTCGCCTGCCAGGTGCTGTCCTGCCTCGACGCGCTCGATTCCAAAAAATTCGCGGCGGAAAATTTCTCCGACGGACGGCCGGTCGGGCGCATCGACCCGGCGGTCCTCAACGTCAACGGCGGCGCCATCGCGCTCGGCCACCCGGTGGGTGTCAGCGGAGCGCGGCTCGTCCTGTCCTGCCTCAAGGAGATGAAGCGCCGCGGCCTCGAGCGCGGGCTCGTCACGGCCTGCGTCGGCGGCGGGCAGGGCAGCGCGGTGCTGCTCGAACGGGGCCGCTCCGATGGCTGAGGCCTGGACGCTCGAAGTCCGCGGCGGCGTCGGAAATCTCGTTTTCAACCATCCCGACGGCGACGTCAACATCCTCACCTCGGCCCACCTGACGTCGCTCGACCGCGCGCTGGACGGTCTGGCTTCGCGATCGGATTTGACGGCGCTTCTTTTCACGAGCGCCAAGCCGCGGATCTTCATCGCCGGCGCCGACATCCGGGAGATCGAAGGCATCACCGATCCGAAAGACGCCTTCCGGAAGGCCGAAGAGGGCAAGGCGATCTTCGCGAAGATCGAGGCGCTGAAATTTCCCACGGTCTGCGTGATCAACGGCGCCTGCCTCGGCGGCGGCACCGAGCTCGCGCTCGCCTGCCGCTACCGCGTCGCCTCCTTTTCTCCGAACGTGAAGATCGGCCTGCCGGAGGTGAACCTGGGCATCCTTCCCGGCTTCGGCGGCAGCATCCGCCTGCCGCGGCTCCTCGGGCTCACCGCGGCGCTGCCGCTTCTTTTGGCGGGAAAGATCGTTTCCGCCGAGGAGGCGCTCAAGATCGGCCTCGTCGACCGGCTCTTTCCGGAGCAGACGCTCGTCGACGGCGCGTACGCGCTCGCGGCCGAGGCCGCCGCGGGCCGGCCCGTCCGGAAGCCGGCGAAAAAGAAGTGGATGACCGTTTTCCTCGAAGACACGCCGCCGGGCCGCGCGCTCGTCTTTTCCAGGGCGAAGAAGGACGTGCTGAAGCGCACGAAGGGGCATTACCCGGCGCCCGTCGAGATCCTCAAGCTCGTCTCCCGGACCTGGGGACGGCGCGGGGCCGAGCCGTTCCGCCTCGAGAGCGAACACTTCGCGCGCCTGGGCGCGACGGACGTCTCGAAAAACCTCATCCAGGTTTTTTTCCTCACGGAAAAATACAAGAAAACGCGCTGGACCTCCGCGCCGGCGGTCTCCGACGGCGTCCGAAAGTGCGGCGTGGTCGGCGCGGGCGTCATGGGCGGCGGCATCGCGCAGCTGGTCAGCGCGCGGGACATCCCGGTCCGCGTGAAGGACCTGAACGACAAGGCGCTGTCCGGCGCGCTCAAAGAGGCCTCCTCGATCTACCGCGGCGCGCTGAAGCGCAGGAAGCTGCGGCCCTGGCAGGTCGAGTCGAAAATGGCGCTCATCTCGACCGGTCTCACGAACGCGGGCCTCAAAACCTGCGACGTCATCATCGAGGCCGTCATCGAAGACCTGGGCGTGAAGCAGAAAGTCTTCCGCGAGCTCGGGGACCTGACGGATCCGTCCACCGTCCTCGCCTCCAACACCTCGTCGCTGCCCGTGACGAAGATGGCCGAGGCCTGCCGGAACCCCGAGCGCGTCGTCGGACTGCATTTTTTCAACCCGGTCGACCGCATGCCGCTGGTGGAGGTCATCCGCGGCGCGCGAAGCTCCCCGGAAGCGATCGAGCGCACGGTCCTTTTCGCGCGGCGCCTCGGCAAGACCGCCATCCTCGTCGAGGACCGGCCGGGGTTCCTCGTGAACCGGCTGCTCCTGCCGTACATGAACGAGGCCGCCTATCTGCTCTCGGAGGGCGTCGAACCCGCTCGCGTGGACGCCGTGGCCGAGGGTTTCGGGATGCCGATGGGGCCGGTGGAGCTCGCCGACCAGGTCGGGATCGACGTCGGCCATAAGGTGGCGCACGTCCTCGAAGAGGCTTTCGGGCCCCGCATGAAAGTCGCGCCGATCCTGGAAGAGGCGAGGAAGAAGGGCCTCCTGGGCAAGAAGAGCGGCAAAGGATTCTACGTGTACGACGGCAAGAAGAAGGCGCCGAATCCGGAGCTGAGGCCGTCGAAGGCGTCGGGCGTTTCCGACGAGGACGCGCGGAAGCGGATGCTGTACATCATGATCAACGAGGCGGCGAGATGTCTCGAGGAGAAGGTCGTGGATTCCGCGGACACCGTCGACATCGGCATGATGATGGGCGCCGGCTTTCCGCCGTTCCGCGGCGGGCTCCTGCGCTGGGCCGATTCCGTCGGCGCGGCCGCCGTCGTGAAGGACCTCGAGCGTTTCCAGAAGGAAGTCGACGCCGCCCGGTTCGAGCCGAGCGCGTATCTCCGGGACCTCGCGGCCCGGGGAAAATCCTTTCATTCCTGACCCCCCTTAAAATCTTTTAACTTAATTCTAACTCCCCTCTAATCCTCTTTCGTCTAGACTGACGGCAAAAATGGGAGGCCATGAGCGACGATGAAAAAAAGCGTTCAAGCCAAATCACAGAAGACCAGGCGTTCCGCGAGGCGTTTCGGCGGCGCGCCCTGGGCGGCGGATCCCGACGCCCGGGAAGAAGAGGTCTCGACCCCCGAGGTGCCGATCGGCGTCACCACCTCGGCCGAATCCGAGCGCAGGCGAATGACGGAGAGTTTCCGGGAGATGGGACTCACCGCGGATTATTGATCCGTTTTTTCGAACGATTTCCCTCCGACGGGGCCGGCTCTCCGGCCCCGTCCTTTTTTCCCCCGAAAGGAGTTGTTCTTAATATTTATTTATAATAAAATATAAATTTGTTAACGAATTGATAAGGACCAATCGATGCCCGATCGAAGCGCCGGAAAATTTTCAGTGCCGAACGCCGTGTATCTGGTGACCGCCGTCTACGCGCTGATGCTGACGCACGCGCGGGCGGGCGGTGCGTTCAGGACCGGCGCCGTCCTTTTTTTTACGACGGGGGCTTTCCTGTGGGGCACGGCCCTGGCGAGCAGGATCCGGCGCCTGCGTTTTCCCGGCCTCTCCGAAGGGGTCTTCGAGCTTTTTATCCTCACGCTCGGCTGCGCGAATCTGGGGCCATTTTTGATCCGGGGTTCGCACGGTCCCGAAGCGGCCGTCGCGGCGGCCCTTTTTTTTCAGGCGGGTGCCCTGTATTTTCTCGTCGCGGCGTTCGACGCCCCCCAGGTCTCCCGGGAGGCGCTGACGGCGGCGGGCCTGTTTCTGGGCCTCATGGCCGCAAGCCGTCCGAACCTCGCGCTGGCCGCCGCGGCGCTCGCGGCGCTGGGCCTCGTGAGGCTTTTCCGCACCGGCGCCGCGCGCGCGTCCGCCGCGCTCCTGGTTCCCCTGGCGGCGGCCGTGCTGACGGCTTTTCTTTTTCATCCCGCGCGGTTCGGCCAGGCCTTCCGGTTCGGCTGGATCGATCCGCCGGCCCCGGCGGGTCTCCCGGCGCCCGGGTTGCCGCCGGTCGCGCCGCTGACGCTGCTCATCTTTCTGGCGCCGGCCCTCGCGGTTCTCGGCCGGTCCGAGAACGCGCGAGAGATGTTCACGCGCCGCGGGGTCTTCGCCCGCGCTTTCTTCTGGCTGGCGGTTTATTTCTTCGGGGCGCCGTTTCTCATGCGTTTTTTCATTTTCTTCTCCGACCCCGGCGGTGTGGCCGTGCGGCTCGATCACTTTCGCCGCGCCGTGCCGTTGCCGGTCGCGGCGGGCACGCTCTTTTATTTCGCGGTGCTCGCGCGGCTTCGGGAGCAGGGGGAGCCCGGAGCGGATTTTCCGTCGTATGAGGCCGCGCTCTTTCTCGCGGCGTTCGCGGCGAACGCGATCGTTCCGGACGCGGCGTCCGCCGGAGCCGGGCTTCCGGGGGTCTTGGCGCAGCCGCTCCTTCTTTTGGCGGGCCTCCTGTGGTTCGCGGCCGAGGCCGCGTTTCGCGCGGACCGGTTGAATTTCTGGACGCTCCGCGCCGTGGCGGTGACGCTCGCGTTCGGCAGCGTCTTTCTCGGCCTGGCCGCTTCGCTGGGGCCCGCCCTGTGAGCGCCGGGGACGCGCTGCGCCGGGGCCTTCGCCGGCTCGCGGAGGACCGCGAAGCGGCCTGGAGGCTCGTCGGGATCGGCGTCACGCTCGCGATTTTCTTCGGACTCCTGTCGGCTTTTTACCTGCCCGACGATCTCTTGTTCCCGAATTCGGATTTCGAGAACGGCAGCCTGCAGAACTGGATCCCGGCCGAAAAAGCGTTTCTCAACCAGCCGACCTTCGGGGACAACTCGTACTACCGCAACCGGGGCTCCTCGCATCTGGTCGGCAACTATTATGCCGCTTCCTTCGAAAACCGACCGACGGAGTATCAGGCCAAGGGCTCGGCGCAGGGGGAGGAGCCGGTCGGACGTCTCGTCTCGGTCCCGTTCAAGATCCGCCGCCGGCACATCACCTTCCTGCTCGGAGGCGGGGACGATTCCCAGCGCGAGGTCGTGATGCTCCTGGTCGACGGGCGGGTGATGCTGGTCGCGAAGGGCCAGGGCATCTACACCGGCGGCGAGAGGATGATCCGCGTCGACTGGGACGTCTCGCGGTGGAAGGGGGCGGACGCCCAGATCATCAT
>DATJEK010000164.1:0-5027 GCA_035496715.1 Candidatus Eiseniibacteriota bacterium | reverse complement strand
TGATGTCGCGAGAAAGGTGCGCGCCTCCCGGCGGTAGGTTGGCCGTGAACGTCTTCCCGGCGGCGACGTCGAACCCTCCGCTCCACTGGCCGACCGAAACGGCGGTCGTGGACGTGAGGGTGCCGGAGTTGCCGTCGGCGGACGCGGAATAGCTCGAGGAGCCGCTCACGGGCGCATAGCCCGAAGGCAGGTCGGCCGCGAAGGCGGCCGATTCGAACAGGACGAAGAAAAAAAGAACCGCGGACGCGGACGGGCGGGAAGGATGAAACATGAAGGCACCTCACAGGTTGCCTTCATTATACGGACCCGAGATTAGAACCGGATTAGTACAGGATTAGAAAAAACCTAGCGGACGGGGACGTCCGTTTCCTGGATGGACGGGGCGGTCTTGCGGACGGTGACCGTGAGGACGCCGTCTTCGTACGTCGCAGACGCGCCCTTCTGGTCGGCCGCGACGGGCAGCTCGACCACGCGTTCCACGTTCGCGCCCTCGGTCTTCTTCTTGCCCGTCACGTGCAGGAACTTGTCGCCCTGGATCTTGACCTTGATCGAATCTTTTTTGAGGCCCGGCAGGTCCAGGCTCACGCGCATGTCGCGTTCCCGGTCCTCGATGCGCGCCTCCGCGCCGGATAAGACGGACGCCGTGAGCGGCGTGCCGGGCGCGGCCACGGTGACGCCCTTCTCCTCGTCCCAGGCGGGGAAACCCTCTTCCTGCATGATTTTCTTCATTTCCCCGGTGAACTGGTTGTACTCGACGCCGAGGCGCTTGAGCTCCCGCAGGTAGGTCCGGTAATCCTCGCGCACCTGGTCGTAATTCACGTTCGTCGTCTGGTCGGCGGACGCGGCGGACGCCAGAAGGAGGAAAGCGGCGAGCGGGATGCCGAAGCGCTTCATACGGCCACCCTCAGGCCGCGGCTGCCCGGCTTGGTCAACGGCACGCGCCGCTCGCGGCAGAGCGGGCAGACTTCGGGCTTGTACGTCTTGATGTTGATCTTGAGGAGCGAATAAAATTCCTGCTCGAAGATCGCCGCGCCGTCGGAACGGTCCACGAGCGACGCGACGGCCGCGAGCTTCGCGCCGTCTGCCTTCACGAGCTCGATCACCTCGTAGCTCGACTTGCCGGTCGTGATCACGTCCTCGACGACGAGCACGCGCTCGTTCCGCTTCAGCTTGAAACCGCGGCGCAGCGCGAACGCTCCCTCGACCCGCTCGGCGAAGATCGACCGGACCTTGAGCGCGCGCCCCATCTCGTGGGAGACGATCATGCCGCCCAGCGCGGGGCCGACGACGACGTCGATCTTCACGCCCTTGAGCTTTTTAGCCAGCGCCTTGCAGAGCAGGTCCGCGATCCAGGGCTTCTGCAGGACGAGCGCGCACTGCATGTAGTTGGGGCTGTGCAGCCCGCTCGACAGCAGGAAATGCCCGTTCAGGAGGGCGTTCTCGGTCTTGAAGATGGAGAGGACTTCTTTCTCGTTCATAAATGTCCGACGATTATATCACAATTCAATCGTATTCCCACGCGCTGCGCCAGGCCCCGGCGTCCTCGGCGTATTTCATGAAATTCCGGTAAAACTCGATCGAGGCGAGCGTGGCGCTGTCGCCGACGACGATGAGCTTGCGGCGCGCGCGCGTCATCGCGACATTCATGCGGCGCGTGTCGGCGAGGAATCCCATCTCCCCCTCCAGGTTCGAGCGGACCAGCGACACGAGGACGAGCTCCTTCTCGCGGCCCTGGAACCCGTCGACCGAATCGATCTCGACGTCCGGCGAGGGGGAGCGGCTCGTCAGGAGGCGCACCTGCGCGCTGTAGGGGCTGATGACGGCGATCTCGGAGGATGGCACGCCGAGGAGGATCATCTTCGAAAGGAGCGCCAGCACCAGCGCCGCCTCCTCGGGGTTGTAGCGGCTTTCGCTCCCCTCTTCGAGTTTTTCCTCGAACCCCTTGCCCGCCGTGTCCACGTAGAGGAGCGGCTCCTCGGTTTCGGGGACGCTCGGGACACCGGGAAGCCCCGAGAGCGTCTGGTGTTTCACGCTCTCGTCGGCGACGAGGAGCCCGCCGTAGAAACTCTTCGAGGAGAAGCCCATGATCACTTCGTTCATGCGGTATTGCCGCTCGAGGAGCGTGCGCGACTCCTTGCCGAGGATGCCGTGAAACCGTTCGAAGAGCGTCACCCCCAGCCCCTTCTCCTCCGCCTCTTTCGACCGGACCGTCGGCGGCAGCTGGAAATGGTCGCCGGCCATCACGACGCGGCGCGCCTTGGTGATCGGGATCCAGGAGATCGGCTCGGTCGCCTGCGTCGCCTCGTCGATCACGACGAGGTCGAACGTGCGGTCGCGGATCGAGCGGTCCTGAATCGAGGACGGCGTCCCGACCACGACCTCGGCGTCGCGCATCACGCGCTCGAAGACTTCCTTGCGCAGGCGCCGGATCTCGTTCTTGATTTCGGAAATCTCGTTCCGGAGCTCGTTCTCGGCCGCGTAGCCGGGGCTGCGGCGGTCGCGGTAGCGGTCTTCTTTCTTGAAGAGCCGGTAGAGCCTCGCCTGTTCGCGCGAGACCTCGCGCCCCAAAGGATGCAGCGCGAGCTTGAAATCGAGCGTGTGGTCGCGCAGGGCGGCGGCGATGCGCGCCGGATGCCCGAGTCTCAGCGCCTTCACGCCTTTGGCGACCAGGCGCTCGAGCACGTTGTCGCACGCGGTGTTGGAGGGCGCGGTCACGAACACGCCCTCGCCTCGCGCGATGGACTGGCGGATGATCTCCAGGAGCGCGGTGGTCTTGCCCGTGCCCGGCGGCCCGTGGACGAGCGCGATGTCCTTCGCCGAGAGCGCGCAGCGCACGGCCTCGCGCTGGGACGCGTTCAGGCCCTCGTCGAACCAGCGGATGGACTCCAGCGCGACCGGATCCAGCTGCGGCGCTTTCTCGCCGAGCGAGATGTCGCGCAGGACGGCCAGGCGCGTGCTGCGGGTCTCGAGCACCGCGTCGAGCGCCTCGATCATCCGTTTGTAGGTGACTCGGTTCAGGGATTTGTGCAGCTGGTACACCGGGCCTTCGTCTAGCCAGTCGGGCAACGGCCCGTTGAAGGCGACGGTGAGCGTCTCCGCCGTCTTCTCGTAAACGGTGCCCGAGGGGCATTCGGAGGCCTTTTCGCCCTCGAAAAAAAGCGTGACGATGTCCCCGACTTCGAGGGAAAAAAGCGGCAGGGGCTTTCCGTTCTGGCGGGCGAAGGTGGCGAGCACGTGCTCGGCCGGAGAGAAATGCCGCTCGCGCAGGACCAGGCCCAGGAGGGCCTTTCCGCGCAGTTCCCTCTCCTTGGGGGAAAGGTGGAGGAATTCGGTCCGGATCTGCTCGTTTTCCTCGGCCTCCTCGATCGCGATGAGGCGCTTCAGGAAAACGAAGTGGCTTTTGTCGGTCTTCAGGACGGGCGGTGCGGGCGGTGCGGCGCGAACTTTTTCTTGAAGTGGCCCTGGCTGGGAGATCCTTCGTGCTTGGCCCCGGCCCCGCCCTCATAAAACGCGGTCCGCGTGCGGCCCTGGTTGTTGGAATAGTTGCGGTTGAATCCCTGCCCCTGGCCGCCCTGGCGGGGGCCGCCGTATTTATTGGGCCCGCCGAAAGGCTTCTGGCCGAACGGCTTCTGACCGTAGGGCTTCTGGCCGTAAGGCTTGCTGAAAGGTTTCGAGAAGGGCCTCGGCTCGACGCGCGCCGCCAGCAGCTGGTCGATCTTCTTTTCGAGAAAACCCAGCTGTTCGGTGATTTTCTTCAGTTGCAGTTCGAGCTCGACGTACTTGGCGTCTTCCACGGGATCCCTTTCGGTTTGTGACAGGTCAGGAGTTTCGTTCATTATACCCCCAAAGCCCCCGACTCCCCATTGATAATTTTGGCGGCTTTCTTGTTGTCGGAGGTCGAAAAAATGCCGACGATCTTGAACCCGTCGCCGGAGGTGCCGTAGACGTAGCGCACGTCGATGCCGTTGGAGCCCAGAAGCCGGCAGACCGGGGCGAGCGTCCCGACCTTGTTCTCGAACTCGACGACCAGGACGTCCCGCTCCACCGCTTTCGGCGCCAGGTGCTTGAGCGCGGCCTTCGCCTTCTTGTTGTCGCGCGTGATCATCTGGAAGAAACCGCGTCCCTTCACCGAATACGCCGACAGATGGATGATGTAGACCTCGGCCATGGCCAGGGTCTTGGTGATCTGTCCCAGAAGGCCGGTCTCGTTCTTCAGCTCGAAGTGCAGTTCCTTCGACAGGATGGCTCGGGCCATGCGGGTCTCCTCGGTCAGCCGATTTCGTCCAGGACTTTCGCGGCGGCCGCGCGCGGGTCGGCGTCCTGCGTGATCGGGCGGCCCACGACCAGGTAATCCGCGCCGGCGGCGACCGCCTCGGCGGGGGTCATCACGCGCTTCTGGTCGCCGCGGGACGCCCAGGCGGGTCTCACGCCCGGCGTGACGAGCACGAAATCCGGGCCCGACGCGCGCCGGAGCGCGGCCACTTCATGCGGGGAGGCGACGACGCCGTCCAGTCCGCATTCCCTGGCGAGGGCCGCCAGGTGTTCCACCTGTTTTTCGAGCGGACGGTCCACGCCGGTCTCCTTGAGCTCGGGCGCGCTCAGGCTGGTGAGCACCGTGACGCCCAGGAGGATCGGCTTGCGGCCGCTCTCGGCCCTCAGGCGCAGCGCGGCGGCGGCCTTCGTCATCATCTCGCGTCCGCCCGAGGCGTGCACGTTCAGCATGAAGACGTCGAGCGCGGCGGCCGCCAGGCAGGCGGAGGCGACCGTGTTGGGGATGTCGTGAAACTTGAGGTCCAGGAACACCCGCCCCCCGCGCGCGTGCACCGCGCGCACCGCGTCGGGGCCGGCGGCCGTGAAGAGCTCCTTGCCGATCTTGAACGTCTTCACCTCGGGCGAAAGCCGCTCGACGAGCTGCTCCGCTTCTTTCAGCGTCGGCGCGTCGAGGGCGACGATGAGGCGGTCGGCGTTTTTTCTCATGTCTTCAGCGACCCTACGACGTCGGCGAGCGTGCGTATTTTCTCTTTCTT
>DATJEK010000163.1:0-6431 GCA_035496715.1 Candidatus Eiseniibacteriota bacterium | reverse complement strand
CGGGCACAAGCTCATGCTGCTCAACGCCCACAAGGTCGCTCTCGGCGAGGGGCAGAGGGAGATGTTCATCATCCTCGCCTTCCAGGACGTGACCGAGCAGAGACACGCGGAGGAGTCGCTGAACCGGATCGCGGCGGAGCTCTCCTTCTCCAACAAGGAGCTCGAAAATTTCGCCTCGACGGCCGCGCACGACCTCCAGTCGCCGCTCAACAAGATCCACATCTTCGCCGAGCGGCTCCTGGGCGAATCGATCAGCGAAAAGGGGAAAGAGTATCTGAAGGCGATGATGCGCTCTTCGAGCCGGATGGGAAGCCTCGTCGAGAATCTCCTGCGGGTCTCGCGGGTCACGAGCCAGGGACACGAGCGCGAATGCGTCAGCCTGGAAGAGACCGTCGTCGAAGTCCTCGCGGACCTGGAAATCCCCGTGCGGGAATCCGGGGCCGTCGTCGAGACCGTGAAGCTGCCGGCCATCATGGCCAACCGCGTCCAGATGCGCCAGCTGTTTCAGAACCTCATCGGCAACGCCATCAAATACGGGAAAAAAGACGAACCGCCCCGGATTTCCATCTCCAGCCGTCTGACGAAAGACTCGCTGGAAGTCTTCATAAAGGACAACGGGATCGGGTTCGACGAAAAATATTCGCGCGACATCTTCAAGCCGTTCAAGCGCCTGCACGGGGTCGCCGAATACGAGGGCAGCGGGATCGGCCTGGCGCTTTGTCAGAAGATCACGCGCCATCACGGCGGCGACATCACCGTCCAGAGCCGCCCCGGGGAGGGGTCGGTCTTCACCCTCCACTGGCCGCTCAAAATCCTGGCTTTCAACGACCGCGATTGATTCTCGGCGGTTGTGAAAGCCCGCCCGATTTGGTATAATCACTCCGCATTCAGACGAGCCCGCCGAAAACCCTTTTCAGAAAGTTCTCATGGAACCGCATCTTCCAACACAGGCCCCGGTATTTTCGTCCGTCGAGTCCGAGGACAGCCTGCGCATCCTCCGTGACGCGATCGCCTGCATCGAAGACTACGCCATTTTCACGCTGGACCCCGAGGGACGGGTCCTGACCTGGAACAAAGGCGCCGAGCGCATCAAGGGCTACGCGCCCTGGGAAATCGTCGGAAAGCATTTCTCCGTGTTCTATCTCGAGGAGGACCGGAACGCGGGCAAGCCCGAGCAGGCGCTCGCCGCCGCGAGGAAGCACGGCAAATTCGAGGACGAGACCTGGAGGATGCGCAAGGACGGCAGCCGGTTCTGGGCGTCGCTGGTCCTGACCGCGATCCGTGACGACGAAGGCCGGGTCCGGGGTTTTTTGAAAGTCACGCGCGACCTGACCGAGCGCAGGCTGGCCGAGGAGCGCCTGGAGCGGCTCGTCCTGGAACGCACGAAAGAGCTCCACGCCAGGACAGAGGATCTGATCGAGAAGAACCAGGAGCTCGAGCAGTTCTGCCACATCGCCTCCCACGACCTCCAGGAGCCCCTGCGAAAGATCCTGAACTACTCCGAAATGCTGGACGCGCCGGGGAACGAGCCCTTCCGGAAGGACCATCTGGCGCGGGTGAGGAAGGCGGCCGAAAAGATGAAAACGCTGATCGGCGGCCTCCTGGATTTCTCGCGGGCCGACCGGACGGAAGGGTTCCTCACGGTGGACACCCGGGAGATCCTCGTCTCGGTGATCGACGATCTGGAGGCCGCGAAGCAGGCTCAGATCCTCGTCGGGCCGATGCCGGTCCTGAGAGCCGACGCGCTCCTCCTCCGCCAGCTTTTCCAGAACCTGATCGCCAATTCCCTCAAGTTCGCCAAAAAAGACGAGCGCTGCCGGATCGACGTCGCCTCCGGCGAGCGGGACGGATTTCACGAGATCCGGGTCCGGGACAACGGCATCGGCTTCGACCCCGCGTATCTGGACAAGATTTTCAAGCCGTTTCAGCGGCTGCACACGAACGAATACGGCGGCTCCGGCATCGGCCTGGCTATCTGCAGCAAGATCATGCACAAGCACGGGGGCCGCATCCTGGCCGAATCCCGTCCCGGCGAGGGCGCGACGTTCATCCTGCTTTTTCCGAAGGGATCCTCATGACGCCCTCCCCGATGGTCGCGCTCAAGAGCAAACACTTCGTCCAGTTTTACCGGCGGGACGAGGCGTTGTGCGCGGCCGTGCACGCCGATCTGCGAAACGCGCTGACGGAAGGGGCCTCCGCCGCGGTCCTCATCGCGACCGAGGCGCACGCGCGGGGGTTCGAGCGGAACCTGCGCGACTCGGGCCTGGACGTCGAGAGCCTCGTCGCCCGGGGGCGGCTCACTTTTCTGGATGCGGCCGCAACGATGGCGCGGTTCATGAGGGACGGCGAGCCGGACTGGGATCTTTTCAAGGAAACGATGATCCCCGCGCTCGAGAAAGCGTCGGGGCCCGAGCGACGGAACGTGTGGACTTACGGAGAGATGGTCGATCTTCTCTGGCAGGAAGGCAGGACCGCGCAGGCCCTGCGGCTCGAAACGTTTTGGAACAGCCTGGCCGCGCATCACCGCTTCACGCTCTCGTGCGCCTACCGTTTTTCGGACCCGTGTTTCGCGAAAAACGAGGGTTTCGAGGCGATCTGCGGGGAGCACTCCCACTCCGCGGCGGTCGAGGGCTATGACGGTGAGATCCGGGGGAGCGTCCTCCTCGTCGAGGACGACGAAGACGACCGCGATTTCATCCGGGACGTGATGGAATCGTGCTTTCCCTCGGTCGAGCTCCGGCATGCCCGCAACGGCAGCGAGGCCACCTGGATGCTCCGGCAGCCCGCCGCGCCGCCCGGGATGATCCTTCTCGATCTGAACATGCCGCTGAAGGACGGGAGGCAGGTTTTGGGGGAGCTTCGGTCGGACCAGCGGTTCGACCGGACGCCGGTCGTGGTGCTGACGACCTCTTCGCTCAAATCGGACGAGCGTTTCGTCGACTGTTTCCGAAACGCCTATTTCTTCACGAAGCCCGTCGGATATCGGCAGTATTCGAGTCTCGTGACGTCCATCGTCACGAGACATCTCCAGATCGCCCCGCCCCCGCTTTAACCCGACGACAACCTAAAAACGATTCTCCCCGCGGGTCAGGCGGCCAGCATCCGGTCGTAAAATCCCGCGAGGGCCTGGTAGAGATGCCGGGCCTTGAAGAGGCGCGCGACCATGTGGCCGATCAGCGAGGCGAGCATGATCGGCAGGAGCATCTGGTGGTGGCCGGTCATCTCGTAGATGATCACGAACGACGTGATCGGCGCCTGGATCGTCCCCGCCAGAAACGCGGCCATGCCCATCATCGCGCATCCCGCGACGGGCTCGTGCATCCAGGAGGCCGTGAGCGCGCCGGCGGCCGATCCCATCGCCAGGCAGGGCGCGAAGATCCCGCCGGCGATCCCCGACCAGTACGTGAAAAGAGTCGCCGCCGCTTTGGAGACCAGGTAAAGCGCCGGCAGGTTCTCGACGTCGCCGTGGACGTAGTTCTGGGCGACGAGGTTGCCCGGGCCCATGATGCCTTTCAGTCCCGTGGCGGTCGCGAGAAAGAGCACGGCCCACGCCAGGGCGAAAATCGCCAGAAGCCGCGGCCATCCCGTGGCCGCCGCCATCCGCTTGCGGCCCTCCACCAGCGCGACCGAGAATAGCGTCCCGCCCGCCCCGCCGAACACCCCGACCGCGACGATCATGAAAACGGGAATGGCCGCCGGATCGGCCAGGCGGCCGAAATAGATGTACTCGCCGGTCAGGCTCTTCGCCGCCAGGCCCGCGACGATGATCGCCATGAGCACCATGTCCTTGATCGCCACGAAATAGTCCGCGGAAAGCTCCTCGATCGCGAACGTGACGCCGGCCAGCGGCGTGTTGAACGCCGCCGCCAGGCCCGCGGCGCCGCCGGCGATGACGGCCGAGCGCATGTCGAGCGGCATCTTGAAGAGGCGGTGGAGGAAGAGCGCGATCCCGAAGAAAAGGCAGGCCGCGATGTGGACCGTGGGGCCCTCCCGTCCCGTCGAGGCGCAGGCCCACAGACCGATGAAGAGCGCGAGGATCTTCACCGCCATCGTGCGGAAGGAGACGAGTTCGCCGATCTTCCCGTAATTGGAATGGGTCAGGTGCTTGGCCGCGAAGATCGTCTGGGGGATGCCGGCGCCGTCGGCGCCGGGGGCGACGAACCGGATGAGCTCGATCGCCGCGAGAAAAAGGACCGGCGTGGTCAGCCAGCACCACGGGCCGATGCGGGCGGCGTCCAGCCGGCGGTCATAAACGAACTCGAAGCCCCTCATGAACAGGACGCAGGCCAGGCCCGTCAAAACGGCCGCGCCCAGGTAGATGAACAGGCTCAGGCCGTAGCGGTGGGTCAGGAGTTTCTTGTAGAGCTTCTTGAAAATCGGGGGCTTGCGGGTCATTTCTGATTTATCATACCACTTTACAGGGCATCTTTTTAGGGTAAAATTGCCCCATGACGCGCCGATCGCATGTCCTCTGGCTCCTCGCGCTCCTGGCCGGCGGAATCGTTCTGCACGCGCCCCTGCGGGACGCGATGAACCTGATCGCGCAGGGCGACCACGGCCTCAGCTTCTACTGCTTCAAGAAAACCCTCGACGGACAGCTCCCTTACCGCGACTACTTCTGGAACTACGGGCCGCTGATGCCGTTTTATTACGCGGCCTGTTTCAAATTCCTCGGCGTGTCCATGCCCTCGGTCCTCGCCGGACAGCTGCTCCTCAAGCTGCTGAGCGGCGTCGCGGTCTTTTCGGCGGTCACGGTGTTTTTTCCGCCGACGGCGGGGTTTCTGGCGGCGGTCTGGTTCTGGTTGTTGAACCCGGATTTTTTTTACCGGTTCGACCAGGCGGGAGCGATCCTGGCGCTTCTGACCGCCGCGTGGATCCTCCTGAGGCATTTCCGGGGACCGCGCGACCGGCTCGTTTTCGCGCTGCCGGCGGTTTTGCTGGCGGCCTGCCTGATCAAGCTGAACATCGGCCTGGCGGCGCTGGCGGCCGTCGTCCTGTCCCTGGCGATCGACGACCTCCGGGCGGGGAGGCGCTTCCGGGAGTCGGCGAACGTGTATCAGGCGCTCGTCATCGGCGTGCCGGCGCTGACCACGCTGGCCTACGCCTGGCTCCTGACCGGCCTGCCGGACTACCGTTTCCGGCAATGCCTGCCTTTCACCCGCTCCTACGACCCGTCGGCGGCGGCCTTCCCGGAGACGCTGAGGATGCTTTTGGTCTGGGTCCTGACGGCGGCGAGCGCCGACTTCGGGTCGCGGGTGGCGGCGTTCCTTTTCCTGTGGTGCCTGTGCGGTTTTTTTTCCGGCAGCCGTCCCGGGAAGCCGGCGCAGGTCAGCTCGCTGATCGCGCTGGCGCTCCTGACCGCGTTCAGCCTGCATGAATTCCTGCTGAGCGGCGTCGAGTACCGGATCCTGTGGGCGACGCCGTCATTCATCCTGATGATGTTTTTTCCGCTGGGCGCCGAGTGCCAGCATCCGGGCCGGTTCGCGCGGCTGAAACGGCTCCTTCTTTACGGGGTCGTCCTGTTTCTTCTGATCCCCGGTTTTCAAAACCGCGCGAGACTCCAGACGGCCAAAGACCCCGCGAATTTCTTCGCGCACCCGCGCGCCCGGATCCATCTGCTCCAGCAGACGCCCGATTGGAAGGAGACCGTCGGCGCCGCGACGGCCTTCCTGGAGGCGAACCTGAGACCCGGCGAAACCTTCCTGGCGCTCCCGTACGAGCCGATCTATTATTTCCTGACCGGCCGCGACAGTCCGACGTGGGAAATTTTATTCTTCAAATTCATGAACATGCCCGAAAGTGAGGAAGACGAGATCCTCTCGCGGTTGGAAAAGGGCAAGATCCGGCTCATCCTCATGTCCAACCGCGTCCAGAGCGTGGAGCCCGGCCTGGGGTATTTCGGCGTGACGCACTGCGGCAAGCTTTCCCGCTACATCGACTCCCACTACACGCCCGTCGCCTCCTTCGGAAACTGGGACGCGCCCGCGGGCTGGGCGTGGAACCACGCGGTCAAAATTCTCGCCCGGAAGGGCTGAGTTTTTTTCCCTTTACAGCGAACGCGATTCGAGTAGAATACCCAATTCATACGCTGAACTCTCGCGTCCGGGGTCCGATTCCCGGTGACGCGCCAGAGGCGGGGGAACCAAGAAACGGGCCCGTGAAGGGCCCTTGAGGCGAAGGTCCGAAAAGGACCGGGGCAGCAAAGCCCAAGCCTGACCGCTAACCTCGCAAGCTCATCGCAAGAGTCCAACCCGGAGAGGGAACTCTCCGGTTTTTTATTTTTAGGCGCCCATGCTGAAAAGAGTCGATCGACCGAGAGAGCTGAAATGGTACCAGGCCGCCGCGCTGCTGTACGGCGACTGGGGGACCTCGAAGGCGTACGTGCTGGGCATCGCGTTCGCGCTGGCCGGACACGCGTCGTGGTTTTTCCT
>DATJEK010000162.1:0-11474 GCA_035496715.1 Candidatus Eiseniibacteriota bacterium | reverse complement strand
TCCAGAAAAAGCTCCTCACGCAGGAGCAGCTCGAAAAGGCCCTCGAGGCGCAGAAGATCACCAAGGATTTCCTGGGCGCGCTCCTGGTGCGGTACCGCCTCATCAGCGAGGAGGACCTCCTGAAGGTCCTCTCCGAGCAGTTCAACATCCCCGCGATGCAGCTGCAGTGGCAGGCGATCGACTGGCAGCTGGCGATGCGGTACACGCCGTCCGTCGTCGTCGACCACATGATCCTGCCCGTGCAGCAGAAAGGGCAGACGATCACCGTCGCCCTCGTCAACCCTCTCGACGCCGAGGGCATGAGCCGCATCGAGGACCAGTCGAAGGGGTTCATGGTGATCCCGGTCCTCGTGACGATGTCCGAGATGAAACGGGCGCTGAAGACGTTCAACGAACACATGGCGCTGAAAATCAAGAAGATGCTGGAATGATCACCAAATCGGACACGCTGCTCGCCAAGGTCCTGGTCGACAAGGGTTATCTTTCCACGGAGGCCCTGCGGCCCACGCTGGACGAGGCCGCCAAGTCCAAGGACAGCCTGTTCGCGCTCCTGGTCAAGAAGGAGGCGGTGCCGGAAGAGAGGCTCCTGCGGACGCTCGCCGAGCTCCTGCGCCTGCCGTTCATCGAGCAGGCCGCCGACCTGAAAGCCGAGCCGTCCGCGATCGAGAAGGTGCCTCTGAAGGTCGCCGAGTACTACAAGATCGCCCCGCTCAGGCTCGACAAGCGCAAGCTTACGATCGCCGTCTCCGCGCCGCTCGACCTTCGCACGCAGGACGACATCCGGGCGCATCTGGGCTGCGAGATCGAGATCGAGCTGGCCCGCGAAAAGGACGTCGCCGAGGCGATCAAGCGTTTCTACGGATTCGCCGCCGGAACGATCGGCGAGATCATGGCGCAGGCCCCCGCCTCCTCCTCCGCGGCTCCCGTCGGCGAAGGCTACGAGAAGATCGAGAACATCGAAAAGCTGGCCGGGGACGCGTCGGTCGCGCGCCTCGTGAACCAGATCATCCTCGAGGCCTACCGCAAGCGCGCCACCGACATCCACATCGAGCCCTATCGCGGCAAGGTGAAGCTCCGCTACCGCATCGACGGCATCCTCTACAACGCGAACGTCCAGCCCGAGATGAGCCGGCTCATCCTGCCGATCCTCTCGCGCATCAAGATCATGTCCAACCTCAACATCGTCGAGCGCCGGCTCCCGCAGGACGGCCGCGCGATCGTCAAGGTCGAAGACACGCAGCTCGACCTGCGCGTGTCGTCGATCCCGACTCCGTACGGGGAGAGCGTCGTCATCCGCATGCTGCCGATGAACCGCGTATTCTCGCTCGAGCAGCTGGGGCTTTCCGCCGAGCAGCTCCAGACGTTCGAGACGCTGATCAACAAGCCTCACGGAATCATTTTCATCACCGGCCCGACCGGCAGCGGCAAATCGACCACGCTCTACGCGTGCCTGAACCGCATCAACACCGACGAGCGCAAGATCATCACGATCGAAGACCCGGTCGAATACGAGATGGACGGCGTCACGCAGATCCAGGTGGTGCAGAGCATCGGCCTGGATTTCGCGAAAGGCCTGCGCAGCATGCTCCGCCACGACCCCGACGTCATGATGGTCGGAGAGGTACGCGATCTGGAGACCGCCGAGATGGCGATCCGCGTCGCGCTGACGGGCCACCTCGTGTTTTCGACGCTGCACACCAACGACGCCGCCAGCGGCATCACGCGCCTGGTGGACATCGGGATCCAGCCGTATCTCGTGGCCTCGAGCGTCGAGGCGTTCATCGCCCAGCGGCTCGTGCGGCGCATCTGCCCCGAATGCAAAGAGGAGGACCCCACGCTGGCGCCGCAGCTCAAGGCGGAGATCGCGGCCGAGCTGGGCATGCGCAAGAGCGATTTCCCCGTGTACCGCGGGCGCGGCTGCCACAACTGCAACAACACCGGCTTCTGGGGGCGGCTCGCGATTTATGAGCTGCTCCTCCTGAACGAAAAAATCCAGGACCTCGTCATGAAAAAAGCCGCCGCCAGCGACGTCAAGCGCGAGGCGGTGTTTCAGGGGATGCGCACGCTCCGTCAGGACGGCTGGCTCAAGGTGCTCGGGGGGCTGACCACCGTGGCGGAGATCCTCGAGGCGACGCAGGGGGACCAGGAGACGGCGCCGCTCCCTCCGGAGGAGCCGCCGGCCGACGAAACTCCGAAAGAACGCGCCGCCGCCCGCCCGGCCGCCAAAAGCCAGGAGCCGAAAAAGGGCGAAGAAGGGCGCGTCTTCATGCGCCTGAACCATACCGTGAACGTCCATTACAAGATCATCCGCCCGCCCCAGGCGGCCGACGCGGAGGACGCGGCCGAGGAATACGCGGTGACGCGAAACATTTCCGCCGGAGGGCTCGTGTTCGTCGCGCAGGAGAAGATCCCGGTCGGCGCGATCCTCGAGATCCGGCTCGAGCTGCCCGGAGACGAGATCGAATGTCTGGCGCGCGTGCTCCGTCAGAAGGAGATCGACTCCCGAAAGTTCTACGAGGTCGCGGTCTGCTTCCTCGATCTTTCGACGGCGGTCCGTTCGAAGCTCGACAAATTCGTGCTCAAAGAGACGAAATAGGGGCGACGCCGATGCCGCAATTCGCCTATCGTGCCAAGAGCGGTCCGCAGAAGGTCGTCGACGGCCTGATCGAGGCGGCCAGCGCCGACGAGGCGCTGGAGAAGCTGGACGCGATGGGCCTTCTGCCCACGCGCCTGGACGAGGTCGCCGCGGGGGAGGCGGCGAACCTGAAAGCCGCGGACCGGGCCCCGGCGCCGGATCACCGCGAAGCCGCCGCCCCGCCGCAGAAGACGCGCAAGCCCCTCCTCGGCGGCATCCGGTCCCAGGAAATCACCATTTTCGGCCGCCAGCTGGCGACGCTCCTCAAATCGGGCGTGCCGATCCTCCGCGCGATGCAGATCATCACCGACCAGACCGAGAACCCGCGGTTGCGCAAGGTTTTCGACCACATCCAGCGCGAGATCCGCGACGGCAACCCCCTGTCCTCGGTGCTGGCCTCCTATCCCAAGCTTTTTCCGCCGATCTACATCGCGATGGTCCGCACCGGCGAGGATTCGGGCACGCTCCAGGAGACGCTGCTCAGGATCTCCGAGTACCGCCAGGGGCAGGAAGCGATCTACTCGCGCGTGCGCACCGCGATGGCGTACCCGATCCTCATGGCCCTGGTCGGCGTGGGCACCGTGGCGTTCATGCTGACGTTCGTCATCCCGCGCCTGTCGGGCCTTTTTTCCACGATGGGGGGGAGCCTGCCGCTTCCGACGCGCATCCTGATGGCGGTCAGCGGGGTCTTCCAGAAGAAATTGTTCTGGGCCGCGGCCGCGGGGGCCGTCCTCCTGGCCGTCACGGTGCTGCGGACCCGGCCCGTGCAGGTGAAGGCCTTCTGGAGCCGCCTCAGCCTGCGCCTGCCGGTCATCAAGACGTTCACGATCAAGGTCGAGCTCGCCCGTTTCTCGCGCACGCTCGACCTCCTCATCCGCAGCGGCATCCCGATCCTCAAGGCGATCGAGATCACGACGCCGGTCCTCTCCAACACGGTCCTGCGCGCGCACTTCGCCCGGACGCGCGAAGAAGTCGCCGGCGGCGGATCGTTCGGGAAGTCGTTGAAGCAGACGGGCGCGTTTCCGGCGTTCATGACGAACCTTCTCATGGTCGGCGAAGAATCGGGCCACCTGGACGAGGCCCTCGGCGAGATCGCGCTCTTTTACGAGCGCGAGACGGACGAGGCGATCAAGGTGATGACGTCCCTGCTGGAACCCCTCATGATCCTCGTGATGGGCCTGATCGTCGGCTTCATCGTGATCGCGATGCTCCTGCCGATGTTCGAACTCAACATGATGGTGAAATAGCGTCCCATGCGGCCCGCCCTCCTCGGGATCGCGATCGCGGCGCTCGTGTCCGCGCCCGCGCCGGCCGCGGCCTGGCAGGAGTTGAAGGGCGACCACTTTATCGTCTATTATGAAGGGGGGGAGTCGTTCGCGAAGGACGTGGTCAATCACGCCGAGACCTATTACACGCGGATCGCGGACGAGCTCGGTTACCCGCGCTATTCGAATTTCTGGTCGTGGGAGAACCGCGCGAAGATCTACGTTTATCTGACGGAAAAGGCTTACCACGAGGCCACCGGCGAGGCCGAGTGGTCTCACGGAGTCGCCGTCTACTCCAAGAAAGAGATCCACACGTTTCAGAAGAGCGAGGGGTTCCTGGACGGGATCCTGCCGCACGAGATCACGCACCTGATCTTCCGGGATTTCATCGGGTTCCGCGCCGCCGCGCCGATCTGGATCGACGAGGGTGTCGCGCAGTGGGAGGAACCGGCCAAACGCGCGATCGCCAGGAAGGTCGCCCGGTGGCTGATCCACACGGACAAGGACATGGCCGTGCAGGACCTGACCGCGGCGGACCCGGCGAAGATGCAGGACGCGGACCAGGTGACGTATTTCTACATGCAGTCGGTGTCGCTCGTCGATTTTCTGATCCGGAGTTACGGGGCGTCCTCGTTCACCGATTTCTGCCGGTCGCTGCGCGACGGCAAACCGTTCGAGGAGTCGCTCCGGTCGTCCTTCAAGATCGAGAACCAGTGGGAGCTCCAGGAAAAGTGGAGAAAAGAGGTGATGGGCGAGCCCGTCCCCGAAGATATCGAGGTCTACATCCGTCATTAACCGGTTGAAAGGAGAAGACATGCGAGAACGAAAGAGGGGCGAGGCGGGTTTCACGCTGATCGAACTCATGCTCGTGGTCATCATCATCGGGGCCCTGGTGGCGATGGTCATGCCCCGCCTGGCCGGCCGCTCCGAGCAGGCCAAGGCCGGAGCCGCCCAGGCCGACATCTCGTCCAACATCGCGACGGGACTCAAGCTGTACGAGATGGACAACGGCAGCTTCCCCTCGGAGGCGGACGGCGGCCTGAACGCGCTTTTCACCAAGCCCGCTTCCGCGACGAACTGGAACGGCCCCTATCTCGAGAAAAAGCCCGTCGACCCGTGGGGCCGCGAGTACCACTACGCGAGCCCCGGCGTCCACCGCACGTACGATTATGACCTCTGGTCGCTGGGCCGCGACGGCCAGGAGAGCGCCGACGACGTGAAAAACTGGCAGTGAGGAAAAAGGGGCGGGGAGGGTTCACCCTCGTCGAAATCCTGGTCACCGTCGTGTTTCTGGCGATGGGGACGCTGATGATCCAGGAGGGCTTTCTCCGCTCGGCCTCGATCTACGCCCGCTACGCCAATTCGCTCAAGGCCCGTATCTGGATGAACGAGAAATTATGGGAAGCGCGGGCCTCCGTGCTTTTTTCCGCCCAGCCCTTCGTCGGTTCCGATGAAGGCGTTTTCACGTCCGGCTCGAAACCTTTTCACTGGAAACTGCAGGCCGACCAGCGGGGAAGCACGCTGTACGCCGTGAAGCTCCAGGTCGACTGGCTCGAAGACGGCCGTCCGGTTTTTCTCGAGAGGGAGGTCTATGCGGCCAAGCCCAAACTCGCGGGCTGAGCGCCTCCGGCGGCGCGCCGGGGCGTTCACGCTGATCGAGCTCCTGCTCGTCATGACGCTTCTTCCGATCCTCGCGTTCGCGGTCTACGCGAACTTCAACTCGGGATTCCGCATCTGGAAGGCGGCCAATCAGGAAGTCCCCGAAGAGGCCTGCGCTCTTTTTTACCGGCGCGGGGACGCCGATTTCCGCAACCTCGTGCGGTATTCCGCGCTGCCCTTCGAGGGCGGTTCCTCCGAAGTCGCTTTCTGCGCCGGCGTGGCCGCCCCCGCGGAGCTCGGCGGGGACCGCGGCCTGGGACAGGTCCGCTATTTTTACGACGACGACAAGAAGGCGCTTTTCCGGGAGGAGAAAAACTTCAGCGAAGTCCACAAGGAGCGCCCCGGGCGCGTGACGCTCGTCCTCGAGCACGTGGAGCGGTTTTCGCTCGAATATTTCGCCGTGACCCAGCAGAAGGACGTCTACGCCTGGACCGAAGAATGGACGGGCCGCAAGCCCGAAGAGCTGCCGCTGGCGGTCCGGTTCTCGTTCGACCGCTCGGGACCCGCCGGGAACCGCACCGACACCCGGACGTTTCAGGTGGGGGCCGGGGGATGAGCGGCAGGCGGGGCAGCATCCTCATCCTGGCTCTCTGGTCGATCACCGTGTTCGCCGTGTTCGCCGTCAGCCTCGGCGCCGTCGCCCGGCAGAAGATCACGCTGGGAAGCCGACTCGAGGCGTCCGAGCGTCTGTACGCGATCGCGTTCTGCGGGATCGAGCGGGCGCGGGCCGAGGTGCTGAACGACGCCCCCGACGACCTGGACGCCGCGGCGGACGTCTGGGGGAACGTGAAATCCTCCTTCTCCGAGATCCAGGCCGGCGGGGGGACGTTCACGGTGGGATACGCGGCGGCCGGGACGGACGGAAAGCCGGATCCGCGCTTCGGAGCCGAAGACGAGGAGAGGAAGGTCAACCTCAACAAGGCCGAGCCCGCCGTGATCCAGCGGGTCCTGGAAAGCGCCGGCGTCGGGCGAGACGCGGCGGAAGATCTGTCGCAGTGCATCGTCGACTGGCGCGACGGCGATTCCGCGTTCCAGCACGCGCAGTACGGCGCGGAGGACGCCTATTACGACGACCTGCCCCTTCCGTACGCCTGCAAGGACGCGCCGCTCGAGTCTCTGGACGAATTGTTGCTGATTAAGGGGATGAAACGTGATATTTTTGATAAAATAAAGCCGTACGTCACGGTCTGGGGTTCCGGTTCGGTGAACATCAACACGGCATATCCCCAGACGCTGGAGGCGCTGGGCCTCGACCGGCGCACGGTCGAAAAGATCATCGCCTACCGCGCCGGCGCGGACGAGAAAGACGGCACCGGCGACGACGTGGTTTTCCCGCAGGCGCAGGCGATCGTCCAGATGCTCGACCGGGCGGTGCCTCCGCTGGACGCCGGAGAGCGCGCCGCGGTGTCCAACCTCATCCTCGGCGAGAAACTGGGCACCATCTCCAGTTATTTTTCGGCGAAAAGCCGCGGCAAAGCCGCGGGACCGGCCTGGATGGAAATCGAGGCGGTCATGGACCGCGCCGGCAAAGTGCACTATTCACGATCGTCCGGAGTCCAATGGCCTTCAAAGGGTTGAGCCTGGGCCTGGTTCCCAAGAACGCCAACCAGGACATCGTCGGCATCGACTTGAGCGAAGAACGGCTCAAGATCGTGCACGTTCACGCCACCCAGCTGCGCCGCGAGGTCGCGGGCCTGGCCTCGCACGAGGTCCGCGGCCTTTCCGAAGAGGACGTCGCCGCGCTGATCAAGAAGACGCTGGCCGGTTTCGGCCTCGGCGCCAACGCGCGGGCGTTCCTGACGATCCCCCTGAACTACATCATCACGCGCACGATCGAGATTCCTTCGCGGGACCCGGCCGAGATCCGGGAAATCGTGAACCTGCAGGCCAGCCGCCACACGCCGTATTCCCGCTCCGAGATCATCATCGACCTGATGAATCTGGGCACCGTGCGCGACAGCTACACGAAGGTCCTTCTCGTCATCGTGCCCAAGGACGTCGTCGTCCGCCAGATCCGTATCCTCGAGACGGTCCCGCTCCGCCTCGAAAAGGTTTTCTTCGCGCCGGAAGGGGTCTGCCAGGCCTGCTCCAAGATCCTCGGCGACGCCGACGAGGCGGTGACTGGCATCGTCCATATGGACGAGACGTTCACGATGTTTCAGGTGGTCCAGCGCGGCCGCATCCTTTTCATCCGCGGGATCTCGATCGGCGCGGGCCAGCTTCTCGACGAGAAGGACATCTACGCCGACCGGTTCGTTGAGGAGCTCGAAAAGTCGCTCGAGTCCTACATCGGCGACGAGCTGGGACCGATGCCTTCGAAGCTGATCTTGACCGGCGTCCTTTCGGACACGTCCGATCTCGACGACCTCTTTACGGAAACGCTGCACATCCCGCTCAAGAAGCAGGCGTACTACAACTATTTCGCCATCTCCGCGCCCGCCCGGCAGACCGCCCAGTCGGCCCGGCGCGTCTCTTTTTTCGACGTCATCGCCTCGACGCTCCTGTTCGACCGCATGAAAGTCGACCTGACCTCCGATGAGCGCAAGCTCAAGCTCCAGCTCGAGCAGCGCGGCCGGCAGATGGTGGTCACCGGGGTGCTGACGATGCTCGTCCTGTCGCTCCTGTTCGCCGTGTGCCTCTCGAAGATCTATTTCCGCGGGGCCTATCTGACGAAACTCACGGCGCGTTACCGGCCCGCGCTGGAGGAGGCCAAGTCTCTGGAGCTCGCGTACGCCAAGACGCAGGCGGTCAAGGACCACCTGGCGACGCGCGGCCGGTCCATCGGCGCGCTGACGGAGCTCTATGACACGCTCCCCAGGGACGTGAGGCTCGCGGACATCAAGTACGAGGAGGGCCAGAAGTTTTCCGTGAAGGGGACCTCGAGCACGATGGCGTCGGTGTTCGCTTTCGTGACCAATCTCGAGCGGTCGAACCAGTTCAAGAGCGTGAAGACCAAGTACGTCAACAGCCGCAACGAAAACGGCGCGGACGTCGCCGATTTCGAGATCACGGCGCAGATCGAGAAGCCCGCCGCGGCGGGGCCGTCGCGATGATCAAGCTCACGAAGCTCACCGAGCGCTACGCGCGCCTCTCGAAGCGCGAGAAGACGATCCTTTTCGGCACCGCGCTCGTGCTCGGCGGTCTTTTTCTCGACCGGCTGGTCATCCATCCGATCGCGGAGAAGCTCGGGTCCCTCGACCGCTCGATCAGCGAGCAGGAGGCGGCGGTCAAGCGGAGCCTCCACATCCTCGTCCAGAAAAAGCGGATCCTGGCGGAATCGAAGGAGTTCGGCGAGTTTTCCGTGGAAGCGCAGGACCCCGAGCAGGAGATGACGCTGCTCTTGAAGGAAATCGAATCGCTGGCGGACCGCGCGTCGGTGAGCCTGATCTACGTCAAGCCGGCGAACACGGTGGAAGAGAAGGGGATGAAACGGTATCTGGCGAGCCTGGAGTGCGAATCCCAGATGGAGCAGGTGGCGGCGTTCTTCCACAGCGTCGAGAGCTCGCCGAAGCTTCTCAAGATCGAAAAGTTCGACATCCAGCCCAAGAGCCGCGAATCGAGCATCGCCCGATGCTCGATCACGATCTCGAAAACCGTTCTCTCCTAGGCTTTTTTCTCCGGCGCCGCGGGAGCGGCGCCTTCCTTCTGTGCGGGCTGGGCCGCCTGGGACTGCGCGTCCGGGGACGCGCCGGCGGCCTGGGCGGCCGCGGCCGCGTCGTTCGCCTCGATCTGCCTCTTCTTGCGGTCCTTGTCCTGGAGCCAGGTTTCGAGGGCGGAGGCTTCGTTGACGGCGTTCAGTGATTTCAGGTGCAGCACCTGCTGCATGGCGGAGGACTTGTCGCCGGTGAGGTAGTAGGCTTTCGCGAGTCCCAGATAGGCCTCGACGAGGCCGGGGTTCAGCTCGATCGATTTGCGGTATGCGTCGATGGCCCGTTTGAAATTCCCGTTCGCCGTCAGCACGGCCCCGAGCATGTACCAGGAGCGGTACGCCGACGGGTTCATCGAGAGCGCCTTGTCGTAGGCCTGGATCGACTTCTCAAAATCGCCGCGGTTGGCCTGGATGAGGCCGAGGTACTGATAGCCGGTGAACGACGGCTCCATCTGGATCGAGGCGTCCGTCATCTTGAGGGCTTTTTCGAATTCCCCGATCGCCGCGTAGGTGACGCCCAGAAGCAGCATGAGCTTCCCGTTCTGCGGCTCCTCCTTCAGACCGGCCTCGTATTCCTTGACCGCCCTCCGGTACTCCTTTTTCTGGATCGCTTCCTTGGCTTTGGCGATGGCCTTGTCGGCGGCGGGCCCGGCGAAGGCCTGCGTCAGTCCGGCGAGCAGGAGGGCCGCCGTCAGGACGGACGCGCGGACGGTTCTCATTTTTTGACGGTGATCTTGACGATTTTCTGGTCCGCGAGAGGGCGGTCGTCGCCGTCGACGGCCGTGGAGCCGATCGCCTCGACGACCTCCATCCCCGAGACGACTTCGCCGAAAATCGTGTGGCGGCCGTTGAGGTGGGGGGTGGGTGCCAGCGTGATGAAGAACTGGCTGCCGTTGGTGTGCGGGCCGCTGTTGGCCATCGCGAGGAGGCCCTTTTTGTCGAATTTCACGTCGGGATACGTTTCGTCTTCAAAGGGCTCGCCCCAGATCGACTTGCCTCCGGTGCCGTCTCCGTTGGGGTCGCCGCCCTGGATCATGAAGCCCTTGATCACCCGGTGGAAGGAAAGGCCGTCGTAATAGCCTTTTTCCGCCAGGCGAGTGAAGTTTTCGACCGCCTTCGGCGCGACGTCCGCGTAGAGCTTGAGCTCGACCGCCCCGGCGGTGGTCTCCATCGTGACCCGGACGTCCGAAATGAAATCCTTGAGGGAGGCCTGGGTCAGGATGCTTTCGAGGGCCTGCTGAGTGGTCTGGGGCGTGGCGGGAGAGGCCTCCGCCTTGACGGCTTCGATGAGCTTTTTGACCTTCAGGAGGTTTTCGAGGTGGCGCTCGAAAACGTCGCTGGTTTCGTCGAACGTCTTCCGGACCCAGTCGAAGTAGCGCAGGCTGCCGTAGGCGATGTCTTTCTCGGCCACCAGCCGTTTGAGCTCCTTTTCCAGCTCTTCGCGCGAGACGGCGATCTTGCGGCGGTCGGCCTCCTCGAGGAAAATCACGTGCTGCCAGGCTTCCCGCCGGCGGGCTCCGGCGGCGGATTCGCGGGGGGAGACCGAGAAGATCGAAACGGTCTTCATCGCGAAATCGAAGGTCTCCCGGGAAACGGGTTTTCCGAAGATTTCGCCCGCGGCCTGAGAGGAGGACGCGACGGAAGAAGAGAAGAGATGAAAAACGAGCAAAAAAGCCGTTAAACGTAACGGCGTCAGTTTGTTCACGACTCGATGCTACTAAAAACTCATTTTTTTGTCAAACGGATACGCCGCTTGTGCTTGCGAAGTTGCAATGGGACGGTCTTTCATTTAAAATGACACCCCAATGGAGCTTTTTAAAATGAGAAATTTCTTCTGGGTTCTGGCCGTCTTTTTGTTTTTCACGGGTCCCGCGCGCGCCGAAGACGCTCCCTCCGGCGACTCGGACACGAATTTCCAGTACAGCACGGTCACCACGAAGGAAGGGCTGACCTACCGCGTTCCCGAGGACATGCCGATCGAGACGCGCGGCGGCATCCAGGCCCCGATCCCGTTCGACGAATACATGTACGGCAAGTTCCGCAAGCTCGAAGACCGCCTCAAGGGGATCGAGGCCCAACTGGACCGCGTCGAGAAGCTTCTCCTTTCCCTGAAAGACGAAAAGAGCGGAAACTCGGCGCTCACCAGCCGATAATGCGCCGCACCGGACTTTTTCTCGCGGCCGTCCTGGCGCTCTCCGTGGCCGGTTGCGCGCGGGCGCCCCACGCGCCGGTCGTCTCCGCCCCGCCGGTCGCGGCGGCCCCCGGC
>DATJEK010000161.1:0-3716 GCA_035496715.1 Candidatus Eiseniibacteriota bacterium | reverse complement strand
AAAGGAGGTGCTCTAACCAGCTGAGCTATTCGCCCCGATCCATGATAGCATGCGCCGGAGAAATCACGAAAAGGTGCTTTGATTGACTTCACACGGCGCTTCGTCGTAAAATCCCCAGTCAACGGGAGGTTTTCTGGTCCGATCCATCCGCCGCTACGCGATGCTTTTCCTGCCCGCCCTTCTTTTATGCGGCCGGACGCCTTCCGCCTGGCCCGCCGCCGACTACAGCGATTTCCGCCAGGAAGACCGCGACATGAAGATCACGGGTCGCGTCTACCATCTCTCCGAAAACAAGGTCTCGGTCGAGGTCTGGCCGCAGCCTCGCCGCATGCGCCCCAAGGTCGAGCGGATCGAGCTCGTGAGCCCGTCCGGCAAGCGCTATAAAATTTCCCCGATCGAAAATTACCCGATGAGCCAGGTGCCGAAAAAGCGCGAAGCCTTCCGGCAAAAGGCCAAGCGGACCGAGACCGCCTCTCTGGACGCCTGGCTCGTGGAAACCGCGTGGGCCGAGGACTGCCCTCCCGGATGCACCGACCCCTCGCACCACCACGGGACGGGCGGCGAGTCGGACGACGAAACCGACCAGAAGTCGGCCGAGGCGTTCGCCGGATTCGGCCTCCTCGTCGGCATGTCCGCGACCACGGAAAAAGAATGGGTCGCCGGCGGATACGCGGAAGTCGAGGAAGAGGCCGGCCCCTGGAAAATGAACGTCGAGGTGCTCGACGACAAGAACCAGAAACATTCGTTCAGCGTCCCGTTCGTCCTCTCGGACATCCCCGCCGGGCCCCAGGTGAAGATGGCGGCGCCCCCCACGGCGGGCGAGCGCGAGGTCAAGATCGTCGAGTCCGTGGACACCGAGACCGGAAACGTCACGACGATCCGCCTGAACGCCGACGGCTCGCGCACGGTGACGGTGAAGGGTCCGGACGGAAAAGTGATTTCGACGGAAACGAAGCCGCCGGCCCAGGGAGCGAAAAAAACCTGGCTCGACCCGGACACGGGCCTGCGGATCAGCGAGTGGTCCAACCCCGACGGCTCCGTGACGCGGCGCGCCGAGGACACCCACGGGAACTGGTCCGAGGGCACGCGCTTCCCCGGCGGAAAAAAAATCGACACCGCGCCGCCGAACACCGTCCCTCCCGTCACCCCGGCCACGCCGCAGACGCCGCAGACCCCGGCGACCCCGGGAGAAACTCCCGCGACTCCCGAAGAGCCCGGGCTCCCTCTGCCGCCGCAGTACCGGCCCAGGCCGGACGACCCTCCGGGCCCGCCGGACGACACTCCGCACACCCAAGAGAGAAAGACCCCGCCTCCCGAGACGCCGCCGGAGGAACCCCCGACGCAGGGCGAGGACAAGCCGCCGACGATTTACGGCGAAGAGCTCCCACTCAAAATCGGCGTCCTGCTCGAGCGGGACGACGACGAGTGGCTGCCGACCAACGGCGGCGACACGACCGTGACGGCCACGATCTACGAGATGCCGCCCGGCGGCCTCCTCCACCACTGGCGGCCCTCGAACCAGAAGCGAATCCTCACCGTCCGCTTCGTCGAGCGCTCGAACCAGCCCGGCCAGTGCGTGAACCGCGACCTGGACCAGGCGAATCAGGAGTCTCCGGACCTCTATTTCCGCGACTGGAAGAATCCCGACACCGAATGCACGCAGGACGGCGGTTCGCTCGGCTACCACTTCGGGACCAGCCGCACGAAGCGGGAGGAAAATTCACACCGGTTCACGGTCTCGAGCGAGGACTACGGCGCCTTCTCGCTGATGGAAGCCTCCTGTCCCGGCTGCGTGCAGCTCTACCGGCACGCGAGCGGCTCGGTCTACGAATCCGAGTTCCCGGACCAGTACCGCGTCCGCCTGCCGAAGGACGACAACGACAACAAGATCGCCGACGGCTGGGTATGGGAAAAACTGCGCCATCCCAGGGACACCGACGACGACGACGATTTTCCGGAAGGCAACGGAGTGGCGGGAGACGGGTACTCCGCGTACGAGGAGTTCCGCGGGTTCATGGCGAAAGGCAGCCACGTGCGGACGTCGCTGAAGACCAAGACCCTCTTCATCCGCAACCGTCCCAACTTCGACACGTCCAAGTTCCAGGCGTCGGATCTCGAATTTTATGACATCGACCACGCCGAATGGCGCACCGGAGACCACGTCGTGAACTACAACCAGGAGCACGCGCACGTCGTCGACCAGCACGGGCTTCTTCTCGTCGAGTCGGACCTCGGCGCGGGCGGCCTCGGCTACACCGAGCACAACGGGCTCATGATGGTTTTCACCATGGGGCCGCCGAAGCACATCACCAAGGTCCGGATCAACTCCGCCGCGCACGCCGACTCCAAGGGCGTCATCGACCAGGACGAGCTGCGCACGACCGTCGCGCACGAGCTCGGGCACGCCTGCTGCCTCTACCATCACGGCGAGGGCGGCGTCGACACGAAGAACGTCGTCACGACTCAGGGTTCGCTGATGGACTACCTCTCCGAGATCGTGCCGTGGACCGACGAGCGCTACGGGGGCGACACGCTCTGCGGCTTCCAGCTGCCGGCGGTGCTGACCTTCGGGAAAAAGCACGCGCAGTCCAGCGGCTGCCTGCCCTGCATCATGCGCTACAGCATGTGGGGACGGGTGTTCGTCCAGGAAAACGGCGCCTACGAATGCCGGGGCGTCAACCCGACGCAGGATCTGTTCTGCGATTCCAAGACCGGGACCGGCTGGAACGCCGGCAACCACGTGGCGGGAGACGCCACCCGAGGAGACTGCAAGCACATGTTCCAGGTGAACGACAAATGACGAACAAGCCCTTCTTCCTCCTCGCGGCGGCTCTCCTCCTGGCCGCGCCGGCGCGGGCGGCGGCTCCCGAGATCACGCTCGTCGCCGACGAGGCCGACGGCGAGGCCGTCCACTCGTCGAAGCACCCGCTCCTCCTGTACGCGGCGGTCTCGGCGCGCGGCGCGCAGAACGACGCGATGAGCGGCCTCCAGACGCGGCGCGCGATGCAGGCCTTCTCGCGGACGCCGGAATTCGCGAAGATGACGAAGGAAGGCCGGGAAAAGTTTTTCGCTCAGAATCCGGCGCGGACGGAGGAAAAAGTCTCGACGGGCTCGAAAAAACTCGGGGAGATCATCCGCTTCACGGTGAAAGACGAAAAACGGAAGGACGTGAGGCTTCGGATCCGCCCGCTGGCCGACTCGGCCGGCGTCACCGGCGGCGACCTGGTCCCCGGGGCCTCGGTCCCGCTCTTCTTCGGCGTCGACGCCAAAGACCTTTCGGCGCTGCCCGAAGGGGTCTACTCGATCACGGCCGCGCTCCAGGCGAGGGCGGGCGCCTCGTCGGAACCGGTCACGGTGCGGATCGTCCGCGGCGACGCCCCGCCCGTGAACGGCGAGCCCAAGGACAAGGCGCTGTCCCTGGCCGGCAAATTCCACGTGCTCGACCGCAACTGGACGGAGGCCGGGCGTTACGCCGATCTTCTCATCGCCGGCGATCCGAAATCGGTGGACGGCTGGACCCTGAAGGGCGACTCCCGCCGCGGTCTCGGCGACAAAAAAGGCGCGCTCCTGGCCTATGGGCGGGCGCTCCAATTCGCTCAGGAAAACAAAGACCCCCACCGCGAGGAACCGCTGGCGATCTCGCGGCGGATCGAAGACCTCCAGCGCGCCGACAGCCCGTTCTAGCGGGTGAATTCCTCCTCGCCGACCACGTTTCC
>DATJEK010000160.1:0-26251 GCA_035496715.1 Candidatus Eiseniibacteriota bacterium | reverse complement strand
GCCGGCTTTGTCGACGCGCTCCGTGAACGCGATCATCGGATCCGCCACGGCCAGGAAGTCGTCGATCTGCGCGCGCACGAAATCCTTGTCGATGAAATCGATCCGGTGCACGTCGAATACCCCGCCCCGCTCCTCGTCGGTCCGCCCGCCGCGTCCGTAGAACTGATCGATGTCGGCGCTGGTCTGGCGCTGGTGCACGTTGACGAGCGTGAGGTTCGCCTGGTAGTCGTTGCCGCGCGTGCCGACGAGATCCGTGAAGATGATGACGCGGCGCCCTTCCTTCTCGGCTCCCTTCACGCTGGCGACGATGTCCTGGATCACCCGCGCGTCGTCGGTCTGGGCGCCGTCGATGTCGCGCACCAGGAGCTTCATCTCCGCGTCGGTGCGCGTTTCGAGATCGGTTCCGGAAAAGCCCTGCGATTCGAAGCGCCTGCGGACTTCCCCGCGGATCGCGTCGCGGACGATCTCCCGGCGGTCGGTCTGCAGCTCGTCGAACGAGAAGAGCGCCGGGGCTCCGGGATGGGCCGCGCCGTCGGCGCTGCGGGGCCCGACGCGCCCCTCGAGGATCGCGACGGCCAGCTCGCGCAGCGCTTTTTCGGAATAAACGGGCGTTTCGTAATTCGGTTTTCCGGCCTTCTTCTCGAGGCTCTGGTAGATCGACCGCTCGGTCTTGTCCACGTCGCGGATCGGCGTCGCGGTGAACGCCTCGGTCAGCACGCGCGCCTCGCCCAGCGTCGCGCTCGCCAGACGCAGCTCGCCGCCGGCTTCTTTCCGCTTCCGGAAGAGCGCCGTGCTGGCGACGCCCCCGTCGGTATCGAGAACCGGGATGTTCCCGTCCTCTTCGATGCTCGGCAATCTCAGCTCGCGGCGGCGGCGGTTCAGCGAATACAGCAGCTGCAGGTCCCCGGGGATCTGGCTGCTCTTGAGCTGCCGGAGCGCGACCGCGATATAGCGAGGCGTCTCCTCGGTCTTGTCGTAGACCATCTGCCGGAACCGGTCCGCCTGTCCGCGCTCGAGCAGCGACGCCGACAGCACGCTGCGGATATGGCCCTCGTCGTAACCGTCCCTCCAGCCGAACTGCCCGTCGACGCCGGCCTTCAGGACCGGGTCCTCGCGGAAGATCCGCAGCACCCCTTCGTTGCCGAGGACCTCGAGGTCCTCGTTGTTGCGGTAGACGGCCTTCACGTCGGAACGGTGGGCGATCTCGTTGTACGTGTCGGCGTCGGAGATCACGTAGACCTTGTCGGCCGACCATTCGGACGGCGCGGCGCGGCGGTCGCGGACATACTCCAGGCGCGCCGGGTCGAGGAGTTCGCGGCCGATCTGGTCTCGGCGCTGCACGAGCGGGTACTCCTCGTCGTCCTTCACGAAGCGTTTGGTTTCCCTGCCGCTGACGTAATCGCCGCCGGACCAGATCCCGTCGGCTTCGTCGATGAATTCGTAGAGCTCTTCGAGGCGATAGAGCACTTCTCCGAGGCCTTTATGGTCGCTCGCCTGGCGCAGGAATCCGGCCGATTCCTGGCCCATCACGAGGATGTTGGGCTCGTTGAGGATCCGCAGAACCTCGTCTTCCCGGCCCTCGTTCACCATGTCCACGAGGTCTCCGCCGTAGATCAGCTTGGAACGGCCCCCGGTGATTTCGGAAACGAGCGCCTGATGGTCCGCTTTCTGCGTGAACTGCTCCGACAGGACGTCCGTCGGGACGCGGATGATGACCGCGCCCTTCGGTCTCTTGCCCGCTTCCGCCTGATTGATCACCAGGCCCGCGGCGATGAGCTGGACATAGGTCTTGCCTGACCCGGTGCCGGCCTGAAGATGGCTGTCCCGGATGATTTCGAGGCCGTCGAGCTGCTTGTTCATCACATAGCGTCCCGTCGCCTGGAACGTCAGATAGGCGGCGAGCAGCGTCTGCTCCTCTTTCTCGAGCCTCGACAGCCACGCGGGCGCGTCCTGCGGATCCGCCCGGAGCGCTTCTTTCAGATTCCGGTTCGTCGAGAGGTCCGCGAGCGCCTTGACGACTTCATAGGTGTTCCGGTTGACGGGCACCGTCTGGCGGAAATTGTACTGCACCCCCTCGCGCAAGAGCGCGGGGTCCAGGCCTTCCCGCCGGGCGAAGAGCTCCTGCACGAGGAGGAGCGCCTCCACGGCCTTGCCTTCCTGCAATTTCTTGAGCGCCAGCGCCAGCGCGTCTCCGCCGGCTCCGCCGGCCTCGAGATCGCGTTCCCGCACGATCGTCTCGAGCGCCCGGGCCTGGTCCGCGGGCAGGTCCGAAAGCCGCACGGCTTCCTGCCCGGCCCGCTTCGACGTCTCCGCGAGCCGCGCGCCCTGCGCCTGGCGTCGGTTGGCCAGCTCCGCCAGCCTCTCGACGCCCTTTTCCTCGGCCACGCGCCTCGCGAAAGGCTCCGGAAGTCCTTTGGCGACGGCCCGCGTGACGGCCGCGTCGATGGCCGCCGTGGTGAGCCGCAGGAGGGCCGGCAGGCCTTCACCGGGCGTGCTCATCACGGTCTCGATCTGCTCATAAGGGATGCCCGCCCGCAGAGCCCGGCGCATCGCCTCTTCGGGGTCCTTCGACGGGTCTTTTTTCGGTTTTTCCGCCACCGGCTTGAACGGATGCAGGGCGGCCGCGGGCGGATGGTCCCGCTCGAGCTTCTGGATCACGGTTTCGAGTTTTTCGAGCAGGCCTTCGTTTTTCTCGAAGATGTCGCTGCGCTCGCTTCGGCGCAGACGGCCGAGGATGTCCTTCATGAACGCGCGCCGGTCGCGGCCGTAGGCGGCGATTTCCGTCACGAAGAGCTCGTAGCCGGGAGTTCCCTTCTTGTCGGACACGTCGTACTTGAGCGCCTGGATCAGCCGGATCAGCGCGGCCCGCTCCGCGGGCGTGAATTCGTTGTCCAGCGCCGTCTCGAACTGGGCCGCGAAAGCCGGGTTCGTGAAAAAGAGCCCGTGGCCGGCGACCTCGTGGTTGACGGTGTCACGGAAGAATTCGGGTCCGCGGTCCTTGTTGGACAGGGAATCCAGCGAGGCCGAAAGCACCGCGTGTTCCCCGGTTTTCTGATACCGGCCCGCGCCGTCCTTCACGAGGATCCCGGCTTCCAAAAGGGAGGACAAGAGGACCGTCTCTTCCGCGGTCAAATCCTTGGGACCGTCCAGGATCGCGTTGAAAAAGCGCACGAGATCGTCCACGCGGTAGTCGTGGCCGGCGATCGACTTCCCCTGCAGGGCGACCAGGCCCTCGGCCACCGTGGGCACGTGGCCTTTGTCACGGAAGTCGGCGGACTCGGCGAAAAGATAGACGCGACCGAACGCCTTGGTCTGCGCGGCCTCCTCGGCGAAGGAATAGAACCAGACGCGCGACTTGGCGGGGTCGCGGTCGGAACCGAGCAGGCGGAACGGCTGGCCTTCGTCCGGCGGGCGGCTCTGGATCTGTTCCGAGAGGTCGAACCCGGCGGGGGTCTCCCGCAACGCTTTGCGGACCGCGTCCAGCCGGTCCCTGAACTGGGTGTTCTTCGCCTCGTTGCCCGGACGGTCGAGCACGATCGCCGCCGCGTCCGAAAAATCGTCCAGCGTCCGGGTGAAGAACGCCGTCGCCTGCTGCCATTCGGGAAACGCCCCCAGGCCGTGCAGGGCCGCCAGGAGCGCGGCCAGCGACTCAAGCTGGCTCAGCGCCGCGTCCGGCGAATCGGGCTGGATTTCCCGGGCGAGCTTCTCCGCGGCGCCGCGGGTTTCGACCAGGAGCTGGCGGATGTCGTAGGCGCGGACGTCGGGGCCGAGCGCGAGCAGCGCCTCGAGCCGCTTCTGGATCTTGCCCAGGGTCGCCGCGGGGTCCGCGGGAGACGTGCCCGGCCCGGGACGATCGATCTCGCGGTCGACGGCGATCACCGCCTGCCGGACCTCGCCGATCGCCGCCCTCAGGGCCACGGCCTCCGGCGAAGGGACGGCGAAGAGAGCGGTGCCGCCGGCCTTCCGGATGTCGGCGGCTCCGTTCACCGCGCGGAAGATCACGCGCGTCTTCTGGGACGGCGTCCTCCCCTCCAGGGTCTCGACCCGCAGACGGATGTCGCTCTTTCCGTCGTTCCGCAGCTTCTCGGAAATAACCTTCCATTCTTCATAGGTCAAAAGTTTGTCTTCGAACTGGATGTCAAAAAGCTTCGAGGCGTCGTGGAGGCCTTCCGCCTCGTCCACGCGGGCGCTCAAAGCGGCGTCGGCCTGGTCGAGCGTCCGGACCGTCCCGAACACCGCGGCGTCGCCGTAATAGTGCGCCAGCTCGGCCTCTTCCAGCGTCCTTCCGGAATCTTTGCGCGCTTTCTCGACCTGCCGGGTCTGGGAGGCGTACCAGGCGGTCTTCGTCCCTTCACGGGACTGGCGCGTATGCTCGTTGGCGCCCTCGTCGTTGGCCCCGTTGAAAAAGCCGATGCGGGAATGGTGGTTCGCTTCGTGCGACAGGGCGGCTTTCACCTGCTCGCGCGTCAGAGACGCGTCGGCCGGCATGATGATGACGTCCAGCGCGTCCTCGAACGTTCCGCTGGCGTTCTTGAACTTCCGGACCTTTTTAAAGATGTCCGCGGGGACGAACAGCGTCTTCTTCGCGATCGACTGGTAGCCGCGTTCGAAGATCCGGCGGCCGCCGAGGCGCTCGGCGCGGTCGTAGTCGGCCTTCTTTTCACGGTCGACCTCGGCGACGATGCCGGACACGTGGGCCGGCTCCACCAACAGCGTCCGGAGGTCGGCCGTCCCGAGGAGGCCCAGAAGCTCCACGAGATCGTTCAGGTCGTCCTTCAGTCTCTCCTCCAGCTCCTCGTCCGACGTGTGCTGGCTGTACGCGCTGACGGCCAGCCGGCGGAGGACGTGGTCTTTGTCCGCGGCGAAGCCGATCAGCCCGATCAGCTCCTGGAGGCGGCCGCCGGTTTTGCCGTCGGCTTCGGTGATCAGCGCGTCCAGCCGCGCCGACCATTTCGCCTCGAGCGCCCGGATCGCCTCGCGGTCGGCTTCGCTGTGGGGGACCGCCGTGTACGCGGGCTTTTTCTCGACGCCGAACGCGTTGCGGTCGCCCGAAAAATACGCGGCGAGCAGCTCTTCCGGCTTCCGGTAATTTTCCGTCGTCTGCCGGTCGAGGAAGTTCAGCGCCTGTTCGGTCGGATTGACCGGCTGGGGTGCCCCGGCCTTGGGCTGGCCCTCCGCGACCGCGCGGCGCCGCACGTCGGTTCCGCCGAGCTGGGCGGCTGCCCAGAGGCGCACCTGCGTTTCCCGGATCTGGCCGTTGGCCCATTCCGCCGAATCCGGGACGGCCGAATTGGCCTGGAGAGCGCCGTCGAGAAGATCCAGCGTCAGATCCCGGTCGTCCGAAACGAGCGTGATGTCCAGGGCCCTGCGCACGCTGTCCAGGCTCGCGCGAAGATCTTTGACCGATCCGGCCCGCGCCGGATCCAGGCGGTAGGTCCTGCCTTCCAGCGGCGTATAGCCGAACTCGCGGGCCTGAGGGGATACCGAGGCCGCGGGACCGCGCGTCTCGCGCTCCCTCCGGTTGGCGGCGTCGAACGCCTGCCGGACCCGTTCGTCGACCGCCTGGATCCGCTCGACGAGGGCATCGGGAAGCGCGGCCCGGTCGAGCGCGGGAGAAACGGCGAAAAGGCTCTGGATGCCCTTGCGGAACTCTTCGCGGACTTCATCGAGCGTGAACTTGCCCTGGCGGATGAGATGGGCGTACTGCAGGGCCTTCTTCCGCAGCGTACGCTCCTCGTCCCAGCCCATCCCGAGGACGGCGCGGATCTCGTCGCCCAGCCTGGCCCCCTTCGCCGGTCCGGGGGACGTCGGCACGTCCGTGTCGAGAACCGCCTTCAATTCCTTGTAGATCCGGCCGGCCGCTTCGGCGTCTTCGGCGCGCTCCAGTTCCAGGTTCACGGCATCCCGGTGCACGGGACGGCCGTTGAGATCCACGAGCGGTCCTTCGCCGGCGTTCCGCAACGCCTCACGCAGCCTCTCCAGGAGCGAAGCGTCGGTTTCGACGGCGCGACGGAGGTCCTCGGAATCGCGCTCGAACAACGCCTGCGCGACCGCGGATCGCTGCCAGACGCGCCCGCCGGCCTCGATCGTGTCTCCGGGAGGGTTCGCCGCCAGCTTCGTCCGGGCCTCCTCCAGAAGCGCGGCGTCGGCCTTCAGCTTCGCCACCTCGTCCGGGGGCGGGGGCGGCGGAGGCGGACTCAGGCTGTCATGACGGGTCACCTCGCCCGGCTTCGGCAGGCGGGTCTGAATCTTCGCCGGCTTCTCCGGTTTCTCGCGTCCCTTCTCCCGGTTGAAGTCGTGCATTTTCTTGGTTTCGGCGTCGATGTACTTCTGGATCGCCTTGCCGGCCCTGCGTTGGAGCGCGCCCGGGTGTTTCTTCTCGTACTGGATCACGTTCGCCACGATCTTGCTCCAGGCCGGATGATCGGGATCCGGGGGCTTCGCCGGGTTGTCCGCGAAGAAAGCCTTGGGGTCGTCGATCTTGTCCTTGGGATCCAGGCCTTCGAGAAGATCCGTCGCCTCCTCGTTGTTTTCGCCCTTTTCACGGTATTCGGCGTACAACATCCCGAGGATGTCACGCGCGGCGTTCGTATAGCCTTCGCCCGACGTCTGCAGGAGCAGATAGGTCAGGATCTGGCCCATGAAAAACATCGGCGTGTTCGAATCGAGGATGGAACGAAGATGCGAGGTGATTTCGGACCGCTGCGTCATGCGTTCGAAGTTGCCGCCCTCGGATTCGTTCCAGTAATCCGACAGGCCGTTCTTTTCGTCGACGATGTGCTGCAATTCGTGCTGATAAAAACCCCAGAGGACGTTGTCGACGACCTGCTGGTTCGTTTTGCCGCCGAATTCGCCCTCGAAAAGCTGCGTCAGCGTGCGCGACGACGCGGCCTTCTTTTTGACGAGCTCGATCATCTTCTCGAGGATGATGATGCGGTCGTTCGGGTCCTCGGAATTCAGACGGCGGTCCCCCTGCTGGTACTTCTGGCTGAATTCTCCGTTGATCGTGCGCAGGAGCTGCTGCGATTTGGCGAAGCGATTCGAGGCGTAGGCAGGGTTGGTGAACGCCAGGGCGCCCTCCTGCGTGAGGATGATGAATTCGGGAGTCTTCAGGGGCTTGGGCTGGGGTTTCTTCTTCTCTTCCTTCCCGGTCACCAGCACGGCCACGGGTTTCTTCCGGAGAGCCTCCTGGTACATGAGCTCCAGATCCTTCACGGCCAGGTCATACAGCTCGGATTCGCGGCCGTCCTGCCCGACACGCGACAAGACGTTGTCCTCGGTCCAGTTGCCGATCCGGTTCCGGAAGATGACGAGCGTGATGTCGTCGCCCGAGCCTTCTTTCTGGGCGACGTTCGTGCCTCGGTCGTCCAGCAGATCCAGCTGCGTGACGATCAAAAGAGGAAACTTTCCGGCCGCGGCGTCGATGAAGCGGTCGTATTTTTCGGCCGTCCGCTCGCGCGTGTTGGCGTCGTACTTGGCCTCCACGCGGTAGGTGTGGAAGAACACGTCGCCGCTGAACGTGACGCCGCCGCGGACGATCAGGTTGGATTTGGACCGCTCGAGAAAGGCGTTGAGGATCTGCTGGGTCTGCGACACGGTCCGTTCCGCGAGCGCGCGGTTGTTCGGATTGACGAGAAGGAGTTCCTTCACGGCGTCGAGCGCCTGCGGATTGTCGAATACCAGCGACGCCGCCTGGAGCACCGCCTGACGGTCCGCGGGCGACAGCGTCTTGTCGATGATCTTCCGCTGCGCCTCAGCAAGGATCTTGAGCACGAAGGCGTCCATGCTGGGTTTGGCCAGGAAGGCCTCGAGCTCGTCTTCCAGCCATCTCGAGGAGGAGCGCGTTTCGACGGCCGCATCGAGGAGCCACTGGGCGATGTCCTTGTTGAGCTCCGCCGATTTCAGGATCCGGCCGTGCTCGCGAAGCACCGAGGACAGCTTCCGGTCCCGGGCCAGCGGCTTGTCCGAATGCGAGCCGTGATAGGCCTTGGCGAAGAGCTCGACGAGATCGGGCGAGGTCCGGGAAGCGATCTCGGCGTCGAACGAAATGAACGGAAGAAGCACCCTTCGCGCGGCGTAGGCGTTGCCGATGAGCGCCGGATCTCTCAGCGTCCGGCCCGCCGGCACGTCGGTGGTCCCGGCATAGAACAGATTTTCGGCGTCACGCTTGGCGTTCTCGGCCTGCAACTTTACGTTCTCTTCCGTGAATCCGAAGGTTTTGGCCGACGCCAGCGCGTCGAACGTGCGCAAAAATTCCAGGATCTGAGAGGCCAGCAGGAAATTGCCGAGATGGACGGCCTCCCGGATGCCGTCGGCCAGCACGGTCTTCAGGTCCTCGCTTTCCACGGGGGGCTGGCCGCTCTTTTTCCGCGCCTCGGCGGAACGTTTCTCGAAGTCGCGCGCCAGGCGGGCATGATGGCCGAGCGCGGTGAACGCGGCCTGCGCCTTCTCGAGCGTCTCAAGCTTGTCGGGGTCTCCGGTGACGGCGCGGGCGGTTTCGACGGCGGCGTGCGCGAGCAGCGTATGGATCGACGCCAGCCGGCGGAGAACCTCGTCGCGGGCCGCGCCGGGGGAAAGCGTCCTCAGCGCGCGGGCGTACTGGAGGGCCGCACGTTCGAGAGGTTCGGGGTTCGGCGGCGCCTCGCCTTCCCGCGGGAGGGAAGGTTGTTTGCCGGCGCGATAGTCCACTCCGGCGGCGTCGAGGGCGGCCTCCGCTTCCTGGAGCAACAGTTCCGAGGAGAGTCCGGATTTCTCTTCACCCACCGTCATCATCGCCACGCGGTCCATCAGGAACTTGCTGAAAGCGGAGGGCGGGATCTTCGGCTGATTCTCGGACTCCGGAGACCGGGTGACGTCGAAACCGTGGGCGGCCAGGCTGGCGCGGCCGCTCTGTCGCGCCCGGGCGCGCGCGTCCTTGGCCGCCTGGGCGACGGCCGGCAGCGGCGGCCCCGCCTTCATGGCTTCCTCGAGGTCCCGGTCGGCCTTGTCGGCCAGCACCAGATCCAGCGTCGCCTGCGCGTCCAGCACGCGGCGGCGCGTCTCGGGCGTATCGCCGGCGTTTCGCGCGGTTTCGGCCTCCCGCAGCGCCTTTCGCGCGGTCGCCTCCGTCATGGAAGCGGGCGGGCGGACGTCCGTGAGCGCCCGGCCGAAAAGCGCGCCGAGAGCGGGACCCGCCGCTTTCTGGTGGGCCGCGTTCAACGCGTCGGTCGCCTGCTGATAACGGCGGCGCGTGGCCTCGTCGTCGTCCTTGAGGTCTTTTCTGGCGTTTTCCAGCTCGCGCTCGGCCGCGGCGACCGGATCGGCCTCCTTTTCCTGTTCGGCGATCTTCGTGTCCTGGTCGGCGATCTGACGCCGCACGCCGGCGATCTCCGCGTTCCGCGCGGCCTCGTCTCCGCCCGTCTGGGTCAGGAGCGGCGCGAGCCGGTCCTCCAGCTGCTGTTTCTGCGCCAGCATCGCCTGAAGGGCCTGCCGCGCGGTTTCCAGCTTCTGGAGATCGTCGGGCTCGGGCAGGATCGCGTTGAACGCCCCCCCGATCTGCCGCGCGAGCACGAGATCTTCGTAGGACAATTGTTCGGTGTTTCCCTGCAGCGCGTTCGAAACGACTCGGCCGTAACCCGTGATTTTTTTCTGCAGCTCGGCGAAGAACTCGTCCCAGCTCATGCCGAGATCATCCGCCATCTGCCGCAGGGTGCCGGCGCGCAGGCGCGGCGAGACTTCGGGGGCGATCGAGCGCACGATCTCCATGAATGAATCCGGTGAAAGATTGAGCGACTTGGAGGCCTCGATGTAGCCGGTGGATTGATGGAGCGTCGACAGCACGGGACGGAAGTAGACGGACCGGCCCTGCTTCACCTCCTGGCCGCTCTGGAAGACGCCCTCGAACATCATGCCGGTCGGATAGGCCTGGCCCAGTTCGGCGCTCTCGACGATGTGCTCGAACACTTCTCCGCCTTCACTCTGGATCACGATGCGAAGGCCGTTCTTTTCCGCGAACGCGAACGCCTTCATCATGCCGACGTTGGGCGCGCCGCCCAGGATGTCGACGGAGACGCCTTCGCGCTGCGCGCGGATCTTCACCTTCACGCCGAGTCTGTCGGGCGGCTCCTCCCCTCCGCCCCCCTTCTTCGCCTGCTCTTTCTTCGCCTCGGCGATCCTCGCCCTCTTCTGCTGCGCCGTCTCCTGCAGATAGATGATTCTCTGCTGTTCGACCAAGAGGCCGCCCTGGTTGCGGCCGGTCAGCACGATGTTCTTGTCGGCCACGTTGTCGGCGACTTCGAACGAATTTTTGATCGTCTGGTACACCTCACCGGTTTTGCCGAGCGGATCGTCCTTGGCGTCGGTCTCGGCCTTCTGCTTAGCCTGCCGGAAATCACGGGCGCCCTTTTCCCGGACCGCTTCGAGCTCGGCTTTCGCTTTCTTCATCTCTGTCTCGGAAGCCTCCACCTCGGCCTGCGCCCCCGCGACGTCGCCCCCCGTGAGGATCGCTTCATTCAGCTTCCGCTGGGACCGTTTCACGCCCGCTTCGGCCTCGGCGAGCGTCTTCTCCGCCGCCTTCGCGGCCGCGCGCCGGTCCCGGACCTCCTTTTGCCAGGAAACGGCGCCGTCCGAAGCCCCGGCGAGGTCTTCCTTGGCCTGCTTGATCTGGAGATAGATGGCCTCCGCCTTGAGCTGGCCGGCGGATTTCCTCGAATCGCCGGACTTGATCTGCCGCTCGACGAAGTCGCGGTCGCTCTCCTCTTTGCCTTCGGCGTCCTTCAGTTTCTGCTCGGACCGGAAACCCTCCGAGGTCAACAGCTGGATCCAGGCCTTCTCCGCCGACACCAGGGACGCCATCGCGTGGGCGGCCGCGAACCCTTCGCTGCCGGTGAGCTGATTCAGCTTCGCCAGGAGATCGGCCTCGGCGCTCTTGTCGGTGAGCGCGGTCTTGAACACCGCGACCAGCGTCTCCTTCTGCCCCTCGGTCAGGAAGTCCCGGAAAAGGATCTTGAGGGGATCGGCGATGATGCGGTTTTTCAGGGTGTCCTGGACGCTGAAACGCGCGCCCTCGGAAATTTCACGGGTCGCGACCAGTTTCGCGTGCAGCGCCAGGCGTTCCCGGCTGTCTGCCGTCCGCTGGGATTCCTCGAATTCGAATTCCGCTTCGCGGAGCGCCCTGCGGGTGTCCGCGACCTGCTTTTCGGCCTCGGCGCGGCCCAGCTCGCGGAAAAGCCGCTCGGCGATCTCGGCGTACTTCTCACGATAGCGCTTCACCGTGGCCTCGGCATGTGCGTCGACCGTCTGCGGCCCCCGCGCCTCGCGCAGCCACCACGCGTCCGCCGCGGCGCTGTCTTCGAGATTCAGCTGTTCGGCGGCCTGGCGCGCCCTTTCGACGGCGGCCTTCTTCTCTTCTTCCGTACGCCCGGCGAACTGCTTCTCGACGTCGGCCACGAAGAGATCGGCGAAGTACTTCTGGACCGCTTTGGCGCGCAGCTCCGCCGTCTCGCCGGAGGCCAGCGGCTTGGAGAAGCCCGCTTCGGCCTTCCATTTGGACCCGGCCTGCTGGACGTTGCGGACGTTTTCCTCCGACTCTTTTTTCCGTCTTTCGACGCGCTGGGCGTCGCCGCCGGCCATGAGGGCCAGGTAACTTTCCTTCTGAAGGAGCTCTTTCTTCAGGCCCTCGGTCTTTTTTCGGAGAAAGCCCTGGCGCGCGACGTTCCGGAGTCCGCGCGCGAGGGTCTCGCGCTGCTTGAAGTCCACGGCATCTTTCGAGTTTTCCAGGAACGCCGGGAGGTCCGCCGAGGAGGCCAGCCACTGCTCCCATTCCTCGATCGACGAGGCCAGGCGCCACTTCAGGACCAGCTCGTTCCGGAACTGCTTGATTTCGAGATCCGACAGCCGCTTGCCGACCACCGCCTCGTCGCGCACGAGGAAGCGGTCGCCGAGGGTGGTCTGGCGCTTGTTGCGGCGCGTCAACTGGATGAATTCGGTTTCGGCCATGTCCTCGAACCCGTGGACGATGAGGTCGATGCCGATCTTGTCCTTCTCGATGCCGTTGTCGGTGCTGTAATCGCGGCCGGTCCAACCGAGCTTGTCGAGCAGGATGATCTTGCCTCGGATCTCGCCTTTGCGGATCTGCTGGGAGACCTCGACCCTCACCTTTTCGAGCTTCTGGCCGAGCCCGTCGAGGACCTGGAGAGCCTGCTCGAGCTCGCGCTGGAGGTCCGCGGTGGGCTGCTTGGCGGCCTGCGCTTCGGCGATCCGCTCCTCCAGGCCCTCCGCGATCTTCTTCTGGGCGGACAATTCGGCCTCCGTGCGGATCATCAGTTCCGACTTGCTGGCGTTCTCGACGATCTTGGTGGCGGCGTCCGCGTCGGTGTTGTTGGTGTTGGCGTCCAGGGCCTCCACGACGATCTGGTATTTCTGGAAACGATCGGTCAGCGCCTTGCGGATGTTCGCGTCCGAAGCGGCGATCAGCGAGGAGCGCACGTAGGTGCGGTTTTCGCCCTCGGCCGTGCGGTCCTTGTGGTGGACGTTGAACAGACCCTGGAAGAAGACGAGGTCGACGAGCGCCTGCTGCTTCACGGCCGCCTCGCTCGATTTGAGCCGGCGCTTCAGCGTGCGCAGCGACACCTCGTCGTCCTTGTCGAGCTGCAACGGCTTGCCGTCGCGGACGATCTCGGTCCGGATCGACTTCACGAGGTCCTCGATCGTCTGTTCGTCGTTCAGGAACTTGTAGGACTCCAGATCGATCTTCGAGGCGTTGATGTTGATGACGTTGGCGCCGATGTGCGCGTCGGCGAGGTCTTCCAGGCCGTCGACGGTGCCCGAGGCGCCGACCGAGCGCTGGGCGAACATGCTGATGGCGTCCGTGACGGCGACCTGCATCGACGAATCGCTGAGGCGCACCATCTTGGTGGCTTCCTTCACGATCTGATCGCGGATGTAAGACTGGTACTCGTAGAGCCGGTTGCCGAATTCCTTGGCGATGACCTTGAGGGCGATGGCGGCCTGGAAATTCGTGTCCTGCATGACGCTGTTGGCTTGGGCGTCGCCGTTGTGGACCGGGGAGATGATGCGCTTGCCGGTCTCGGTGTCGATGTCGGCCTTGTATTCGGCGTTCTCGACGGCCATGAGACCGAGGATGACCGACCGCACGATCGCCCCGCCGCCGGCCGTCGCCTTCAGGTCGCCGAGCTGCTTGTCCAGCGCCGGCGAAATCGCCACGTCCTTGTCGTTGCCTTCCTTGTAGACGATGACGACCTTGTCGCCCCTTCCGTCGCCGTTCTCGTAGTAGTCGATCAGCTTGATGTAATCCTCGCGGGAATAAACGGTGACCGTGTCGATGCCCTTGCGGAAGCTGCCGGTCTCGAAATCCCACAGCTTCGTCGCGACGCCGGCCACCACCGAGGCCTCGGGCTCCGTGTAGTCGCGGCCGCCGCCGCCGAGCACGGCCGCGTTGCGGTTGATCGCGATGAAGTGCATTTCGTCGACGGTGCCGACGCGGTTCTTCCGGTTGCGCATGATCCTCTCGTACAGCAGCTTGTCTTCGGGCTTCTCCTGCTTGTGCGCGAGGTTGTTGATGTGGGCCGCGGTCGTGAAATCCACGACGAGCAGCTGGTCCGAGGAGGTCAGCGCCTTGCCGATCGCGTCCACGTCGTGCGTGCGGTGCAGGACGTTGCCGTTCACGAACGTGAGGCCGAACGCCTGGGCCATCTGGTTGTAACTGCCGTTCCCGAAGATCTTCTTCATGAACTGCTTCACGCCGCCGTCGTTTTCGGCGAAGAGGATGCCCGAATATTTTTCGCCCAGCGTCAACTTCATGATGCCCTGATAAAGGATGTAGATACCCGTCTTACCGCCGCCCGCCATCAGACCGACGGACTTGCCCTGGAGGAACAGCGTCAACATCATGCGCTGCGGGATCGTCATGGCGAAACCGCTGATCAGCTTGAACACGTTGTCGGCGAACGCGTAGCGCAGAGCCATCTGCTTCTGCTGCCCTTCCTTGTCGTCGGCCGACAGGTTTTTGAACGTCTCGCCGGCGTATTCGCGCAGCGCCTTGGCGATCGCCTGCGTCCGGTTCTTCTTCTGCTCGGTGGTCATCGGCTGTCCGAGGAACGGCGCGTAGCCCCGCTCCCAGGCTTTCTCGAGCATGTCCGCCTCGTAGAGATTCTGCGCGTTCTCGTCGGAACCGCGGCGGGCGGCGGCCGCTTTCAGGATTTCCTGGAGCTCCTTCGCGCTCAGCGCCTGATCCCCGGAAGCCGGCTTTCCGAAGTCCGCGCGGAGCTTCCGGGCCAGCCGGTCTAGCGTGCCTTTGCGGACATCGTCTGTGAATTTCTTGCGCTCCGCGTCCGAGGCCTTCGCCTTCAATTCCCTGGCGAAGAACTCGCGGAGGTTCTTCAGATCCTCCTTTTCGGTCTTGGCCGCGGCGGGGGGACCACGGGTAGGATTGGCCTCCAGCAGCGCCTCCCGCATCGCCTTGGCTTCCTCGGCCTCGCCGGCGATCGTCAGGAGCAGGTCTTCCGCGGGGAATTCGGAGCCGGCGGCTCCCTCCTTCAGCACGCGCTTCAAAATGCTGGACTTCACCTCGATGGTCAGCTTGTTATGGACCTGATCGCCCTGCAGGAAGGAGCCCATGGCCGCCTCGATGGCTCCGGCGTCGGTGACTTTGACTTTCTGCACGCCCTCCACGAGCTTGACCGCGTCCTCGATGCCGATTTTCTCCTGGTTCGTGTAATCGGCCGCCCACTGCATGAAAGCCTTGTATTCGGCCGACTGGTCTTTGGCGTCTTTGACCGACTCCTCGCGCAGGAACGTCGCGATGTCCGTCTTCGTGAGCGCGCGGATCTTCGCCAGAAGCTGCTGCCCCTCATGGAGGTCGATCTCGCGCGCCAGGTCGGAATAGCGGACCTTTCTTTCCTTGTCTCCCAGCGCCGTCCCCGCGCCGGTGTCGAGGTCCATGATCGCCTTGAGGGAAAACGCGATTTCGGTGTCGTCTTCGACGTTGGTGGGATCGTACTGCCTCTTCCACTGGCCGAAACGGGCGGACTTCGACGCGATCCTGGTCCGGCCCACCTGCGTCGAGCCGTTTTCGTCGAGCGACAGCGCCAGGCCGACCAGTTTCGCGGTGGAAAGCGTGTCGGTCTCCTTGGCGCCGTAATAGGAGCGCGCCCATTCGAGGAATCCGACGTAGGCTTCGAGCTGTTCGTCGCTGACCGCGGCCTTGCCCAGACGCTTCTGGGCGAAGCGGTAAAATTCGAGCGCCTGCGCCTCCGAGAGCTTGGCCTTGTCCGCGCCGCGCGCGGCGAGCCAGTCCCGCACCCTCACGCCGTTCAGGCTGGCGGCCAGCGCCGACTGGAAGGCGCTCAGACGGTCGGCGGCGGCGATCTTCGCCTCGATCTTCGCCTGCACGATCCTCCCGCGGGCGGCCGCGTCGGTCTCCGCGAGAAAAGCCTGCTTTTCGGTGTCGTCGAACGCGAGCCCCCGCAGGACGGCCTCGTCCAGCTCTTCCTGCCGCCTGGATTCGGTCGTCGAGGCCGCGGCGGCCAGCGCTTCCCGCTTAGCCAGGAGCGTCGCCGCGCGCGCGGCGTCGTCGGCGTTGAGGAACGCGGACTGTTCGGCCAGGTCGAAAATCAGGCCCTCCCCTTTCGCGGTGTCGAGTTCACCCTGCCGGCGCGCGCGCTCGGTCGTAAAATCCCGGTAGCCCGCCTTGAGCGCGTCGAGCTCGGAGTCCGACACCGACAGGCGGCCGAGATGACGCTGCATGTCCTTGTAAAACGCCAGGTACGCGGGGCTGAACTTCGTTCCCAGCCTCGTCTCGTCGACCTTGGCCTCCGCCTGCTCGAAGCTGAGCCCCGCTTCCATGCCCCCCCGGACCTGCTCGAAAAGCGCGTCCAGCTCCTTGCGCGACAGATCGATCTGGCCGCGGTATTTCGCCTGGGCGGCAACGTGGAAAACCAAAAGCGGCGTGATCTTCTCGGCCGGCGTGCGCGTGTCGGTCTTGGAGGTCGTCTTGAAATTCGTGTTCCGGCGCGCCCACTGATAGGCGGCGGCGAGCTCCGCCGTTCTCTCCTGGATCGATTTTTTCGCGGCCTCTTCCGCGTCCGCGATCGCGGCGTCCTCCACGTCGGTCAGCTTGCCCAGCGCCCTGCGTTCCGTCGCGGCGTCCTCCAGCGCTTTCTTGAACGCCGCGAGATCCTTCGCCCGGGCGGCTTTTTCGTACGCGGAGGCGAGACGCCCGACCGCTTCGTCCCGCGCGTCGGCCGCGAGTCCCGTGCCTTTCGAGACCGGGGTCTTCTCGTGGGCGTCCCACTCATTGGCGCCCGTCATCGCGCGCGTCAGCGTGTAGAATCCCGACCATTTCTCCAGAAGCTCCTGCTCGCTCGGCCTCGAGCGGCCGAAATACCGGTAGGCCCAGGCGAGGAAAGCCAGGTGCTCCGCCGATTCCTCCTCGGTCAGCGGCTGAGTCCTTCCTTCCGGATCGATGGATTTCTTGTGCGCCCACAGCGGCATCTCCAGATTCTTGGCTTCGAACGCGGCGAGCGCGGAGGCGGCTCTCGCCGCGTCGCTTTCGGTCAGGACGCCCTTGCCGGCGAGGAGCTCGAGCGCTTTGGCGTTCGAGAGTCCGCTCAGATCGATCGCCCGCGAGGCCAGGAGGGCCTTGAAGGAAGCCAGGTCGGAAGCGCCGCTGACCAGCCCGGCCTCCAGGAGCGAAGAGAGGAATTCGTCGTTGCCGGTGGCGTCGCCCCGCATCAGCGCGTCCCAGCCTTTGATCACGCGGTTCTCCTCCGAATTCAGCGCGCGCGAACCGGCCCGGGAATACGCGGCGACGAGCCAATTCTGGCGCTCGTGGAGATTCATCTTGTCCGCCTCGTCGCGGTCCAGCGACACGTTCTCCAGGATCTTGGATTCTTCGCCGCCCGGCACGATGGCGTCGTCCTCCTTCTTGGCCGGAGGAGCGGCCGGCTTCTCCTCGCCCGTCTCCGCCTCCGCCTCGGCGCGTTCCGTTTCCTTCTTTTCCTCTTTCTTGGCCTCGCCCGCCTTGGGCCCGTTCAAGCGGTCGAGTTCGCGCGCGACGGCCGCGTTTTCGTTGATCAAGTCCACGCCGGAGGCCAGCCCCGAGAACAGCGCCAGCTCGGCCTTGGTCTCCTCGAGTTTTTTCTGGATGCTCTCCACGTAATCGTTGTATCCCTCCTCGATCGCCCTCCAGCGCGTGACCTTGGCCTGCACGGCGTCGAGCTTCTTCTTCAGGTCGAGGACCTGGCGGACTTCGTCCTCGGTGAGCTTCCTGTCGGAGGGGAAAGCGGCCATGCGGCGGAGGTAGTCGGCCTTCTCGCGCTTCAATTCGTCTTCCGCCAGCTGAAGGTCCAGAGCGGAGCGGGCCTTGTCCTCCGGCGCGCGCCGCAGCCGCTCCTCGTATTCCAGCTGCTTCTCGATGAATCCGAGCGTCACCAGATACACCGACAAACCCTGGCTCAGGGCCTCCAGGCGCTGGTCCGCCCATTTCACCGCCTCCTGGTTCCCCTGCACGCGCCACATCGTCTTGGCCCGTTCCAAGAGCCGCGAAACCTCGATGGCGGCGTCCCTCGCCTGCTTGTAGGATTCCTGGGCGCCGTTCAGGTCGCCGGCGTCGAGCTTCGTCTTCGCCTCGGCCGCCTTGTCCCGGGCTTCCCGGATTTTGCCCAGCGCCCCGATCATCGCCTCGGCCGCCTCGAAACCGGCGTTGGCGCGGCGGGAGGCCGCCGGATCGAGGGTCTTCAGCCGGTCGCGAAGCGCCGCGTAGAGATCGCGCGATCTCTTGTAGGCCGCCTCGGAGGCGTCGACGGAGGCGCGCGACGTGCGTCCGTCCGCCTGCGGCGCCAGTGACGTCCGGCCGGCCGCGTCGTTCTGCGCGGCTTCCGCCCACTGCGTCTCTTCGAGGCGTTTCTGGGCTTCCCGCTCGGCCTTGCGGGCGTCCTCGACGGCGGTGATCCTTTCATGGGCCGCCGCGAGCAGTTTGTAGTAGGCCTGGTCCGTATAACCGAGTTTTTCCAGCGCGGAGAGGGCGTTCTCCCGGCGGTTGAAGGACGACCGGGAAAAGTTTTCGAGATCCGAGAGAACGACGCGGAACTCTTCCTCGCGCTTCTGCTCCTCGGTCAGCGTCGTGAGGCCCGAAGCCCTCCGCTGCGCCGCGTGCTCTCCCTCGTGGAGCGCGGCCAAATTCGCGAAAGCCTCGAGCTCGTTGGCCTCCAGCCGGCCGTCCTGCAGGACGCCCATGTCCAGATGGATCACGCCTTTTTCGAAATAGGCGGGCTGAGCCGCGTGGGCCCAGAGCTTGACGAGCACGGGCCCGGTGGCCGTTCCGGCTTTCTGCATCAGCGCCATTCTCGCCTTGAGAAGCAGGGCCAGTTTCTCGGCGGAGGCGCCGATGACGCCGACCCGGTCGAGGGCTCTGACCAGAGCGTCCAGGGAGGCCTCGGCGGTTTTCTGGACGTCGATTTCGATGACGCCGTTTTTCAGCGTGAAATATCCGCCTTCGACGGGCGCCGGCGCGGCTTTTTCGTCATGGAACGGGACGGCCTCGCCGGTGAATCCGGGCGTGCGCAGAGGCAGCGCCAGGCCGTGATCGGAGTTGTCCCTGAGGATCTCCTCGAGCATCGCGTTCAGCCGGTCCGCCTCGGCGGCATCGAAGAGGGTGCCGGCGCCGACGGCGAACATCCGCTGGAGAAGCTCGCGGAGCCGGTCCTGCCTGGATTCCTCGGCCGTCTTCTTCACGGGGGGCGGAGCGGGCGGAACGACCGGATTCAGGGCCGCGTCGCGCTTGGCCTCGATCGCCCGCACGCGCGCTTCGGCGGCGTTCACGTTCGAGACGCTATCTCCGTTGTCCCTGAGCGCCTGCAGCGCCTCGTTCGCGCGCGCGGCCGCTCCCGCGAAATCCGCGGTCTCGTTTTCGGCGAGAGTCAGCTTGTCCATCGCCTCCCGGATCGCCGTCGCGCGGCGCGCCGCCTTCCCGACCGCCACGCCCGTGGACGCGAGCCAGCCCGCCTTCTGCGACGGGACCAGGCGGGAGTCGGCCTGGATCCTCGCCTTGAAGGCGTCAACCTCTCCGGCGTCCGAGGCGTCGAGCGCGGCGAGCTCCGCCTTCAATTCCGCTTCGGCCTGCTTTTGTTCCGCTCTCTTGCGGTCCGCCATATCCTGCCAGGCCTTCGCCTGAGCCGGAGTCAGGCGTTTGTCGCTCGCGTACTTTTCGGCCAGCTCCTTGAAGGCTTTCAGCAGGGCGTTGTCCAGCGCGTCCAGAGACTCGAGCTCCTGCTTGAGCTTGGCTTCGGCACGGAGGGTGTCCGCCGAGATCAGCGCTTTCGTCAGCTCTTCGTAGCGCTTGTTCAGACCCTCGGGCGCGACCGCGCTCTTTTCGCCGCTGTATTCGATCTTCCCGGAAGAGAAATCAAACTTCCCGTCCAGGGAGGGCTCGCCCTCCAGCCCTCTGGCGTCGACGGCGTCGCTGGTGTAGCTGGCGGCATCCGCCTTGGCCAGGCTTTCGAGCAGGCGGAAGAAGACGTCCGCGCTCAGGCCCGCCGACCGGGCCATCGTCTTCAGCTGCTGGACGGCCTGCTCCAGCGTGAGCTTGCCCTGCATGTAGCCGCCGATCGGATCGGCGGACAGGAGAGCGATCGCGAAATCGGTCTGGGTTTGGCTGTATCCCAGCTTCGCCAGAAGGATGTTCAAGACTCTGGCGGTATACGCGTGCTGCCGGCTCAGGTCGTTCTCCTCGGCGGCGAACGGCTTGCCGATGTCGTGCAGAGCCGTCAGGATCAGGAAAAATGGGAGGTCGATCCCCTTGTCGGCCACGCCCACGCCGGCAAAACCCGCGGCCTGGTATTTCAGGAACTGGCCGAGGACCATCTCCGTATGCTGTCTCAAGGTGTAACCCTCTTTCACGCCGACGTCTTTTTGGAAGAGCTCGGCGAACCCGGGCACCTTCTCCAGCTCGGCCAGGAGAGAGTCCACCGCCCCCGCCTGGTCGCCGTTCTGCCAGGCCTGCAGCGCCGCCTCGGCGGCCCGCGCGATCGACTCGCCCAGCTCCTTGGCGTCTTTCGCGGAAAAGTCCTTCAGCGCCTGCTCCGCCCGCAGGGCGTCGTATTCGGCCGCGGTGAACAGCAGATTTCCCTTCATGTCGTAGATCGCCGTGTAGAAGCCGCTGGAGAGGACCTGCCGTTTGGCCGATTCCAGATCGGCGGCCGCGTTTTTCAGAACCACGGCGCTAACGTATTGCCGCGGGACCCCCATGAAGAAGGTCCGGTGATCGGCGGCGCTGGCGTTGTTGGATTCGCTCGTCCGGTAGAGCGGGCTGGCGTTCAAACGGGCGCCGTCATAAATCAGGAAAACGGACCCGTAGCCGCTCGTCGTGGATCCCTGGATCAGCTCTTCCAGCGAAGAATAGGATTTGTCGACGGCGATACCCCGTTCATAGACCACGCCCAGCTGGCTGGTGTCGACGTTCAGCGGATAACGATCGGCCTCCCCGCGGACTTCGCCGGCCAGGTTTCCGTTCTGCAGGACCTCCCCCGCCGTCCGCACGTCTTCGCCGACGCCGTGAATGTAGTCCCCTTTGAACGCGTTGGCGTCGCCGCGCTTTCGGGCGTATTCCCGGTTCGCCTGGTCCGCTTCGCGAGAACGGTCGGCGTTCCGGTTGTCGCGTTCGTTGGCCATCAGGAACGCCAGCACGAGCCATTTCTTCGCTTCCGGCTTCAGCAGGTTGAATTCCAGCTCCGCATTGTCCTGTCCGACGCCGCCTTCCTGGTAGAAAGCGGCCCTCTGCTCGTCGGTCAGCTCGGCCGCCGAGCGGAACTCCGCGGCCGCGATCAGTCCGGACTGAAGCAGGGTGGCATCCTGCTTGAACAGCTCCAGCATTTCGGCGGGGGTCAATTCCCGCCCGTCCGTGGTGCGGAAAACCGGCACGGCGAAAACGCGGGTTTCTTCGCTGTCGAGATCCTTCGCCGCGGCCAGGGTCTTCCGGTAGAGCTCGAGCGCCCTCTGGACCTGCTCGTCGGTGAGCTTTTCCGTGCTGCCCGACACCCGGGTCCCGGTGCTCGCGCCGATCAGGTCCGCCCGGCCCGCGGCTTCCCGCCGCGCGAGGGCCAGAAAATCGCCCGACTTCAAGCCGAGCTTTTTCAGCGTCTCCAGCGCCTTCGTCAGCTCCGCCTTCGAAGCCAGCGCCTCCTCGACGCGGGCGGCGACGTCCTCGTTTTTTCCGACGTTCGTCTTCTGAGTATCCTTGTCGCCGAACTGCTCCGTCGCCGCGCCGTGCAGGAGCGCGTCCAGCGCGCGCATCGCGTCGGCCTGTTCCTGGATTCCGCTGTTCAGGAGATTGCGGATCATCCGCCTCAGGCCTCCCTCCGCCATGAGCTTGGCGGCGTCGTCCGCCGAAAGCCCCGTGAGCTCCATGAAGATCCGTTTCCAGTTCCGGAGCTCCGAGAGCTCGTGCGCGGCCATCTGAGCGTTGGAGGCGTAGACCGCGTCGCGGGCGTAACCGTAGTGGTCGAACTCGCCGAAGCGCGCGTCGATGATGACGAGCTCGCCGGTCGCCGTGACTTCGATGGAGGTCTGGCCGATTACGAGGATGCGTTTTTTTTTGTCTTCCCTCGTCTCGTAAAGTTTCCTGAAATCGACCTCTCCCCGCGAGTTCAGCGGCAGCGCCAGGCCCTTTTTCGCCAGCTCCGCGGCGATCTCCCGGCCGATCCCGGTAAACGCGTCGGCGAAATGCCGGTTGCGGGCGGCATGATCGTCGACGGTGATTTCTCCCCGCCCGTCCGCGGCCGCGAGCGAATCGACGAGGCCCCGGGTCCGCGCCGCCTGCTCCTGGGCCGCGGCCTGTGCCTCCACGGCGGCGCGCCGGGCAGCCCGGGTTTCGCGTCCCCTGCCGAAGAGGACCAGGGAGAACTCGTATTCCGCGGAGGCCAGTTCCGCGAGTGTCTGCTTCCACAGCGTCTCGGCCGAGGCCGATGTCTTGACGTCCCGGTCGGCGTTGAAGACGCCCTCCCACGCCTCGTGCATCGCGCGGCTGGCCTTTTCCCGCCGGTTTTTGGCGAGCTCGTATTGCTTCTGCCGTTCGGAACCGGCTCTCAGTTTCTTCTCGGCCACCGCGATCTTCCCGCGCATCTCTTCGTTGAAGATCGCGATCTTGAGCATGGCGGAACGGGAGACGCGGATGTCCTTCAGGATCGAAATCTGGTATGCGTCGAAATCGGCGTATTCTCCCTCCATCTTCCGCTCGCCGCGCCTGGCTTCCTGCGCCCTCAGGATCGCCCGCTGTTCCGCGGCCTCGGCTTTCGCGAGCGCCTCCAGAGCGGCCTTGGCCTGCGCCGAGGTCCTGCCGTAAACCGCGGAGGCGACCTCGAATTCGGCGTAAGCCCGCTCCGTCTCCGCGATCTTCACCTCGGCTTTCGCCTCCAGCACCTCGGCCGTTTCCGCGTTGAGGATGGCCTGATGCTTGAGCTCGAAAACGGATGAGGAGGCCCAGAACAGATTGCTCAGGACGCCCGCGGCGAAACCGGCTGCGGCTCCGACCCACAGCCCGAGGAGGGCGCCGGCCACGCCCGTGGACAGGGCGGCGATCGCCCCGACGTTGGCGGCGCGGGACGCGCCGTCCTGGTACAAATTTTTCGCGGAATCGATCAGATAACCGGTGTTTTCGACGATCGCGGGAAGGACGGAAGTCGCGAAGGCCGAGGCTGCCGAGGTGGCCGCCGTCAGAAGGGCGGGTGCCGCCAGCGAGAGGACGGCCAGCGGGGCCCCGACCCCGATGCCCAGGAGAACGAGCGCGGGCGCGACGGATTTCCGGAGGAATTCCCCTTTCGATTTGCTCTCGGAATAATTCTTGGCGATGGAGATCGCCGCCATGCCGCCGAACAAAAGTCCCGAGGCGATGGTCAGGATCGGCGCCGCGACCGCCGCCACCGATGCCGTCGCGACGAACGCGGTGGCGGTCGCGGCGACGCCGGCCAGGACGCCGACGCCGATGGCGCCGACGTGGAGCACGGTCCTCACTTTGTCGAGCAGGCCCATCTTCTTGCGGGCTTCGCCGGTGCCCCAGACGGCGCCCCACATCCGGCCCCAGACCGATACTCGAGAAGCGGCCCGGGCGGCGGCGCGCGTCTCCGCGGCCTTGCCGGCGAGCGCCTCGGCTTTCTTTTCGGCGGCGGCGACTTTCTGCCGCGCCTCTTCGCGCCGGAGGACGGCGTCGTCGTATTCCCGCCTCTGCTCCGAGCTGCCCAGGTTCCGGGTCGCTTCGGATTCGGCGCTCTTCATCTCCAGGCCGAATTGCGCCAGCCGCAGAAGCGTCGAGCGGTACAGTCTCAATTTGAGGGTTTCGGAGGTCGCGAAGTCCGTGTATCGTCCGAGCATCACGCCTGCGCGCCGCCGGGCGGCGTCCAGATCGTCGAGCGCCTGCCGCTCGGCCGTTTCGGCCCGTTCGAGTTCGTCCAGGGCCCGCTCGATCGTTTCCCGGTCGGCGCCCGATACCGCGGCCAGGTGATATTCGGCGAACGCGACGTTCGACCGCGCTTCCCTTTGTTCGTACTCCCTCTTCGCCGCTTCCGTCTCCAAAGGAAGCCGTTCCCCGTCGGAAGCGTTTTTGGCGCGTTCGGCCGCGATGCGGGCCACGTTGGCGCGGACCCCGGCGAACGCCAGTTCAGCCTCGGCCGCCGTGACGTCCGATCGGGCCTCCGACAGCTTCTTTTGGTTTTCACGCTCCCGGATGCGGGCCTTGGAAGCCGACCGGCCGGTGATCCCTTCCCAGAGGCGGCCCAGGCGCGAACCCGTTTTCACACCCGCCAGATCGAGCACCTGCAGGGTCGAGAGTCCCAGCGCGCGGGCGTCCTGCCTCAGAGTTTTCGCCAGCGCGGATTCCGAGGCGAGGGCCTCGTCCACCTGCGAGGAGACGTCCCGGCCGTCCGCGACATTTTCCCCGGGGGCGGTCCTGTCGCCGAAAAGACGGGTCGCGGTCTCGTGGGCCAGATCGTTGACCCGCTGAATGAACGCCTTTTGCTCGTCCGTGCCTTCGTTCAGGAATTTCTGGATCAGGTCACGCAGCTGGCCGCGCGCGATAAGATCCCGGATCTCCGTTTCGCCGAGTCCGGGGAGGAGTTCGCTCAAGACCTGCTTCCAAAGCTTCAGCTCGACCAGTTCATGGGCCGCCAGCTGGCGCGACGACGCGTAAACCGCCTCGCGCGCGAAACCGTAGTGATCGAACTCGCCGAAATGGGTCTCGTCGACGATGAGGAGCTCGCCCGCGGCGTTGACCTCGACGTAGGTGCCGTTGACGACGGTGGAGCCGACCGTGCGGCCCCCGTTCTTCATGGCGACGATCTTCCTGAAATCGATCTCGCCGTTCCGGGTGAGCGGCAGCTTCAGGCCCTGCCGCTCCAGCTCCGCCTTGATCCCCTCCCGCATGACTTTCATCTGCGCGGCGAAATAACTCTCGCGGGCCTGGCGTTTCTCGGTAGACGTCACGCCGAGATTGTCGGAGGCGCCGACGAGGTCCTTGCGTGTTTCGGTCGTCCGCGAAACCCCGAACCAGCCGGCCACGGTGCCCGCGGCCCGGGCGAGCCACCCGCGGACTCCGGAGGCCGGTTTGGCAGCTTCGGTCTCGCGCGTTGGGCCGATCGCGTCCCGAATGCGCGTCCGGACGCCTTCGACGTTCGTCAGCGCCTGAGCCACGGCCGCCGACTGGCCGGCGGCGCGGGCCCGCGCGACGGCCTCGTGCGCGGCGAGGAGATCTTTGAACTGCCCGAAGGCGGCCAGCGAGCCGTAGGGCTGGCGCATCATGCCGGCGCCCATGAGCCCGACGTCTTTCATGAGAGCCGCCATCGTCCGGGCGTCGAGCGCGGCCAGGCGTTTGTGCAGGGCCAGGTTGTACGTCAGGCCCAGCGACCGCATGAGCTCGTTAAAGGCGGCGGCCTGCCGGGAGTTCGCGCCGTATTTCCTCGCCTCCGCGGCGACGGCTCTGATCGTCTGCCGGAGCCGGAGAGCTTCGCGCCGGTTTTCAATGCGGTCGCGCAGCTCCCGGACCTGGCTGCGGAGGTCTTTGATCCCGCCGAGTCTCTTCTGGGCGTTGCGGCGCGACAGGAACTGGACGGCGTACCGCGATTCGGCCGCCGAAAGCTGGTTCAGGAGCCGGGCCATTCCTTCCAGGTCGCTGATCTTCAGATCCTTCCGAGCCAAAAGATAATTCACGATCGGAGCGAGCGTCGCGCCGTGCCTGGCCCGAAGCTGCGTCAAAAGACGGCTCAACGCCCGGCGGCGAGTCTGGACGGGAGTCGACATGCGGGTCCGCGTGCCGGAGGCGCGCCGGGCCGCCGCGTCGCGCGCGGCCTGCACGCGTTCCTGCAGAGCCTTGAGGCGCGCGCCTTTCAGAACCTTCGAAGCGCGCTCCAGCGCCTGCTCGGCGGCGGACAGATCCCGGCTGGTCTTGAAGGCCTCGAGGGCCTCCAGAACGGCGTTCTCCAGCGAGTCGTTGATTTTCCCGAGCGCGGCGGTGATGCGGTCGTCGGTCCGCCGTACGGCTTGATCGACGCCGGCGCGGTTTTCCAGATTGGCCGAGATTTTCAGCGCCCGCGAGGAATCCTCCTGCGCCCTGTCCAGCAGATCTTTCGCCTTCGCCGCGTCTTTTTCCAAAGAGGCCGCCTGGATCAAACGATCGGCCCGATCGAGCGCTTCCTGGGTCTGCGAGGCCGTCCTCGCCTGGAGCTGATCCAGCATCGCTTTCTTGTCGGCGGCGGAAAGCTTCGAGTCATTTACCGATCGGACGAACGCGTCGAAGGCCGTCTCGTCCGTGAAATCGAGATCGTTCATCTGCCTTTGCAGACGCCCGGTTTCCGCCAGACGGGTCAGGGCTTCCGCCTGCGCGCGTTCGCGCAAAGCGTCGGCGGCTTTCCGGTCGGCGGCGGCCTTTTCCCTGGCTTGGACGTTTTTCTCCAAAAGATCAAAGTTGCTTTGAACGTCGCGTTTCAGGAGGTTGCTGCGAAGCCGCTCGGCGAGAACATTCAATTCCGCGCGGGCTTTTACGGCGTCCTCGATCGCGTCGATGCGGGCGATCTCGGACAAGAGCGCGTCGACGGCCTTTTGGCGATCGATATCCGCCTGAGTCTTGGCGTTTTTCTGCGCCGCCGCCGCGAGTGTTTCCTGCCGGACGGCGTTTTGGGCCTCCAGGATGTTCTGCTTGGCTCTGGCGATCAGCGCGTCCATGTTCTTGAGGCTGGCGTTATCGAGAATACGTTCGTCGACTCCCTGCTGG
>DATJEK010000159.1:0-14795 GCA_035496715.1 Candidatus Eiseniibacteriota bacterium | reverse complement strand
AAACTGGGATGCTTCCAGGCTTCCTCGCGTGCGTCTTCCGCGACGTCGAGTGACTTGGCCTTTTCTTCGTTCTCTTTTCCCTTCAAGAGTTCCATGCGGGGGCCTTTCGTTATCTAAGATTGTTAGTTATTGCTTAATATTAGTTAAATTATAACACGCGAGCGCCCCGCTTGTAAACCTTTCGGGCGGCGGAGAAAACGTCAGGCGCTCGGGGCGGGTTTGAGGAGGACGGCGATCTCGATGTGCCGGGTGCGCGGGAACATGTCGAACGGGACGGCCTCGGCGACGACATACCGGCCCGCGTCCAGGATGATTTTCAGGTCCCGGACCAGCGTGGCCAGGTCGCAGGAGACGTACACGATCGCCGAGGCGTCCGTGCGTGCGCCGAGGAACTCGGCGAGCTCCCGTTCCAGGCCCGCGCGGGGCGGATCGAGGCAGATCATGGCCCGGCCTTCCCCGCGGCGGTCCCACACGAGCGGAAACGCCTTTTCGGACCTTCCTTCGATGATCTCGAGCGAATGGCGCGAACGCTCGGCGCGGTTCATGCGCAGGGCCTGCAGGCTCTCGGGACTTTCTTCGACGCAAAAAACGGACGCGACCGACGGCGCGGACAGGAAGCTGAACGTGCCGACGCCCGCGTACAGGTCGAAGAAGCTGGAAGGTTTCGTCTCATCCACCCACTCGCCCACCTGGGCGGCGAGGAGCGCGGTGACGCCGAGGTTGTTCTGGAAAAATCCGCGCGAGCTCGCCAGGAGCGACTGGGAGCCGATCCGGATGCGCGGGAAGGTCTCCTCGAGGTCGGAGACGATCTCCGATTTTTCCGAAAGCTTGAACGAGACGCGCTCGACGCCCTTCTTCAGCGGGCCGCGCGCGGCGAACACCGGCGCCAGCCGTTCGTCGACGAGCAGGCAGTCCGCGACGGCGACCCGCGTGCGGTTGTCGCGGCCCACGAAACCCAGGGCCTGGGGACGGCGGTCGTCCTTCTGCGTGCGGTGGACGGTGACGCTGTTGCGGTAGCGGTATTCGCGGCCGTCGCTGCGGATCGAACGGAAGACGTCCCGGGGGAGGCCGAGCGAGCGCTCCATCACCTCGCGCACCTGGGCTTCTTTCAGCTTGAGTTCTTCGGCGTAGGAAACGTGCTGGTACTGGCAGCCGCCGCAGGTCTCGATCCAGGCGCAGGGCGGCGTCACGCGGGAAGCGGACGGCGCGAGCACCTTGATCGCGCGAGCCTTCATGAAGTTTTTCTTGTCCTGGAGGATGTGGGCGATGACGGTTTCGCCGGGCAGCGCGCCTTCGACGAAGCACGCTTTCCCCTCGACGAAACCGACGCCCTCGCCTCCGAAGGCGAGCCGCTGGATCTCGATCTCGAGGTTCTTGTGGGCCGGGGCCTCCGGCGTCCTGCGTGTTCTTCGGGACATGTCTTGATTATACACGACCCGCGGCCGCTTGTTCAGGTTTCAGCTCGACAGTTCCGACAGGAGGTCTTCGGGGGTGAACCGCCTCACGTCCAGGAGGCTCTCGAGGACCGGGAGGTATTCTTTGAGATCGGCGCCGGCGCGTCCGACGCCGCGCAGCGGCTTCACGCACGAGCTGCGGTAATTCTCGACGAACACGGCCGAAAGGACCTTCTTCTTCTCGCCGGAAAACCGCAGCGCCAGGAAGCAGAGAAAAAACCCGACGTCCCAGACGCGGCGATCCTCGCGGGTGCAAAATTCGAGATCGGTGAAATAGACCTTTCCCTGCGTCGGGACCCAGATGCAGTTCACGGGCTGGGTGTCGATCAGGGAGAAGCCCGCCTCGTGGACGCGCGCCAGCTCCGTCGCGCAAAGCCGGACAACGTGGCGGTCCTCCTCCTCCACCAGCCCGGGGCGGGAAGCGATCCGGGCCAGGAGCTCGTCGACGTTGCTCCCGTCCAGCCATTCGGTGACCATCAGCTTCTCGACGGCGTCGAACGCGACGAGCCGCGGGACCGCGATGCCGAGGGCGGCCAGCTCGGCGCGGCCGACGAGGTCCGCGGTGAAGCGCTCGTGCGTGCCGCCGGCCCGGATCGCGGGAAACGGGGACAGCTCCGACAGGTGCTTCGCCCAGAACGAGCCCATCGGCAGGAAGATCTTCACGAAATACCGGACGGTCTTTCCGGAGGCGTCGCGGCAGCTCCAGATCTGGTTCGAGTTCAGGACGCCGCCGGCCTTCGCCTCGACGACGAGTGTCGATTCGTCGATGCCTTCGAAAGCCAGCCGGTTGCGGGCGATAAAGAGCCGGCTGCGCGCCGCGTCTCGCCAGCGGCGGATCCGCCAAAAACTCCTGACGGCCGCGACCGCCAGCCCCGGCAGGAAAACGAGCAGCTTGAGCCCGAGGCGGAACGCGAGCGCGGGGGAAATTTTACGGAGATTATTCGCGAGTCGTTTTTTTAAACCCCGAGAGGCCATGGGAATCCCGGATGGCGTTCGTGAGGAAATGAAAGGGCTTGCTGAAGACGTCTTATTATACCAAAAAGGAGGCCCGGGGACTACCCGGTTCAGTCGGAAACGGCGGTCTCCTGCCGGGTCTTCGCGAGGTCGGCGGAAAGCTGGGCGTTCTTCTTCTCGAGCTCTTTCACCGCCCGCTCGAGCTCCTCGATGCGGCCGTCGGCGGCCAGCATCTTCGCCTCCAGAGACTCCTTCTTCTTGAGGAGCGCCGCGATGCGCTTCGAGGCCTCTTCGAGGCGGGCGCCCAGGTCGGTGATCTCGGCGCTCTTCTCGCCGAGGAGCCCGGTGAATTTTTCGACGTCTTTTTTCGAGCGGGCGTCGCGGTCGGCCAGCTCTCCGTCCCGGGCCTTCAACTCCTCCGCGTGGCGCGCCTCGGCCTCCCGCGCGCCGGCGTCGAGCGCCTCGATCGCCTTGCCCTTCTCGGCCAGGAGCGCCTCGTAGCGCTCGGTCGTCTCCTGGAGCCGGCCCTCGAGCGCGGCGATCTTGGCCTCGAGGTCGTTCGCGACGTCGGATTTCTCGTCGTTGGCCGTGTCGAGGCGGTACTGGAGGTCCTTGAGCTTCGTCTCGGCGGCCGTGCGGCCTTCGTTTTCCTTGACGAGCAGGAAGAGCAGGCTGAAGAAAACGACGCCCGCCGCGAGCGGAAGGCCGCGTTTCATCGCTTTCCCTTCGCCTTGATCAACGCGAGCTTGCGGGCGCGTCCGAACGCCTTGACCGCGCATTCGCGCACGAGCGCGCGCGAACGGTCGGCGCAGCGCTCCCGCCAGACGAGACGCACCGGCAGGCGGCTGCGCGTGTAGCGCGCCCCGCGGCCGGATCCGTGCAGGCGCACGCGCCGGGCCAGGTTGTTGGTGATCCCGGTGTAGAGCGAGCCGTCGCCGCAGCGGAGGATGTAGACGAACCACGCGGCCGCGCCGCGCGCGGGGCGCGCGGCTTTCAGCCCGCGGATCATTTTCCGGTATCGCTGATCCATGTTCCGTCGAGGACCCGCCCGAGCATGATCTTGCGAAAACCGGTGGCCTTGGCGAACTCCTGCTCGCAGATCTCGCGGACCTTGTCGTGCTGCTTGATGTTGGAACCCAGCGAATAAATCGCCGAATCGGCCGTGGCGAGGTCGCCTCCCTTGGCGTTTTCCTTGAGCTCGCCGGCTTTGATCACGCGGAGCACCGGCGCGGGATCGCCGGTCGCGGAAAAATTCGCCCAGAGCATGTCCAGGATCGGCGGCGAGAGCGGCGCGGTGAGAATGTCTTTCGGCGGCGCCTGGATCTCGCGGCCCAGGATCTCGGGAAGCGGGGCCGCGGTCCATTCCCGCGAGGCGGATTCGAGGAGGCCGCGGGCCTCCGGCGTATCCGCGAGCCAGATCGCGTTCGAGAGAAACATCTTGAGGTCCTCGGATCCGGACGCCGCCAGCCGGTACGTCTCCCGCATCGTCGCCGGATCTTTTCGGAAAATCCCCGCGAAGAAGGCCGCGACGGCCATCCGCGAAGTCATCTTCACTCCGCCCAGCGTGTCGCAGAAGTACACGGCCGCCGGTCCGACTCTGGCGGGTTCCGGGCTGCGGTAATAGGCGGTCATCCAGGCGCCGAAATCGTCGGACGAGGCGAAAGGCGCGCCTTCCCCGGAAGAGGCCGCGAACGCGGGCCGGCCGCCGGCGAGAACCGCGGCGAGGACGAAGAGTGAAACGATTTTGCGCATGTTTCCTCCGGTTTTCATGAATTTCATTGCAATCCGTTAGCCCGCATGCTTAAATGGGTTGGCAACGATCGTTCGGGCATCCGAGGAGCTTTCATGGAAGAAGAAAGACGACAATGCCCAAGAGTCCCCTGCAAATTACCGGCCTCTTTCGCGGACCTGGAAGCCGCCGGTCATGTCCCCATCCCGCTCGAACACACCACCACGATCCTTGATCTTTCGCCGCTCGGCGTGCGCTTCACTTCACCCGAACCGGTGCCCGTTTCCGACCGCCTCCGGCTGACGCTGCAGCTGCCGGGCCACGGCACTTTCACGGCGCGCCTGTTTTCCGAATGGTCCTCGAACGCGGCGCCGGGATCCTACGAAGTGGGCGCCAGTTTCCTGCTCATCGGCGAGGAGGAAAAGGCCGTTCTCTCCTCTTTCGTCCGCCAGGGACGCGCCTGGGCCGGCGCCGTCGTCCGCCGCAAAAAAAATCCCGCCTAAGACTGGGACTGCTTGAAGCTGGGGCGCGCCTGGATGCGGGCGAACCACGCGGTGAGGCGTTTGTACTCGGCCGGGATCGACATGCCGAGGATCGGCAGCGCCGCCAGATGCGGCGTCACCGACGCGTCCGCCAGCGAGTAGGCCCCGAACAGGTACTCCTTCCCCTCGAGCATCCGGTCCAGGTCTCCCAGCGCTTCGCGGATTTCACCGCGCAGTTTTTCTTTCTGGGCTTCGCTCTGCTGGTCTTTCGGCTTGAGGAGGCACTCGATGACGAGGAGCCCGATCCTCAGGACGAGTTTCTTGTCGTACACGGCCACCCATTCGCGGATCCGCTTGCGCTCGTCCTCGTTCGCCGGCATCACCGGCGGATCGGGATATTTTCTTTCCAGATACTGGTTGATCTCGAACGCCTCGGACAGATAGACGTCGCCGTCGATGATCGCGGGCACTTTGCCGCCCGGGCTCGCCTTGCGGAATTCAGGGTCCTGCTTGTCGAAATCCTTGGCGTGGATATCGACGGGCTCGTAACTCAGCCCCTTCTCCGCCAGGATGAGCTTCACTTCGCGGGAATTGCCCGAGCGCGGGAAACAGTACAGTTTCATCGGATTTGTCCTTTTGTAACCTGTTGAGAATAAAGGGTTTCAGCCAGCGCTTCCGCTTCCGTCACGCAATCGGGGATTCCGACTCCGCGGCGCCAGCCGCCGGCAAGAAGGAGTCCCGGAAACATCCGCAGCTCCTCGTCGATCGCCGCGACGAAGCCGGCGTGGCCGACGCGGTATTGTACCATAGACTGCGGATGACGCCGCAGGGTCGCGAAGAGCGGCTCGCCGGCGATGCCGAGCACGCGGCCGAGCTCCGCGGAGACGGCTCGAATGAGGTCCCGGTCGTCCATCCCGTAGGCCTCGTGGCCGAAGGCTCCCCCGACGAACGCACGGAAGAGCGCGCCTTCCGACGGCGCGCGTCCTTCGAACTTGCGCGCCGGAAACGAGCAGGCCGTGAGCGGGCTTCGCTCGGTCCTGGGCACGACGAAACCGAACGCGTCCAGCCGGTGCCGCACCGATGCGGACGGCCAGGCCAGATGGAGCGAGGCGACGGACTCGTGCGGGATTTCCGAAAGGCGCCGCGCCAGGGACGGGGCGCTTTCCGCCAGGAGTCGCGCCGCGCGCGGCGCGGGCAGCGTCGAGACCAGCGCGTCGGCCTCCCGGACCGTCCCGTCGGAGAATTCGATCCGCCACCGCCGGCGGCTTCCGTCGAACGACACGCGGCGCGCGCCGCAGCGCGGCCGGAGCCACCCCTCGGGCAGACGCGAGGCGAGCCGGTCGGTGAGCGTCTGCATCCCTTCTCTGAACGAAAGAAAGAGTCCGTAACGCGGGCCCGCGCCTTCTGCGGGGCGCCGAGCCAGCCCCCGCAGCACGCCGCCCTCCTCCCGTTCCAGACGGCGGAAACGCCCGAGCGCCGCCTCGGCGCTCAGCTCCTCCGGGTCGCCGGTATAGATGCCCGCGACGAGCGGCTGGCCCGCGCGCTCGAGCGCCTCCCGGCCGAAACGGCGGCGGATGAACGAGGCGACGCTTTCGTCCTGCGGCTCACGGCGCGGCGGGATCCATCGCTCGGAAAGCATCCTCAGTTTTCCGGCCGGGGAAAAAAGCGGGCTCGCGAGAAAGGGAATCACGCGCGAGGGGGCGATGAGTTGAAATCCCGCGGGGAGCGGGATCAGGGCTCCGGCGCGCAGGACGAAACTGCGGCGGAACGCGGACTTCGTTTCGAGAAGCTCGCTCTCGAGACCGATGCGGCCGGCGAGCGAGAGGACCGACGTTTTTTCGGAAAGGAACGAGTCCGGCCCGGACTCGAGGAGGAAACCGTCCCGTCGCTCGGTCTCGAGGATCCCCCCGAAGCGGCCGCTCTCCTCGTACAGCGCGACCTCCGGGGCGGTCCCCTTCTCGCGCCCGAGCTCCCACAGCCGGTGGGCCACCGCCAGGCCGGAAACCCCGCCGCCGAGGACGGCGACGTTCATTCGGCGCCCGTCTTCTCCCGGACGAGCCGGCCGAGCAGGCCGACGAACTTCGGGTGATCGAGCACCGGGCTCACCCGGTAGTAGCCGAACCCCGCGGACTCGGCGGCCTGCTTGAGCTCGGTGTCCAGGTCGTAGAGGATCTCGACGTTCTCACAGAGAAAACCCGCGGGCACGACGACCAGATTCGAAAACGTCCGGGGAATTTTTTTGAGCGCCTTCCTCACGTCCGGCTCCAGCCAGGCGTCGCGCGGATTGCCGCTGCGGCTCTGGTAGGCGATCCCCCAGCTCTTCAGGCCCGCCTTTTCGGCGGCGAGCCGGCAGAGCTCCTCGAACTGCGCCGCGTAGCCGCTCTCGGCGTCCATCGGCGCGGGGATCGAATGCGCCGAAAAAAGGAAATACGCGGGCTCCTCGGCCGAAAATTCGGCGAGCACGGCGCCGATGCGGTCCGCAAGCGCTTCGGCCAGGAGCGGGTCGGCGTGGAACGGTTCGATGTACGCGACCTCGATCGAAGGCGATTCTTCCCGCGCCGCTTCTTCGACGCGCTCACGGTAGCGGTCGAAACTCGCCCGGCTGCGCAGCGGAGAAAGGACGACGACCACCACGCGGTCGACTTTCTCCTCACGGAAGCGGGCGAACGCGTCGTTCAGCGACGGTTTCGAATGGCGGAACGCGAGGCCGACCGGCAGCGGGGTGCCGTTTTCCCTGAGCCACGTCTCGAGCACGGCGACCAGGCGCGCGGCCTCGGCGTTGTACGGCGACACGCCCCCGAGCGCCTCGTAATGGCCGATCACTTCCTGGATGCGCTTTTCCGGGATGCGGGCGCCCCCCGTGACGCTGTCCAGAAACGGCCGGACTTCTTCCGGCGAAGCGGGGCCGCCGAAACCCACGACGAGGACGGCCGTTTTGGCGGAGGCGCTCATCCGAGGAACTCCTGAATTTTGCCGCTGAATTCGCGGACCATCGCCGTGAGCGCGATGACGTTTTCGACCGGCGTCTCCGGGAGCACGCCGTGGCCGAGGTTGAAGATGTGCCCCTGGCGGCCGCGCGCCTGGTCGAGGATCATCACGGCGTGGTTTTTGATGTTCTCCAGCGAAGAGCACAGGACCAGAGGATCCATGTTCCCCTGGATCGCCCGGTTGTAGCCGACGCGCTTCCATGCCTCGTCGAGCGGGACGCGGTGGTCGACTCCGATCACGTCCCCGCCCGCGCGCGCCATGAGCTCGAGAAGCGCGGCCGTCCCCGTGCCGAAATGGATCGCCGGGACGCCCGGCTTGAGCGAGCGGAAAACCTGGGCCGTGTACGGAAGGACGTATTCTTCGTATTCGGCGGGCTCGAGGCAACCCACCCAGCTGTCGAAAAGCTGGACCGCCTGGACGCCGGCGTCGATCTGGGCGTTCAGGTACTTCGACGTCGCGCGAGCGATCTTTTCCATGAGCGCCTTCCACGCGCCGGGGTCGTCGTACAGGAAACGTTTGGCCGCCTCGAAGTCCCGGGAGGAGCCCCCCTCGATCATGTAGGCGGCGAGCGTGAACGGGGCGCCGGCGAAACCGATGAGCGGCACGCCGGGCTTGAGGCTGCTGCGGGTCAGGCGCGCCGCGTCGAGCACGTACGCCAGGCTCTCGGCGGGCTCGACCTCGGGAAGCGCCTCGACGTCCGCGGCCTGCCGCACGGGCCTGCGGATCGACGGGCCGTCGCCTTTGGCGAAATCCAGGCCCAGCCCGAAAGGCTCCACGATGAGCAGGATGTCCGCGAAAAGGATCGCCGCGTCGGCTCCGATCTTTTCCTGCGCGGTCACGGTGATTTCGGCGACCAGGTCCTTGTCCCGGCAGATGGACAGAAACGGCGTCTTCTCGCGGATCGTCCGGTACTCCTTCATGTAGCGGCCGGCCTGACGCATCAGCCAGACGGGCGTTCGCGGCGTCTTCTCACGCCGGCAGGCCTTGAGGAACACGCTCTCGTGGAGCGCGTCCGCGGGGGCGGCGCCGCTGGCGGGACGGGTACCGGCGTTGGGGGTCATTTTTTTCTCAATTTCTCCAAGATCGTTTTCGCCTCGGCGGCGGTCGCCGCGACGAGCGGGCCCATCTTCGGGCTCTCCGGCTCGATGTCCACGCGAAGGCCCATCTCGCGAAGCGCGCGCGAACAGTCGGGGCCGACGGAGGCCGTCACCACGCGCGCGAACGCCTGCCTCAATTTTTCCGAAAACCCCTCTTCCTCCGCGACCCGGAAGAGGTGCCTCGCCTGCGCGGCCGTCGTGAACACCGCCGCGTCCGCCCGGCCGCCGGCGATCGCCCGCGCCGCCTCCCGCAAAGGGCCCGTGTCGTCGGGGAGCGCCCAGCGGTACACGGGCACCCGCATCACGCTCGAGCCGCGCTCCTCGAGCCCCGACGCGAGCTCGGGGTTTTCCTCGCCGTATTCCTGCACGGCGACGGTCTTTCCGCGCAGCGGAACACGCTCCGCCGCGGCGTCCAGCGCCGCCAGAATCTCCCGCCAGGTGTTCGGCTCGGGCACCGTCAGCGCGAAGGGCACGCCGAGCTCGTTCAAGACGCGCACCGGTTTCGGCCCGCGCGGGACGACGGGGATCTTCCGCCAGGCCTCGAGCACCCGCTCGCGCGGGTAACGCGTCTCCAGCGTCTCGAGGAGCGCCCGCGCGCCGACCCCGGTCAGGAGCACCAGCGCGTCGACGCGTCCGGCGAAAAGCTCTTCCGCGAAGCGGAACGCCGCCGGATTTTCGGCGAGCGGGACCTCTTTCATCGCCGGCGCGCTCAAGACCAGGGCGCCGTGCATGGCGAGCAGGTCCTTCATCGTCGCCGCCAGGCGGCTTTCGAACACCGCGACCGTCAGGCCCTCGAGCTGGGTGGTCCTGGGCATTTTCGCTCTAGCCCCCTTCCACGGCTTCCCGATACACATTTTCCAACGCGTCCGCCATTCTGTCCAGAGAAGAAACCTGCGCCGCGAACGCGTAGCCCCGCTCCGCCATGGCGCGCGCTTCCGCGGGGCTGCCGGCCAGGAACCGCACGGCGTCGGCGAGCGCCCCGGCGTCCTTGGGCGGAACGAGGATCGCCTCCCGCCCGCCGCGCAGGAGCGTGTTGATCGCCCAGATGTCGGTGGCGACGACGGGCTTCCTGGCGACCATCGCCTCGGCGATCGAGAGGCCGAACCCCTCGCGGAACGTCGCGGGATGGATGAAAAAATCGGTCGCCGCGAGGACGCCGGTCACGTCCGGGACGCCGGCCACCAGATGGACGCGGCCCTCGAGCCCGCGGGAACGGATCTGCTCCTCGAGAGCGGGCCGCTCCCGGCCGTCGCCCAGGATGACCGCATGCAGCCGCGGCATCTCGTCCGCCAGGAGCGCCGCGGCCTCGACGAGGTATTCGTGCCCCTTGTCTTTGACCAGGCGCGAGATGGACGTCACGACGAGCGCGTCCCCGGGGATGCCGAGCGAGCCGCGGACGGCCGTTCGGTCCTGGCGCGCGATCCCCGCCTCGATCGAAGGCGCGTCGACGGCGTTGGGCACGACGCGGATGCGGGAGGCGGCGACGCCGTGCGACCGTGAAAGCTCCTCGGCGACGAGCGGGCTGACGGCGACGACGCGCGCGCCCCAGGCGTCGAAAAGCCGCCGGCCGAGCCGGGCCTTGTAAAAGCCGTGCGCGGTCGACACGAACGGCACGCCGGTCCAGGCGCCCGCGAGCTTCGCGAGGACCTGGGTGACGCGCGTGTGCGCGTGCAGGACGTCGAAGCGCTCGCGTTTCACGAGGGACGCCAGGCCCGGGAGCGCGAAGAGGAGCTTGGGATGGATTTCGCTTTTCGTGCGGATGTCGAAACGGTGGACGCGGACGCCGAGGGCCTCGAAGGCGGCGGCCGTTTGGTCCGAACCCGCCGCGATCGAGACTTCATGGCCCCGTTTTTTCAGCGCGGGGGCGGCCGTGAGGAGCCAGCTGGTGATGCCGCCGAGGTTCAGGTGGGTCGAAAGGTGGAGGATCCGGTATTTCTTTTTCAATCGATGGCGAGCACTTCCGCCGAATAGGGCGTCACGATGCCGTAGCGCTTCGACAGCTCGTCCATCTCGGCGCGAAGCTTGGGGTCGTCTCCTTCGCTCAGGCGGCTGATGAGGTAGTACACGCGGTTGAACGCGTATCCCTTCATGATGTCGGCGTCGCCCTTTTTGGCGGTCTCGAGCGAGCGCGTGAACACCAGCTCCTTCGTCTGCCCGCCGACGTCGCCCAAAAGCTGCATCGAGAACTGCTTCTCGTCGGTGAAACGGCCGTAGAGCGTGAACTCGGCGCTGCGGTAGAAGTCCGGCAGCGACTTCGGGAACGTGTCGCTCTCGTTCACGCCGTTCAGGCGGTACCGGAGGTTGATGAAAATCGGGTCGCGGATCTTGTCGTAGAAGGCGGCCATGCCCTTCGCGAGATCGGGCGTGCGCTTGATGTACTGCGCCCAGGCCCGGTTCTGGTAGGCGACGAAATCCAGGAGGTAGCGGTTCACGCGGCGGCCGCCGCTGAACGCGAAGATCGGCCGCGCCTTGCCGTTGACGCGCGTGATCGCCGACAGGAGCTCCCGGTCATCCATCACGCCGCTGGTGGGACGGCCGTCGGAGATGAGGATGATGTTCGAGGGGCGGCGCTCGGGGGCCGTCTTCACGATGTCCGCGATCGTGCCGTAGATGTCGGTGCGGCCGTTGGTGGTCAGCGACGAGACGAATTTGCGGGCGAGCTCGATGTTCTCGGGAGTCGCCTCGACCGATTTCGGCGACAGGAACGTCGCGCGGTCCTGGAACGCCACGATGTTGAAGAGGTCCCCTTTGTTCAGGTTTTTCAGGCAGTAGGTGATGCCCTCCTTGAATTCGGCGAGCCGGTCCGGCGAGATGCTCAGGGAAGCGTCGACCGTGAACAGGATCTCCTTGGGCATGACCTTGAAGACGCGGACGCCCTTTTTCGCGAAGATCTTCACCTGGAAATATTTCTGCCCGTCGGAGGGGTCGTCGTAGCGCAGCACCTCGATGTCGAGGAACTCGTCGAGCGCGCCGTAGGGGGTGATGTCGCGGGTGTTTTCGCTCGGCTGGATGAGACCGTCGGGCGAGCCGCCCGGGCTGCCGCTTCCCGTGCCGCCGGCGCCGCCGCCGCCCGTGCTGCCGGGCGTGAAGCCGGGCATGCCCTCTTCGGGGTCCACGCCGAGGCCCGACGTCGGATAGAGGTTGACGCCCTGGATCGCCTTGCCCAGGAACTGAAGGACACCGGACTCTTCGGGTTTCTGGTCGTGGGACAGGACCTTTTCGAGATACGACCCGGCCGTCGATTTCGGCTGGACCGGGGCGTTCTCCTTGGTCTGGCGTTCCTCGGTCTTCGTCAGGATCGTCTGGAAATCGCGCCGGTTGGCGAGCGAGGCCTCGTCGAGCTGGATGCGCTTGGGCGTGATTTCCATCTCGTTCTGCTTGAGCGACGTCGACTTGACGAGCGCCTGCACCGGCACGTCGGCCGCGGCCTTCGCGGCCGGGACCGCTCCGGGCTTTGAAAACTGCATGCCGCGCGTGATGCGCTTGGATTCCCCGCCGCCCGGCTGACCGGGGATGATCGGCAGATTGTTGACGCCCTTCACGCGGAAGCGCGGGGTCACCGTCTCCACGGGATAGGGATTGCCCGGGATCTTGATCAGGATGAAAAGGATGAGGAGCGCCAGGTGGAGCGTCAGCGAAATGCCGAGCGGCTTGAACCAGGGGCGTTCGCGGAGCGTTTCGAGATCAAGCATTCGCCGGCTCCTTTCGCGCGGACACTTTTTTCGCCCAAAGGCTCTTCGGATAGCGGGTCCGGAGCTCCGCGAAGGCCTTCTCGGCGTTGTCCGGCTGGCCGATCTTGCGGAAGCATTCGGCCGCCTTGTAGAGCGAAAGCGGCGAATACTTGGGGTCGTCGTACAGGATCGCGACCAGCATGAACGCCTTGGCGGCCTCTTCGTAGTTGCCCGCGGCCAGGCGCAGCGACGCCATCTCGAACCTCGCGCGCGTGCCCACTTTCAACTCGCCCTCGAAGCGAAGGGCCTCCGAAAACTGCTTCTCGGCGGCGTCCCGGTCGCCCATCGTGGCCGAGGCGAGACCCATGCCCAGGTGAGCGTGCGCCGCGTAGGCGCCGTCGGGCCGGAGCGTCACGGCCTCGCTGTAATGCGAGAGCGCCTTGGCGTAATCCTTCTGGCCCATGAAGCTTTCCCCGAGGAAAAAATTGATCTCGTGACCGAAATCGCGGTCCGGGAAGCGGGCGGGCAGGAGCGGCAGCACTTTCTGGATCGCGTCGTAATTTTCGTCCTCGATGAAATGCCGCACCAGCCAGAAGACGACCTCGGGATCGAGCTTCACGTCCGGGCGGTTGATGAGGATGTCCTGGTACAGCGCGCTGGTCTTCGTCTCGTCTCCCGCCTTGAGATATAGGAAACCGAGGCGTTCGAGCGTCTGGACGCCGAGCGCGTGCTTCGGGAAGAGGGACACGAGCCGCTCGTCCAGCGCGATCGCGGCCTTGAGATTTCCCGAATTTTCCAGGCTGAGCGCGGCCCCGTAGAGGGCTTCGGGAAGCACCTTCGAATCGGGATAGGATTCGGTGATCTTTTGAAACGCCTTCGCGGCGGCCGCCTGGTCGCCGAGGCTGGCCTGGGCGACGCCGAGCTTGTAGTAGGCGATGTCGACGAGCGGGCTTTGCGCGTGGGCCTGGAGGAACGCCGAGGCGCCGTCGGCGGCTTCCCGGAAGCGCTTGGCGTCGAGATCGATCTGCACGACCTCGAGGACGGCTTCGCCGGCGTGGTCGTCGGAGCCGTATTTTTTGGCGAACGACTCGAAATCCGCCCGCGCGCCTGCCGCGTCGCCGCCTTTTCGCTTGAGGACCGCCGAGTGATAGAGCGCGGCTTTCGCGTAATCGGTGTCCGGATAGCGGGCGATCACGGCCGAGTAATTTTCCAGCGCCTCGGGGGCGCGCCCCATCGAATCGAGCGTCTTGGCCTTTTCGAAATAGGCGCGGGCGGGGTTCGGCGGGGCCGACTGGAAGATCGTCTCGATCGTCGCGAGCGCCTCCGGCTTTTTCCCCACGGCCTCCAGGATCGCCGCCTTCTTGTGAAGCACGTTCTGACGGATCTCGGCGTCGGCCGACGGAACCGCGAGCGCCTCGTCGAGGCGCGCGAGGGCCTCGTCGTGTTTTCCCGCCTCTTCCTCGAGATTGGCGAGCAGGTAGATCATCGTGGCCGCGGAGGCGCTTCTCTGGACGGTCTCGCGCTGGGCCTTGAACCGGTTTTCGGCGGCGCCCAGGTCATGGCCGTAGTAGTCGCAGTAAAAAAGCCCCAGGAGCGCCTTGTCGCGCAGCTCGCGCGTCGAGGGAGACGCGGCGGCGTCCCCGAAGAGCCGCTCGTACGAACCCCGGGCGCGCGTGTAGTCCTTCTGGCTGAAATAGATTTCCGCGGTCTTGAAGCGCGCCTCGTAGGCGACCTCGATGGGGTTGCTCTTCTCGGCGGCGAGCCGGTAGCTTTCGAGCGCCCGGTCGAAATTTTTCTTATCCGCGTACGCGTCGCCGAGCGCGACGGCGGCGTAGGAGGCGTACTCGCTCTGCGGGTAGCTTTTCACGAGCCGGCGGTAAAGGCCGATGCCTCGCGACGGCGCGTCCTTCGAGGAGAGAGCCAAATAATACAGCGCGCCGCTTCGCACGCCGGGGTCCGAGGTCTTGCGGACGGCCGCGCGGAACGCGCGCTGCGCTTCCGGAAAGCGTTTCAGCCGGAAATGGGCCGAGCCGATTCGGAAATACGCGGACGGGCCGCGCTTGTCGGCGGGCGACTCGCGCAAAAAAGTCTCGAACTCGCGGATCGCCGCTTCGAAGTCGTCGGTGAAATAATAGGAATCCGCGCGGCGGAAGCGCGCGGACGCGATCTCGGGCGAGCCGGGGTTGGTGCGGATGAATTTTTCGTACTCGGCGATCGCCGGCTGGTACATGCGGCGGGAATACAGGCCGTTCGCGAACTCGAGCGTCGACGAGCCGGCCGCCGCGTCGGGCGCGGCCGCGTTCTGGCTCTCGGCGGAGGCCGGGAACGACGCGAACAGGAATGCCGTCAGGACCGCGACGGCGTGGCGCTTCATCAGCCTTCCTTCACCGTGGCGAACGAGATGTTCCAGATCTGGGACT
>DATJEK010000158.1:0-3190 GCA_035496715.1 Candidatus Eiseniibacteriota bacterium | reverse complement strand
CCCGAAACCTTCGACATGTAGTTTTTGATCTGGACCGCGGTGCAGTGGCATTCCTTTTTGGGGTCGGTCGAGTAGCCGCAGGGACAGGGGTTCATCGCCGCCACCAGCATGAACCGCGCGGGGAACGTCAGCGCCGAGGCGGCGCGCGAGATCGTCACGCGGCCCTCTTCGAGCGGCTGGCGCAGCACCTCGAGCACGTTGCGGCGGAATTCCGCGAGCTCGTCCAGGAAAAGGACGCCGTGGTGGGCGAGGCTCACTTCGCCCGGCTTGGGATACGTGCCTCCTCCGACCATCGCGACGTCGGAAATCGTGTGGTGCGGGTCCCGGAACGGCCGCATTTCGAGGAGCGCCGATTTCGACGAAAGAAATCCCGAAACGCTGTGGATCTTCGTCGTCTCGATCGCCTCCTCGAACGTGATGCTCGAGAGGATGCCCGGGATCCGTTTGGCGAGCATCGTCTTGCCCGAGCCGGGCGGTCCGATCATGAGCACGTTGTGGCCTCCCGCGGCGGCGATCTCGAGGCCCCTCTTGGCGTGCGCCTGGCCCTTGATGTCGGCGAAATCCAGGAGGGATTCCGACGGGGCGTCCGCCGTCTTTTCCGGCACCGGCGGGACCAGGGGCGGATCGAGGAGAGTTTCGCCCCTCAGGAAGCGCACGACCTGACCGAGCGTTTCCGCCGGATGCACGGCGAGCCCCTTGATGCAGAGCGCCTCTCCGGCGTTGACGCTCGGGATGACGAACTGGCGCCCGCCTTTCTGTTTGAGAAGGTGCGCCGCCCGCGGAAGGATGCCCGGCACGCCGCGCAGCTGCCCGTCCAGCGAAAGCTCGCCGCAAAAGACCCGCCGCAGCAAGCTTTCTTTGGAGACGGCTTCGCTCGCCGCGAGGATCCCGATCGCGATCGCCAGATCGAACCCCGACCCCTCTTTTTTCAGGTCCGCGGGGGCGAGGTTCACGGTGATCTTCTTCGACGGAAACGGCAGGTCGCTGTTTTTCAGCGCGGCCCGCACCCGGTCGGCGCTTTCGCGGCAGGCCGTGTCGGGAAGCCCCACGATGTTGAACGACGGCAGGCCGTTGGCGATGTCGACCTCGACCTCCACAGGATAGGCGTCGATGCCGTAGACGGCGCACGAAAAGACGCGGGAGAGCATGGTTCAGCCGTTTTCGCCGAAGGCGTCCCGGATCACCTCGATCGCCGGCGCCTCGCCCGGAGGCAAAAACACCGAGACGACGTCAAACCGGCACACGCGGTCCTGGATGCCGAAGCGCTTGAGGTAATGCGCCGCGCTTTTGACGATCTGATGCCGCTTGTGGCGCGTCACCGCTTCGGCCGGGGTCCCCAGCGCGTCGGAGCTTCGCGTCTTCACCTCGATGAAAACCAGCGCCCCCGCCTCCTTGGCGATCAGGTCGACTTCGCCGAGCGCGCACACGTAGTTTCGCAGAAGGACCTTATAGCCTTTGGAGACGAGATAATGGAAGGCCAGCTCCTCCCCGACCGCGCCGAGCGTCTGGGCCGCGCTTTCCATCAGGAATCCACGCCGTCGGTTTCGCGGTCGTAGGCCTCCATCACCTTGTCCTGGATCACGGCCTTGAACTCCTCGTTGTCGGGCGAGAAGATCTCGAACCAGCGCCCGTCCTTGCCCTGCCGGCGCGGCATCGACACGAAAAGGCCGTTTCTTCCGTTCATCACCGAAAAACCCTTGATCACCGCGCAGCCGCCCAGCCGCAGGTCCGCGAAGGCCTTCAAGTTTTCGCCGTTGACCTTGCGGATATCCACCACTTCGATGTCCATGACCGCCATAGAGAGCCTCCTGTTGGTTTGTTCATCTCACAGGACGACGGCGGTCGGACGTTTCGTTCAGGAATTTTTTATTTTTTTAGGCGGTCTTGAGGAAGGGCCGGGCGCGGACGGAGCGGCCGTCCGATTCGAACGACAGGGCGCCCCCCTCGTCGGTGCGGAGGATCTCGGCGCCGGCCGCGCGCAGGATCGAAAGCGTGGCGGGGTTGGGGTGGCCGTAGGAGTTGCGGCCGACGCTCACGGCGGCGTAACGCGGGGCGACGCCGGCGACGAAGGCCCGGCCGTCGTCGTCCATGCGGGCGCCGTGGTGGGGGACCTTGAGGACGTCGGCCTTGAGCGGAAGGCCGGCCGCGTTCAGGCGCTCCATCGCCCCCGCGCCGATGTCGCCGGTCAGGAGAAACGCCGTGTCGCCGTAAGAGGCGCGCAGGACGACCGAGTTGTCGTTTTTCTGGAACGCCGGATACTCGGCCGAGGGGTTCAGGACGTCGACCCGCACGCCGCGGAAACCCTCGAGCCGGTCGCCGGCCTTGAGCCACCCGCGCGAGACCTTTTGCCGCGCGGCCGTCTCGGCCAGGAGCGAATAGAGCCGCGCGCCGTCGTCGGGTCCCGAAAAATAGTTTTTCACGCGGAACTCGTCGAAGACGGCCGGCAGGCCTCCCGCGTGGTCCTCGTCCGAGTGGCTCATGACCACGGCGTCGAGGGAACGGACCCCCTTTTCTTTCAGGAAAGGCGCGACCACGCGCCGCCCCCGGTCGCCCTCGAGGCCCTTGCCGCCGTCGACGACGAGCGTCCCGCCTCCCGGAAATTCCAGGACGAGCGCGTCCCCCTGCCCCACGTCCAGCACGGTCAGCGTGAGCTCGCGCGCCCGGAGGTGCCGCAGGGCGTCCTGGGCGAGAAAAACGTTCGCCGCGAAAAGATAGAGGCAGGCCGCCCGGACCAGCCGGCTCCGGAAGCGCCGGTCGGCGAGGATCCACGCGCTGCCCCCGGCCAGGAGGACGAGGAAGGGCCACGCCGGCCTCCCGACGGTCACCGCCGCGCCGGGCAGGCTTTCGAAGAAATACAGCGACGCCACGAACGCCGAGAGGAGGCCTTTCATGACGACCGGGACGAAGAGCGCCTGCGGCAGGCCCGCGAAGACGAAGAAAAAAAGCCCCGCGAAAAAAAGAGCGAAAGACAGCGGCACGACCGCGAGGTTCGCGAAGACGGCCAGCGGCGTGACGAGGAAAAAGTTCCACGTCGTGACCGGCAGCGTGGTGAAGATGGAAACCAGCGACACCCAGAAAAGCTCCTCGGCGTAGCGCGCCGCGCGCTGCGGGACCGTCGGCGGGGCCGCCAGCCGGGGCTTGCGCCCGCCGGGCGGCGCGGGCGGCGGCGGGGGCGCGAAGGACGGCATGA
>DATJEK010000157.1:0-24309 GCA_035496715.1 Candidatus Eiseniibacteriota bacterium | reverse complement strand
CCCCCGCGTTCTCGGTCCCGAGATAAACCGTCCGGTCGGGCGCCACGACGATGTCCCCGATGTTGCCCGAGCTCGAAAAACTCCGCGCCCAGGTCTTCCCCCCGTCCCACGAGCGCCAGAACCCGCCCGCGCTCCCGGCCCACATCGTCCCGTAATACAGCCTCTGCGTGTCGACGGGATCGATCGTCAGGCGGTAGGCGCGGAGGTTGCCCGGCTGTCCGGGCGAGCGGGACCAGCTGAACCCTCCGTCGTTCGAGATGAAGAGACCCGCGCCGTCGCCGTCGATGGTGAGGTAGAGACGGTTCGGATTTTTGGGATCGACCACGAGTCCCCGGCCGTAGCCCTGCTGCCAGACGGTGTTCGTCCTCGGATAGCTTGCCGGCAGGCCGGTCGCGAAGGCGGTCGTGCCGTCCGGCCGGATGATGACGATGCTGTTTTTCACGTCGTTCCAGGGGGCGATCGAGACGACCCGGTTTCCGTTCGGGAGGACGATCACGCGCCAGACGTGGCCGTTGTAAAGCGGGTTGGTCCCGGCTTTCGGGAAGACGGCGGTGACGGCGCCCGTCGACGGGTTGTACTCGGTGAGGCCGTTGTCCATCGCCCCGACGAGGTACGTTCCCGTGCGCGGATCGCGGATGAGGTCGGTGCCGATCACGTTGGGCGTCCCGGAGACGCTCTCGCGCCAGGAGCCGCCCGCGTTGGTCGACTTCCAGATCCCCCAGTCGTCGGTGATCACGTACGTGCTCGCGTTGAACGGATCGAACGCCGCCGACAGAAAGAGCGCCTTGCCGCCCGGCTTCCAGGCGCGGGTCGGATTGACGGTGAGATCGTTCACGAAATTGTTGTTTCCGATGTTCGTCCAGCTCGACCCGCCGTCCGAGCTGTAGAAAACCCGCCCGCCCCAATCCTTCTGCTGGGTGGCGAGGATTTGCGTCTGGCCGCCGACGACGCGCACCGCCAGGCGGTTGATGTAGCCCGGTTGGGAACTGCTGTAGGGCGGGATCGCGGCCGAATACGTCCAGGCCGTCGGGACGCCGGTCTGGCTCGTGCGGGCCACGCGAAGGCCGTTCGTCACGTGGATCGTCTCGACGGTGCCCGCGAACGTGGACACGATGTCGAGCACGTTGTCGCTCTGGAGCGTGATTTTCTGCCAGGCCGAGCCGGTCCACTGCATGAGCCCCTTCGACGAGCCCGCGAAGAGACGGCCGTCGCGCGCGAGATGGATCGCACTCACGGGCACGCCGATGCCGAGGTTGCCCAGTTGGGTGAAATTCGCCCCTCCGTTCGTGGACAGGAACACCTGCCCGAGAGACGACGCCGCGTAGACGCGGTTGGGGTTTGTGGCGTCCACCGCGATCGCGCGGTAGTTGGCGAGCCGCTTGAAGGGGATCGTCGTCTGCGTGTTGGCGAGATAAGTCCAGGTCAGCCCTCCGTCCGTCGAGCGGTGCAGGCCGACGGAGGAGCCGGCGTACAGGACGCTGGAATTGGAGGGCGCCACCGCCAGCGACGCCACGGTGAGATTGGCGAGTCCGTTGTTGACCGCGTACCAGTTCGCCCCGGAATTGTCCGTACGGTAAATGCCGGACGAATCCGACAGCGCGAAGCCTCTCCCCTGTATCTTGGGGTCGAACCAGATAAACGGGTACGTGCTCCCCCCGGAATAGCCCACCTGCCTCGGCGGCGCCGACGCGGCCTCGATCTGGGCTACCTGGGCGCTGAACTCGGCCGGGGCCTGCGCCGACATCGTCTGGAGGGCGTTTTGCGTGTCGACGAGGGACTGCTTGGCGGCTTCCTGCGACTGGAACGAGGCGACGTCGCGGCCCCCGCGCCCTTCGTCCATTTCCTTGAAATAGGCTTTGCTCTGCGAAAGAAGCGAGCGGGGATCGATCGCCCAGGCGGCCTGGGCGAGGAGTAGCGTGCAGAGAAAGCCGGACAGCGCGATTCGTTTTTTCATGGCGGGTCCTCGCGTGGAATGAAGGGTGGGAAAGAACCGAGTGCCCACATCATGCCACGGGGCAGATTAAAAATGAATTAAAGCGGAATTAAATGATTTTAATGCGGAGAAGCGGGGTCAGGATTTTTTCCCGAACAGGCGGCGGGAGGCCGCCGTGAGGACGAACGTCGCGGCCCAAAGGATGAGCGCCGCCAGCGAGAGCACGATCCCCAGCGTGAAATGCGGCATGCGGAACTTCGTCCTCAGCTCATAGCGCCCCGCGGGCAGGGCCCACGCGCGCACGAGCCCTCCGGCCGCCGTCGGCCGGATCGTGAGCGCGCCCTTCTCTCCGCCCGCGCGCGCGCTCCAGCCCGGGAAGTACATTTCGTTCTCCACCAGGATCGCGGGGCGAGCCAGGTCGACGTCGTAATCCACGCCGTCGATCGAATAGCGTTTCATCTTCACGCCGGGGCCGGAGGCGCCGGAAGCGATCGCGCGCTTGAGCGCGTCCAGATCGTCCAGCTTCGCGTCGGCGGGCAAAACGAGCGCGCGGCTGGGCTCCGCCATGAACGCCTGGATGAACGGATCCTCGAAGGCCTTCTTCTGCCGCGCCAGCTGCATGCCCGACGAATAATCGCCGATCATGAAGACGCCGGTCAGATAGCCGCGCCAGGCGTGATTGAAAGCCCCGGGCATGTATTCGGTGCGCTTGTCGGGGATGCGGCGGGCGGGGCGGGCGGGAAGCTCTTCCTTCAGCCGCGCGCGCAGCGCCGCGCCCCCGGTCATGTCCCTGCGGAAATCGTACGCCTCTCCCGAGGAGTCGATCGAGCTGCGGAACTCGTCCTCCTGCTTCGCGTAGAAGTCGTCCACCTGCCAGAGCGAGAGGTGCCGGTGGCTCTGGATGCCGTTGAAAACGATGAACGCGACGAACACCGCGGCCAGCGCCTGCGCGGGCAGCGGCCTCCAGGCGACGAGCGCCGCGAACGCCGCGAAGAGCCCCGCCGCGACCAGGGCTTCGCGGGAAATCTCGGCCGGAGCCGGCAGCAGGTTCCAGCCGACGGCAAAAAAAGCCAGAAACGCGGCCGTCCGGACCGCCGCCTCGACGACGCCCGGCCGGTCCTCGGACGCGCGGGAAAATGCGGCCGCGCCCAGGAGGATGACCGGCAGGCAGAGGAACACCCGGTAGTCGGCGCAGGGAAAGCGCGAAAACTTGAGCGGCGGCAGGACCGCCGTCGCCATGCCGTAAAAGAGGCTTCCGGTGACCATCAGCGCCGCGACGACCGCCAGCGCGGCGAGCGGCGCGTGGCGCCGGAGCTCGTTTTTCCTCAGGAAAAAGAGCATGCCGAAGACGGGCACGGTCACGAAGAGCGAGCGCATGCCGCTGACGATGTAGAGGCTGTCGGTCTGCGCCGACAGGCAGAACGTGAAGAAATCCTTCCACCGGTAGATGAAGAGGTCCTGGCTCTGAAATTCCGAGTAGCGCGCGAGCTCCTGGCGCTGGAGCCACGCCGGGACCAGGTGGACGGAGGCCAGCAGCACGCCGAGGGCCAGGAGACCGCCCCGGACGAGCGCGGCGCGCAGACGGTCCGCCCGCGTCCCCTCTCCGGAGAGGAACACCTGCGCCGCCAGATAGACGGCCGACATGAAAAAGGTCGCCATGAGGGCGCCCGGGTAACCGCCGGTGATCAGGAGCAGGACGGCCAGCGGCACCGCGAACGCGGCCCAGCGCAGCGAGGAGGAAAACGCCAGCCCCGACAGGAGCCAGGGGATCGCCGCGTAACTGCGCACGATCGTGTCGTGCTGCGCCGTGTAATAAAACCCTCCGAACGACTGGTAGGCGGCGGCGGCGGCGAGCGAGACCAGCGGCGCGATGCCGAGCCGCCGCGCGAGGAAGTACGTCCCGACCGCCCCGAACAGCACGTGCATCCACTGGATCGAGATCGCCGCGTGCATCGTGTACGTCCGGCCCGCGAGCGCGAAGAGCCAGAACGGCGGATAGAACAGGTTGCTGACCATGTTGATCTGGAGCGGATAGCCCATGGCCTGGAACGGGACCCAGTGCGGGAAGATCCTCTCCTGCAGGCAGGTGATCCAGAAAAAAGGGATCGCGTAGTTGACCGAGCTGAAATCGCCGGGCACGCCGAGGTTGCCCCAGTAGTGGTTCCGGAAGACGTAGAGATTTTGGGCGGTGAGGACCAGCGCCGCGAGGACGGCCCACGCCCACGCGGGGAGGACGACGGCGGAGAATCCGGCCGCGGAAGACGCGCGGACACCGGTGCCGGGCCCCTGCAGATGCTTTTCGACCTCGGTGCGCGGGACTCCCAGCCGCTTCGCCAGCTGCCGCGACGAGAGCGAGCGGTTTTCCCTGATGAACGCTTTGTCCTTCTCGCTTAAAGCCATGCTCAGCCGGCGTCGCCCAGGTTGATCGTCTTCGTCACGACGAAGGTGGGGCGCGCTTTCACTTCCTCGAAGATCTTGCCGATGTATTCGGCGATGAACGCGAGGCTCAGGAGCTGGACCGCGCCCAGGAAGAGGCAGACGACGATGATCGTGCTGACGCCCTGCGGGATGTCGGGGTGAAGGACGCGCATGACGATCTGGAACACGATCGAGCACGCGGCCAGGAACGACACGCACGCGGCCGTGATCGAGATGAGCTCGAGCGGCACGTAGGAGAACGAGAAGATCCCCTTCTTCGCCCAGCGCACGTTCTTCCAGAGGTTGTTCGTCGAGCGCCCGAACATCCGCTCGGGCCGAGTGTACTCGATGCCGGTCTGCCGGAAGCCCGCCCAGCCGCGCAGGCCGCGGATGAAACGGTCGCGCTCGGGCAGCGAGTTCAGCACGTCCACGACCCGGCGGTCGATCAGCGAGAAGTCCCCCGCGTCGACCGGGATCCGGACGTAGGCCATTTTCTGGAACAGGCGGTAAAAGCCCTTGTACGCCAGCTCCCAGAGCGGCGGCATCTCGCGGTGCACGCGCACGCCGTAGACGACGTCGAAGCCCTGCGACCACTTGGCGTACATCTCCTCGATGAGCTCCGGGGGATCCTGCAGGTCCCCGTCGAGGAGCACGCACGCGTCGCCGGAGGAACGCATGAGGCCGCTCGTGAACGCGTTCTGCGAGCTGAAATTGCGGCTGTGCGTGATCACCTTGATGCGCGGGTCCTTCGCGGCGAGCGCCTCGAGCACTTCCTGCGAATTGTCCGGGCTGCCGTCGTTGACGAAGATGGACTCGTAGTCGACGCCGATCTTCGTGAAAACCTTGTCGAGCCGCTCGGCCATGACCGGGATGGCCTGGGCGTCGAGGTAGCAGGCGATGATCGCGGAAATCTTTTTCTTTTTTTCCATGTCAGCCCTTCGTTTGGCAGGCGTTGAGGACGGCTTCGGGCGTCAGGCCCGACTGCTCGAGGTGGAACCGGCTCGTGCCGTACAGCTGATCCTTCCGGTAGCGCGCGGCGAGGATCGTGCGCGACAGGGCCGGCAGGGCCGCGGCGAGCGATTCGGCCACCCCGCCGGCGAGGTAGTGCTCGTCGACGAGGACGACGCGGCCCGTGCGGCGCGCGCTTTCCCACAGCTCCGCGTCCGCGGCCGGGTCGAACGGAAAACGCGCCACGCCGAAGACGTCCGCGTCGGTCGACGGGGACGACTCCATCGCCGCGAGCGCGATCTCGACCGCGTGGCCGACTCCGATCACGGTGACCGCCCCGCCCTTGCGGTAACGGCGCGTCAGCGTCCGGGGATTTTCCGACAACGGCTTCCTCCCCGCCTTCGCGAAGGCCGAGATCGCCAGGCGCAGGTAGGCCGGGCCTTCGAGAGCGGCCATGGCGTGGACGGCCGCCTGGACCTGGTCGCCCGCGCACGGGAAAAAAAGCGAGAGATTCGGCAGGCCCTTCAGCACGCCCAGGTCCTCCAGCGCGTGATGCGTGGAACCCATGATCCCGTAGGTGTAGCCGCCGCCGTTTCCGACCAGGCGCACCGGCAGGTTGTGAAAGCACACGTCGATGCGGATCTGCTCGAACGCGCGGAACGTCAGGAACGGCGTGATCGAGTACACCCAGGGCCGCATGCCGGTCAGCGCCAGTCCCGCGGCCACGCCGACCATGTTCTGCTCGGCGACGCCGGCGTTCAGAAAACGCTTGCCGTACGTTTTTTGCAGCTCCTCGAATGCGTTGTAGCCGAGGTCGCCGGTGAGAAACATCGCCGACGGGTCGGCGTTCAGCGTCTCCTTGAGCGCGGCGGCGAATTCGACTCTCACCGGCCCTGCTCCTCGAGCGCTTTCTTGTACTGCTCCTCGTTCATCGGCAGGTAGTGCCACTCCAGTTTGTTTTCCATGAAGCTGACGCCTTTCCCCTTCACGGTCCGGCAGATCACGCAAAGCGGCTTGTCGCCGGCGGCGGACGAGAGCGCGCGGCCGATCGCCGTGAAGTCGTGGCCGTCGATCTCCCTCACCTCGAACCCGAACGCCTTCCACTTGTCCGCGAAAGGCTCCAGGCCGAGGACCTCGTCGGTCCGTCCGTAACCCTGCAGGCCGTTCGCGTCGACGAGCACGGCGAGATTCGAAAGCCGGTGATGGCCGGCGAAGAGAGCGGCCTCCCAGACCGAGCCTTCGTCGCACTCGCCGTCGGAAAGCAGGCAGGCGACGCGCCGGTCCTCGCCCTGGATCCGGTATCCCAGCGCGATCCCCGCGGAGATCGGCAGGCCGTGGCCGAGCGAGCCGAGCGCGACCGGGATTTCGGCGTGCGCCATCGCGGCCGGATGCGCGGGCAAGGTCGTCGCGTCGCGGTAGTACCGCTGGATCTCTTCCTCGGAGAAGAGTCCCCGCTCGCGCAGGCAGGCATACAACGCGGAGGCCGCGTGTCCCTTGCTCAGGATGAACCGGTCGCCGGGTCGCAGATGACTCCAGTAGAGGTAGGTCAGCAGGTCGATGCACGAGAGCCCGCTTCCGATGTGGCCCGCCTTCGCCTGGAAATGCATGCCGAGGAAGCGCCTGCGGATCTTCTTCGCCGTTTCCTCGAGCTGGGGGACGGGGACCGGGTTCGTCATTTTTTGAGGATGCTGTTCGCGGACGCGGCGGCCATGAGCGCCGGGTTCGCGTCCATCCAGCGCAGCGTCGACACGAGCCCCCGCTCGAGGGAAACGCGCGGGCGCCAACCCAGGTCCCGGCGGGCCTTGCGCGGGTCCGCGAACCAGCGGGGGTTGTCCCACGCGCGGTCCGCCATCGAGCCCCAGCGCGGCTTCTCCTTCACGCGGAAAAGCCGCCTCGCCGCGGCGACGAGCGCCCTCATGTCGGTCATCCGTCCCGTGCCGATGTTGTAGACCTCCCCTTTCGTCAGGCGGGGCGCGCGCCGGATGAGACAGTCGACGGCGGACGCCAGGTCGTCGACGTGCATGTAGTCCCTCGAAATCGTCGGCGACACCAGGGGCGGCAGCGCGCCTTTTTTCGCCGCCAGAAGCAGCGTCGGGATGAGCCGCGAGATCTCCTCCATCGGCCCGTACACGGAATAAATGCGGAAGCTCCACGCCGGCATCCCGAGCCGCTTGCCGAAATACTGGACGAGGCCCGTCGCGGCGGTCTTCGAGACCGCATAGTGGCTGTCGGGCTCCGTGGCCGAGCGCTCGGAGGGCGCCGTGCAGTTCAGGCCGTACTCGGAGGAGCTGCCCGCCTGGATGAACGCGCGAAGGCCTTCGAGGCCGCGCAGCTCCTCGAGGAGATACCGCACCCCGTCGAAGTTCACGGCGTAAATTTTGTCGGGATCCGACTGTTTCGAATAGGCGCCGAACGCGGCGCAGTTGACGACGACCGAAGGCCGCGCGGCGCGGACCAGCCGGCGCACGTCGCGCCGCGAGCTCAGGTCGGCGTGGACGCGCCGCAGGCCCTTGAGCGGTTCGAGGCGCCAGTTGCCGGACGCGCGGTGGTCGGCCGCGACGACCGGCACCCCGCGGGAAAGGAAATGCCGGCACAGGTTCGCGCCGATGAACCCGCCCGCTCCCGTGACGACGACGGGCCGCCCGTCCCGCCTCAAGCGGCAGCCCCCTTGAATCCGATCACGGCCATGTTCCCCACGTTCAGGGCTACGGGCCGCCCCGCCCATTTCAGTTTCTCGGCGAGCGCCAGGAGCGCGTTCTTGATCTGCAGGCCCAGCGGGAGAAGCCGGATCCAGTAGCGGAGCGGATACCGGTTGCGGATCGGGCGGATCGTCGCGTTCGGGAAACCGCTTCGCGTCATCAACGCGGCGGCGCTGCGGGGGGAAAAAAGCTGGAGGTGCTCGATGTCGAAGATCGGCGACTTCTTCCCGAGGAGCCGGTTCACCGCGGAGCGGCGGTCATGGCAGACGAGAAAAAGCGCGCCCCCGGGCTTCAGGAGGCGGTAGGCCACGCGGCACAGCGCCGCCGGCTCGTGCAGGTGCTCCATCGTCTGGAAACAGGTCACGAGGGCGAGCGACTCTCCGTCGAGCGATTCGGCGTCCAGGCGCTTGCGGATGAGCGGCCGCACGTCGGCGCGGGCCGCCCGGGCCGGCGCTTCCGACGGTTCGATCCCGGCGACTCGCGTGAAACCCCGCGCGAGAAGCTCTTCCAGAAACGCCCCGTCCCCGGTCCCCACGTCGAGCGCCCCCTCCCGGGCGGGCAGGCGGGACAGGAAACCGTCGAGCGTTTCGGCGTACGTCCGGGCGGCGCAGTGCGCCTCCTCGGAAGAATCGTACGCGGCGGCCTCGTACGCCCGCCGGGTCGAGTCCGGGTCGGGCGCCGGGTCGGCGTAGAGGAGGTCGCAGACGCCGCAAAGCACGAGCCGGTGATGCATGAATTCGGGGTTTTTCCGCGAGGCGTAGGTGAATTCGGAGACGCGTGACGGATCGATCTTGGCCTCGGAATGGACGCGCTGGCCGGCGCCCGATGCGCCGCAGACGGGACAGGGCCGGATCATAAAACGTCATGCAAATTTATTAACTTTTGCATTTTATGATTCTAACTGATCGGGAGGGCTGACGTAAACGACTTTTCGGTCTTCGGGACTAGGCGGCGGAGAGAACGGCCCGGCGGGCCTTGAGGTCGGAGGCGGCCGCCTTCGCTTCGGAGATGCGGGCCTCGGGGGTGCGGTTCAGATCCATGGCCAGGCCCGTCCTCGAGAGGATCCAGATCATCCATTTCGTGGGGTCCCAGTGGAACCAGCGGACGCCGTTGCGGTAGTCGGACGGGAACCGGTGATGGTAGTTGTGGTAGCCCTCCCCGTTCGTGAGGACGGCGCCGAGCCAGTTGTCCTTGGCGGTGGAATCGGCGTCGTATTCCGAGGAGCCGAACGTATGCGCGAACGAATTGATGAAAAAAGTGCCGTGATGGACGATCGCCAGCCTCGCGGCCACGGCCAGAAGGAGCGCCCCGACGAAATCCCCGGTCGCCGCCCCGAGCGCCGCCGGGAGGATCACGCCGACGGCCAGGCCCCAGCGCTGGTGGTTCTTGTGCTGGGACGCCACGCGGGGATTTTTGCGCAGATCGTCGGAGTTTTCATAGTCCACGGAGGGCTTGTCCAGCACGATCCATCCCATGTGCGCGTACAGGAAGCCGCGCGTGATGTTGTAGGGGTCGCGCTCGGTGTCGGTGAACTTGTGGTGGGTGCGGTGGAGGCTCGCCCAGCGGAGCGCGGACTGCTCGAACGCGGCGGCGCCGAAGATCAGGACGAACCATTCGACGGCCGGATGGGCGCGGAACGCGCGGTGCGCGTAGAGCCGGTGGTAGCCGACGGTGATGGCCATCATCGTCGCGAAGGCGTAAAAAAGGAAAAGGCCGATCTGGAAAGCCGGCACCCCGCCGCGGCTCCAAAAATAAACCGGCGCGAGCACGAATCCCGCGAAAGCGGTCGAAACCAGGAACGCGACTCCGGCCCAGCGCACCTTCCCCCTGCCCGCCATCGTCAGCCCGCCGGCTCGGCGGGCGGAGGCGGGAGGGCGGAATCCGGCGCGGCCGGCGCCGGCGCGGCGCCTTCGGCCGAGCGGTTCAGCTTCCGGTTCTTCTTCTCTTCGCGCCTCTTGCGCTTGGTTTCTTCGATCCTTCTCTTGTCGCGATTGAAATTTTGCGCCATGGTCTCCCGGGTTTCGCTTCGGCTATCGTTTGGTTTTCGCCGCGGCCGCCGCGCTCAATCCGTCGATCCCGACGACGAGCACGCTGTAATGGAGGGCCTTTCCGGCGAAACGATGGTTGAAATTCAGTGTGAGCGTGTCGGTGTTCACGTTCCGGACGCTGGCCAGGTATTTCCCGTCCCGCTCCGAGTAGATTTCCTTGCCGACGACGTGGTGCTTGGCCGCGAAGCGCGACCGGGGCATTTCCATGATCGACTTGGGGTTCTCGACGCCGTAGCCCTGCTTCGGCTTCAGGACCACGCTGCGGCGTTCGCCGACGCGCATGCCCTGGATGGCCTTTTCGAGCCCCAGCGGGATGTCGCTGCCCTTGCGCTTGCCCTGGACGTAGATGTAAGGTTTCGCGGGGGCGAGGCTCTTGATCAGCCGGCCGTCCACCGTGAGCTCGTAAGCGATGCGGATCTTCCTGCCTTTCCCGACGACGGGCATCAAGAAGACGCGGTTTCTTTTTTCTTGGAAGCTTCGGCGCGGCGACGGTCTTTGGCGATGGCGTTGTAGACTTTCTCGGTCTTGCTGATCTTTACCTTGCGCTTGTCCGCTCTCTGGGTCATCTGGCCTTGAGGTTTCATCGAATTCTCCTGTTTGGCCTCTATTGTACTCTATTAACCGGAAATGCGGTCAGAAAAGACGATGACCTTGTTTCGGGAGGACGCCCCCGAAAAGAGGGACAATCGGGACTTGGCGACCCCCAGGTGGCGGGCCAGGCTCTCGACGACCGCCTCGTTGGCCCGGCCCTTGTCGGGGGCTTCCCGGACCCAGACCTCGAAGCGGCTCTCGTCCGTGCGGACGACCTTTTCCTGCCTGGATTTGGGGTGCGCCTTGACGTACAGCTTCACGGGGTCAGTAGGATTTGCCGTGCAGTTTCTCGCGGGTCCTGTTGAACGACATCTTCCAGACGATCTGCTTCTCGAGGTCGATCCCCAGGCCGCCGCAGAGGTCGAAGAGACGGATCGCGGTGTCGGCGAGTTCGTCTTCGAAAGTGTCTTTCTTCTCCAGCCCGAACTGCCCGTGCCGGTGCGCCTCGATCGCCTCGCCGAGCTCGGAGGTGATGAGCATCAGCATCTCGCCGACGTTGCGTTCCCTGTCCCAAAAACCCTTCGCCCGCGCGTTTCCGTGGCAGTCGGCGATCCACTGCGTGATCGATTGAGTCATGCGTCCTCCTTTTCCTTCACTCGTCTTCCCGTTTGACGACGAAACCGAGATAGCCGTCGGATTCGACCGTGACCTCGACCTGGATCGGCCGGCAGCAGGTCTCGCAGTCGGTGATGAACGATTGGCGGCGTCCCGCCGAAGCCTCCAGGCGGACGGAGTTCGGCGCGGAGCAGTAGGGACAGTCGAAAAAACTGTCCTGTTCGGCGTCCATCAGCGGCCGGCCCGGTAGTTCAGCGGAGAGCCGTCCTCCGTCTTTCTGTCGAACACGGCCCGACCGTCCTCGACGACCTCGAGCCTCACCCAACCCTCGTCCGACGTGCGATGAAGGCTGGCGGCGCGGATGCCCCTGCCCTCGATCGGGTAGTTCGTGTCCCCCGCCCCCTCGAACTTCCGCCGCACGCGCCCGCCGTCCGCGGCGTAAAAGGTGTACTCCCCTTCGAATCGCACGGGCTCGGCCGACGAGCCGGTCGCGATTCTCAGACCCAGGTTTCCCAGCTCGGGCAGATCCCGCGAAAAAGGAGGAGCGGGAAGCGGCGTGGAAAGAGGGTTTTGGGCCGCGCGGGCGGCCTTCTTCGCCTGGGCGGGCGCGCGGCCGAAGGCCTGCGACAGGTTGGGCGGCGGCTCCGACGCCCGCGCTTTCCGCTGGAGATACCCCCGGTCGGCGACCAGGACGACGTTCGAATGGCCGCGGGCCTTCAGGACGTCCACGCGGTCGGCGGTCAAACCGTCGAGCGCCGCCGTCTGGGCGCCGAAGAAAAAAATGACGTGGTGCCGCGCCTCGCGGTCGTCGTACGTGATGTACGGCTGGGCGAGCGGGCGGCCGAGGAACATTTTCTTCTGGTCGTCCGAAAGCGCCTGCCAGCCGACGCAACCCTTGTTGTCGGGACGCCAGATCTCGTCGTCGGCCGCCGCGCCGACGAAATCGAGGCAGGCGCTCTTCTCGCCGCACGACGTCATCTGCAGCATGAGCGCGCTGCCGCCGGAACGGTAGAGGATGACGGCGTAGGAGTCGTCGGCGAATGCCCGCGCGGCCGGAAAAAGAAGCGCCGCCAGGAACACGAGCGTCCGCGCGGCCTTCACCGGGCGTTCTCCCGGAACCATTCCTTGACCGCCGCGACACGGTCGCCCTGGATCTCGATCACGCCGTCTTTGACCGTCCCGCCGGCGCCGAATTTCGTCTTGAGTTCCCTGGCCATCGCCTCGAGCCGGGGCGCGCCGTAGGTATGGAGCCCGGCGATCACGGTGACGGCCTTGCCCATTCGTTTTTCCATTCGGATTTTCGGAACCGGAGAGGCGCCCATGGCTTGATTCTCGCAAAGCTTCGCAGGCTTGTCGACAAAATGTTCGTCCGCTGGGATAATGGGCGGCATGCCCCCGACCATCCACGAAACGGTGCGGTCCCGCCGCCGCACGCTCGCGCTCCAGATCACCGAGGAGGGGCGGCTCGTCGTCCGCGCGCCGCGCCACGTCAGCGATTCCGAGATCCGGCGCTTCGTCCGGGAGAAAAGCGCGTGGATCGACCGGATGGCGGCGCGCGCCGCCGAGCGCGCGCGGACCGCGCCGCCGCCGCTGTCGCCCGAAGAGGAAAAAAGCCTGAAGGTCCTCGCGCGCGACGCGTTCATCGAGCGCGCCTGCCGCTACGCCGCCCGGATGGGCGTCACGTTCCGCCGGATCCGCCTCATGTCCGCCAAAACCCGCTGGGGCTCCTGCGGTCCCGGAGGGAATCTCAGCTTCAACTGGCGGCTCATCCGCGCGCCGCTCGACGTGCTCGACTACGTGGTCGTGCACGAGCTCGCCCACCTGGTCGAACCCAACCACTCTCCCCGCTTCTGGTCCAAAGTCGCGGAATACTGCCCCGCGTTCAGGGACGCGAAGCTCTGGCTCCGGCGAAACCGGCTCTAAATCAGGATTGGCGTTTTTTCGGAGGGGCCGGCGGCTGGCCGCGGAACTGCGGCCGGCCGGTGGCATGGCGCGCCGCGTCCTCGTACACGCGGGGGCGGCGGCTTTTGGCGGAATCGACGAACTTGGCGGCGGGAACGTCGGGACGGTGCGAGACCTTGAGCGGCAGGTTCATGAGCTTCTCGATTTCGCGGACGCGGTAGCCCTCGCCCGGAGTCGCGAACGTGATCGCGCGCCCCTCCCGTCCCGCCCGGCCCGTGCGGCCGATGCGGTGAACGTAGTTCTCGCTTTCGTCCGGCAGCTCGAAATTCACGACCAGCCCGATCTCCTTCACGTCGATGCCGCGCGCGGCGATGTCGGTCGCGACGAGCACGCGGTAGAGGCCGGACTTGAAGCCGTTCAGCGCGTGGCGCCGCTGACCCTGCGTGCGGTCGGAGTGGAGCTCGACGACCTTGTGCCCCATCTGGTCGAGCGACCGTGTCAGCTTCCACGTGGCGGCCTTCGTGCGCGTGAAGATGAGCACGCTGCCGTCGGTCTCGGCGAGGATCTTGCCGAGGAGCTTCAGCTTGTCCTCCTCCTTCACGACGAAGAGTTCCTGCCGGATCTTCTCGGGGGCCGCGCCGGAGGGCGCGACCTCCACCCGGACGGGGTTCCGCGTGTAAAGCGCCGCGATCCTCACGACGGCCTCGGGCATCGTCGCGGAAAATAGGAGCGTCTGACGCTCCTTCGGGAGAAATTTGGCGAGGCGCTCGATCTGCGGCGCGAAGCCCATGTCGAGCATGCGGTCGGCCTCGTCGAGCACGACCATCTTGAGCTCCGCGGGCTTGAGGCTCTTCTGCTCGAAGTGGTCGAGGAGCCGCCCCGGCGTCGCGATGACGACGCGGATCGTCTCTTTCTGCAGGAGCTTCACCTGCGTCGCCATGTCCATGCCGCCGATGACGATGACCGAGCGGATGTCGAAGGGGTTGCCGAGCTTTCGAAGCGTCTCGTCGACCTGGAGCGCGAGCTCCCTCGTCGGCACGAGGATGAGCGCGCGGCCGGGAGCGTCCCGGAGAGCCTGGATCATCGGGATCCCGAACGCGAGGGTCTTGCCGGTCCCCGTCTGGGCGATCCCGAGGATGTCCTTCCCCTCGATCGCCGGCGGAATGGCCGCCTGCTGGATGGGGGTCGGGACCTTGAACTTCAGCCCGTCGACGACGCCGAGGACGCCCGAAGAGATGCCGAGTCCGTGGAACGTGGCGTGCGCGGTTTCGTGGGTCATGACAGCTTTTCTCCGGGTGCGATGGTGCGACCATTAGGCCATAAAAACAAAACAGCCGCCAGTCTTTCCACCGGCGGCTTCTTCCCCCGTTACCGGGCCCGTTTCAGGCCGTGCGCCCGAAGATCCAGCTGAAGGGTTCCGCGGGCAGGCGCGAGAGGAGGTCGCGCGTCTTGTCCGCCTTCGACAGGAAGTGCCCCGGCAGCGCGCAGAGATAATCGCGCGCCTCGGCGGCCGCGCCGAACAGGCCGGTCATCGACGGAATCCCCCAGTAATCGAGCAGGTGAGCCACCACCTCGGCGTAGTCGCGCGTCGTGTACACGCCGCTTTTCTGCGCCGTGACCGCGAACTGCGTGAACAGGTCCGCGGCGACGCCGTCGGACATGAACCGCGCGGGCATCGCCACCTTTTTGCGCATCATCGCGGCGAACGCGATGACGGCGCGCGAAGGGTCGAGCCGGGCGACCTCCTTGAAAAAACGCTTGTAGGCTTCTTCGTGGCGGGCCTCGTCGGAGGCGATGGCCGAGCAGATGCGCGCCAGAACCTGGTCGCCGCACTTTTCGACGAGGTAGCCGGTGTTCGCGTGGGAAATTTTCGTCGCGCGCTCCTGGAACGAGGCGTAGACGAGCGACTGGTAGGCGTCGTTGTCGCTTTTCAGATCGAAGCCGTTGCGGATCAGGTTCTGCGTCGTGATCTCGACCGAGCGCATGTCGACCCGTCCCGCCAGATACAGGTACTTCGTGAGGAGTTCGCCGTGGCGGTTCTCTTCGGCGGTCCACCGCCTCGACCAGAGCGCCCACGGCCGGTCGTCCGCGCCCGTGACGTCGCGGATCTCGTCGATGCGGTTGAGCCACGTCTGGTAGGACGGGAGCGCCTCTTCGGTCACGAGGTTGCCCACCAGGACGACCAGCGTCTCGTCGGTAAGGCCGGCGGCTCCGTCGCGGATCCTCTGCACATCCTCCCGCCACCCCGCCGAGGTCATGTCGGGCAGGAAATCCGAAGGCTGCCAGCAGTCGGCGACCGGTTTGAGAAGCGACAGCTGTTCCTGGACGAATTCGTCCATGCCGTCGAGCACGTTCTTTTGGATGGCTTCGAGACTCATAGGACAAACCCCCGGTAAGGATGACTTCGATGGGACGACTCCGTAGGAGGAGATGAAGTCTAAAGAGGCGGCTTGAGAGAAGCGACTCGAGGCTTGTTCCTACGCGCCTGTGCAGGCGCTAAAGGCAAGATAACACAAATCGGCGGAAATAGCGATGAATTAGGTGACTTGCTTCAGGTCACTCGCGCGGGGACGGACAATTTCGCCAGAAAATGCAACCGCGCGGGGATGATCCAGCGCACGGGCGGCGGGTGGATCTTCGGCTCGCGTATCCACTCGGCCACCGTCAGACGGTTCCTTTCGAAGAGGCCCAGCCATTGCTTCTCGCTGAGGTAGCCGTAAGGCAGCGAGACGTGGAACCGCTCGTTGCCGACGTCATCCATCCACTTGAGGAGCCGCCGGTCCGCCTCGCTTTCGCAGAGGTGGTCCTTGATGATGACGCTCTTCCTGGAAACCCGGACGCATTCGGCGAGGAGCCGCTCGGGATCGTCCGCGTGGTGCAGCACGTCGACGAGAAGCGTCGCGTCCACGCTCTTGTCGGGTTCCGGGATATGGACGCCGTCGAAGGGCCTGGCCCCGACCCGGCTCTCGTCGCGAACGAGGACGTCGAGGCCGCGCACCGTCAAGTCCGGCCTCAGCGTCCGGATGGCGCGGCCGAGAAAGCCGTCTCCGCAGCCGACGTCGAGCAGGCTTTCCCCTTTCGGGAGCATCCGCGAGATCTCCCGGCTCAGGAACCGGACCCGCCGCCCGTGGATGCCGTGCTGGTGGAGGAGCTCGAAGAGGTTCAGCGGCCCTCCAGGCCTACCAGGTAGTTGTCGATCGAGCTGTCGAACTTGCGGATCGGCTTGATCGTGCCGTTCACGTCCACCGAACAAGCGATCCAGAAATCGCGGTCCTTCTCCTCGTCGAGGACCTCGCTGAACGACTGCCGGCCGCGGCCCGGGATCGAGACGGAAATCGTGATCCGCGCCCGTCCCTTGACGTTGCGGTCGGCGAGGCCGGCCGCGATGTAGTACGTGACATCCTCTCCGGTTCCGCTCAGATCCCAGGGCCGGTAGGCCTCGAGGCCGGGACCGCGCTTCGCCTCACGCGTCTGGGGACGTCCGAGCCCGTCCTGGTTTTCCACCCAGAGATCGACGTCGACCGGCGCCCACCAGGTGAGCGTCACCGTGAGGTCGGGGCCGCGGTAACCGGAATAGTCCCTCGTGCGCTGTCGCTCGTATTCGGGCTCCGTCGCGAGGAACCCCTCAAAAGCCTTCTCGTGCGAGGCGGCCTCCTCGACGAAACGCGACCAGCGGTCCTTCAGCGCCTGGTCGAGCGCGAAGCTTTCGCCGAACGCGCCGTCCGGCAGAAGCTTCAGGCCGCTGCCTTCGGGGATGCGGATCTCGGCGCCGGCGGGACTGCGGTTGGTGACCGCGCTTTCGAAGACTTCGATGGAAGACGGCGTCTGTCCCCAGCCCGTGCCGCGCGCGGACGTCACGGCGGTCGGCGTGCGGACCTCAAGCTCCTTGCCCGCGGCGCCCTTGAAACGGACGTAGATCTTCCCCAGGTCCAGCGCCACGCGCGGCGGGTCCGACCGCGTGACGGACGCGCGGGTCTTTTCCTCCAGGCGCAGCGTGCTCGTCCCGTCGCCGATCAGGACCTCGCAGGCCGAGCCCGGGCCCGTCTCGAGGCGCGCGCCGTCGGCGAGGGAAAATTCAGACGCCGGCTCGGCGGCGGGCGGGCCGCCCGGGTAGTCCACGTTCACCTCGCCCTCCTGGAAGGAAAGCCGGGTTTCGGCGGACGAAGGGACGCAGGCCAGGAGAAAAAGCGCGGCGACGGCGATCCGCCTCACCGGTCGACGCGCTCGATGCGGGATGCCTCGCGGTTGTCGGCCATGAGCCAGACCCTGATCTTGTCGTTCATCTTGTAGTCGTTGATCATCCCCTGCTTGACGAGGACCTTGTACTCGCGCTTGCCGATCTTGTTCTCGAGCTCGTTCTTCACGGTGATCACGCTGTGCGTGACGTCCATCTTTTTGACGCGGCCCTCCAGATCCGGGTCCCGCGCCCACGCGGGCGCCGACACGAGCGCTCCGAAAACGAGCATCGCCAGAATTTTTCTCATCCGATCCTCCTCCGGTTGTCCCGGCTCTCGCGAGCCGCCTCCATTCCGAATATTCCGCCCGGCCCTCCGGTCACCCCGCGCCCAGCCGGACGACCTCGTCGAAGTGCGCCTTTTCGACCGGCTGGACCGAGAGCCGCACGCCGCGCCGGACGACGAGCATCCCCTTGAGCTTCGCGTCCGCCTTGAGCTCGTCGAGAGGGACGAAACGCTTGAACTTTTGAACGAACTCCACGTCCACCATCGCCCAGACCGGGTCCTTCTCGGGATAGCCTTCCCTCGCGACCCGGCAGACGCCCGCCACGCCCGGCGGCTCCGCGTTGGAGTGGTAAAAAAGGACGAGGTCCCCTTTTTTCATGGAGTCGCGCATGAAATTGCGCGCCTGGTAGTTGCGGACCCCCTCCCAGGAGGTTTTTTTGTCCCTTTGGAGGTCGTCGATGGAGTAGACGTCCGGTTCGCTCTTCACAAGCCAGCGCTTCACTCCGAGACCTCGCTGTCGACCGCGGGGGCCTTGGGATCGAAATCGATCCGCTCGACTTCGGCGATGGGGACGGCCTTCACCCCTTCGGCGGTGGAGACGTAATACAGCTGGTCGTTGTTGAAGAGGATGGAGCCCGCGATCGACTTGCCGTCCTTCATGGTGATCGTGTCCGCGTGAGCCGGCGCGCAGGCGGCCAGCAAGAGGAGCGCGGGTAAGAGAGGCTTCATGCGACTATTAAGCCATAAAACGAAAAACGCCGCCAGCGTTTCTGCCTCGGCCTCACATGAAGTCGGGCACGGTTCCGGACGGCTTGTCGGCCTTCCATTTTTCCAGGAATTCCCAGCGCTCGTAGGCCGCCTCGATCTCCGCCTGGATGGCGGACAGCCGGGCCTTGCCTTCGGCGGCCTTGACCGTGTCTTTGAAAAAATTCGGATTGGCCATCTTCTCGAGGATCTGCGCCTGCTCGGCGTCCAGCTTCTCGATCAGCGCCGGGAGGCCGTTCAGCTCCTTTTGGTCCTTCTGGGAGAACTTCTTCCCTTTCGGCGGCGAGGCCGGCCCGCTCGGCCGCCTGGCCGGTTCTTCGGGCGGCGCTTCGACCTCGGCGGGCTTGTCCTTGCGCCGGCACACCCAGTCGTCGTAGCCGCCGGGGTGCTCGTAGACCACGCCGTTGCCCTCGAGGACGATCGTCGAGGTCACGACGTTGTTCAGAAACTCGCGGTCGTGGCTGACGAGGAGGAGCGTGCCGGAATAATCCACGAGGAGCTCTTCGAGCAGCTCCAGCGTCTCGACGTCCAGGTCGTTGGTTGGCTCGTCCATGACGAGGAGGTTCGACGTCCGCGTGAAGAGGCGCGCGAGAAGGAGGCGGTTCCGTTCCCCGCCCGAGAGGACTTTCACCTTCGTGCGCGCGCGGTCGGGGGAAAAGAGGAATTCCTGCAGGTAGCCCATGATGTGGCGCGGACGGCCGTTCACGGTCACGGTGTCGGTCTCGCCGGCGATGTTCTCCGCGACCGACTTCTCCTCGTCCAGCTGCTCACGCAGCTGGTCGTAGTACGCGATCTCGAGCCGCGTCCCCAGCGTCACGCTCCCCGACTGCGGCGCGAGTTCGCCGAGAAGGACCCGCAGGAGCGTCGTCTTCCCCGAGCCGTTGGGCCCGATCACGCCGATCTTGTCGCCGCGCATGACTCGCGCGGAAAAATCCCGGATCACGCATTTCTCGCCGAACGAGAGGCTCACGTGGTCGGCCTTGGTCACGACGGCGCCCGAACGTTCCGCCTCCTGCGCCTTCATCCGGACTTTCCCGAGGACCTGGCGCTGGGCTTTCTTCTCTTCCCGGAGCCGCTCGAGCGCCCGGACGCGGCCCTCGTTGCGCGTGCGGCGCGCCTTGATCCCCTGCCGGATCCAGATCTCCTCCTGCGCGAGCTTCTTGTCGAACTGCTCCCACTCCTTGGCCTCGACGTGCATCGCGAGCTTCTTGCGCTCGAGAAAGGTCGGATAGTCGCACGTCCAGACGTACAGCTTCCCGCGGTCGAGCTCCACGATCTTGGTCGCCAGGCGCGTCATGAACATGCGGTCGTGCGTGACGAAAAAAACGGTGCCGGGGTAACTCTTGAGGACGCCCTCGAGCCAGTCGATGGACTCGATGTCGAGGTGGTTCGTGGGTTCGTCGAGGAGCAGGATCTCCGGTTTCAGGACGAGCGCCTTGGCCAGGAGCGCTTTCCGTTTCTGCCCGCCGGAGAGGCTCTCGAAACGGCTTTCGGGATCCAGGTGCATGCGCGCGATGGCTTCCTCGATCTCGCGCTCGGTCTCCCAGCCGTTCGTGCGGTCCATCTCCTCCTGCAGTCTGTCCAGCTGGGTCATGAGCTGGGGCGTATGCTCGGTCTGCAGGCGGTGGTGCAGGTGGTGGAAATCGCCGAGGAGCTTCACGCGCTCCGGCAGCCCCGAGAGGACGATGTCGAACACGCTCCCCTCGAGATCGGCGGGGACTTCCTGCGGCAGGTGCGCGATCTTGATGCCCTTCTGGTAGTTGATGTCCCCCTTGTCGACCTTCATCCGGCCGGCGATGACCTTCATGAGTGTGGTCTTCCCGACGCCGTTGCGCCCGAGGAGCGCGACGCGCTCACCGGACTCCACCTGCAGGCTGATCCCGTCGAAAAGGAGCGGGCCGCCCAGGGCCAGCGAGACGTCCACGAGGCTGATCAGCGCCATCGAATCCTCATTTTCCCCGTTTGACGTCCTGGATGACCTGGTCGAGCCCCTGGAGGAAGCGCGACCGGTCCTCGTTCCGGAACGGCGCCGGGCCGCCCAGGTTGTCGCCCGACCCCCGCAGGACATGCAGGAGGTCGCGCGTCGCGAGCGCGTTGCCGATGTTTTCGTCGGTGAAAAGCTTCCCCTGGTGCCCGATCACCCGCGCCCCGGCCTTGAGACAGCGGTGCGCGAGCGGGATGTCCCCGGTCACGACGACGTCGTCCTTCCGGACGCGCTCGACGATCCAGTCGTCCGCCGCGTCGAACGAGCCCTCCACCACGACGAGCGTCGCGCCCCACTCCTCGGGCAGGCGCATCCATGAATTGGAGACGAAGGTGACGGCGAGCGCGTACCGCTTCGCCACCTTGGCGGCTTCGGCCTTCACCGGGCACGCGTCGGAATCGACGTAGATTTCCACGGTCAGCGGCGCGCGAGCGCCAGATACGCCTTTTCGACCTTTTCGCGAGCCCAGGGGGTCTTGCGCAGGAACGTGAGGCTGGACTTGACGCTCGGATCGGACTGGAAACAGCGGATGCGGACTTTCTTTCCCAGCTCCTCCCACCCGTAGTGATCGACGAGCCGCTCCACCATCGCCTGGAGCGTCACGCCGTGCAGGGGATCGTTGGAGCCTGGCTTCGGGGGGTTCACGCAGGACATTAGGCCACAAAAAGAAAACCGCCGCCAGCGTTTCCGCGGGCGGCGACCGTCTAAGTCCGAAGGGCCCGCCGGACGGGCCCCGATCCGTCGTACACGTAGACCGGGCGATAGGTGCCGGCCGGGAAATCGGATTCCTTCCAGATCTTCTTCTGGGCGGCGGCGTCGATCACGTACTCCGTCCCCCGCGGGTCGGTGTACGTCACCCAGACGTGATAGCGGTTCCGCACCGCGCGGTAGCGGCCGATGACGAGCCGGAGGCCGCGGTAACCCGCCCGCGCCAGGCGCGCGAACATCCAGACCGCCTTGTCCTCGCAGTCCCCCGACCCGAGGGACTCGGTCTGCGCCGGCGTCTGCCAATGATCGCCCCCCTCGTCTTCCCGGTAACGGAAGGCCCGGCACCGCGCGAAGAGCGCTTCCATGGCCCCGGGAACGGGCTCAGGCGGAGTCGACACGCCGAGATCCCGGATCCCGGAGGACGCGATCTTGGCGTCGAAGGGCGTGCCCGCGGGCCGGCGGACGGGCCCGGTCGGCCGGTGCGTGAAGAAAAAATAAACCAGCGCCGCCAGCGCGAGGATCGCGCCGAGCGCGAGTTTACGGCGGATCGACACCCGGGAACGAAACGCTTACTTGATCTCGGTCACGGTCCCGCGGATGACGGTCGTCCCGGTGTTGACGGCTTCGTGCGTCTCCGCCCCCATCCAGAGCGCGTCGCCGGGCTTGGCCTGCATCACGGCGGAAGTCCCGTCCGGATGCGTGATCGTCAGCTCGCCGCCTTCGATCACGTACACGACGTGCGGAAAAGGGTGCGTGTGCATCGCGGCCTTTTCACCGGGGTTGAATTTGATCTCCGACACACGCACGCGGTCGTTGTCGAGGACCTGCTTGTACACGTTCGGCGCGCCTTCCTGCGGCCCCGGATACGTCCTGGTCTCTTCCGCGAAAGCGGACGCGGAGCACAGCATGGCGGTCAGGACGAAAAATGAAGCTAAGCGTTTCATGGGATTCTCCTTTGTGTTCGGTAAGGGATCGGGTATGGGACATTAGGCCACAAAAAGAGGCCAGCCGCAAGACGGCGTCGCGCAAAAACGGGTATGGCTTAAGAAACGGCCTGCCGCGTCACGCGTTCGTCGATGACGATGTCGGCGGGCAGGTCGATGACGAACAGGGAGCCGGCGCCCGGGACGCTCGTCGCGACGATCCGTCCGCCGTGGAGGCGGACGATCTTGTCGCAGATGGCCAGGCCCATCCCCGTCCCCTCGTACTCGCCCTTTCCGTGCAGGCGCTGGAACGGCTTGAAGATGCGGTCGGTGTACTTCATGTCGAAACCGATCCCGTTGTCCTGGAAACCGATGAGCAGCCTCCCGTCCCGAGTTTGCCAGGTGACGGTGGCTCCGACTCGAACTGACTCCCGCCCGCCGCCTCACAATTCAGACCAAGGCCTGCGGCCGTCACGGTCAGAACTCGTAGGGCACGCCGTTGACGTAATGGAGCCTTTTATAAGGAACCGTCGACCCGTCGCGATAAAAATATTCGAACAGCAGATTCCCGTCATAATCGTATTGGCCCCGGTATTCCAGCCGGCCGAGGACGTCGAAAAGAAAGACGTTGGCTTTGGTGTGGGCCCCGTTGTAGAAGCGATAATAAGTCGCGGACCTCAGAATCTGCGTGTCGGGGTCATAGAGCTTGGATTGCTGCAGGAGCCCGATATCCGCGAAGTACAGATCGATCCGCGAGGTGTTACCGCTGACCCGATCGTAGTAGCGGTCGGACAGCATGAGGTGATTATGGGGATCGAAGGACTGTTCGCGGACCCGCACGTGAGTCGTCACGTCGTAGGTATACGTGGTCGTGCAATTCCCGGCCGTGAAAGTGGAAATGTAAGTCAGCGCGTCCTTGGAGACATCGTAAGAGTAGTTTTTGACCGAAAGATAATTGGGGTCCACGACATTCAGCTGGCTCAATCCGAAATGGTAGGGCCCGTAAAAATACGACAAGATCGGCTTTCCGTCCTTGTCCAAAGCGGTCTTTCCCAGGACAACGCCGTGAAAATCACGGATGTCCTGAAGGGATTCTGTCCCCAAAGCCTGCTTCAAGGCGACCGCGATCGTGTACAGGTTGACGATGTCCCTTCTTTCTCTGGCGTGCGCCTGCGCGTAAAAAACTGAGCTCAGCATTTCCGTCGAATAATAAAGATATTTTCCGGCGTCCTCGAAATCGCTTTCCGAGAACGAGGGCGAATTGACTTTCATGGTGCCCACGTAAACGATCTTCGTCTGGGTGTCCAAAACGGTGTACCCGCTGCCCAGATCCGACGCGACAATCATCTTTCCGTACTTTCCGTAAGCGGGCGTCTTGCCGTCGGCTAGCGTGACGTACGCCTCCGCACCCATCGCATCATTGAGCACGCCGGAAATCCTTCTGGCTTCCGCCGTATCGGACATCCGACCCGCATAGCGCAGCATCGCCTGGCCGGCCAAAAACCATTTGATGTAATGGGTCTTCGGAATTTTTAAGAGGACCTGGCCGACGAGGACCTCGAACTCGTTCGTCTGCGTATTGAAAGAAAAACCGGACCCAGGGACCCGGATGAGGACCTCCGGCAACGGGGGTTTTTGGCCGGCGCTCAGGGCCGAAATCGCGTTCTGGTTCGCGACGAGGTTCTCATTGGCCGTCTGATTGGCCTGCAGCTCCTCGGCGGACAGCCCCGAGGGTGGCCTCGGGGTCTCGGAAAGCGCGTTCGGGCCGGCGAACGCGGGCGAAAGGAACGATTGGAGCAAAACGATCACGCAGAACGCCCTAAGGGGTCTTTTCATCAGTCACCTCCAGGCTCATCAAAAAATGAACCGAGCCGCCAGAAACTTTGGCAACCCGGTCAATCCCGGAGGACCCCTGGGCTTTGCGTCCCGCACGGAGCGGAACACCCTTAACAAAGTGTTGTAAAAAAAGCTTACATGATGGACTTCGGGTATTCAATGCACTTCGGCAAGAAATTTAAGATTATGAGATGAAGGAGGTTGAGGGACGGTGGCTCCGCCGGAGTGGTAGAATGCTCCCACCCAACAAGGAGAACCCGATGCGCAAAAAAGCCCTCCACCTCGCCCTGATCCTCGCCGCCGGCTGGCTCGGCGGTCTCTCGTCCCACTGGCTCTTCCCCATGCGTTCCGCCGACGCCAAGGACGACCGCATCCTCAAGGCCGACCAGCTCTGGATCTACGCCTCGGACGGACAGCACCGCCTGCAGATGGGGACCTATCAGAACGCGGGCGAAAAGGATCTCCCCCTTCTCGGTCTCACCGACAACGAAGGCCGCCTGCGCCTCCTCCTGCGCCTGGTCGGCGACAAAGGCTCTCCG
>DATJEK010000156.1:0-27881 GCA_035496715.1 Candidatus Eiseniibacteriota bacterium | reverse complement strand
CGCGACCGCGCGAAGACGAGCGTGCTGAACCTCTCGCAGCTGGGCCTGGTCGAGATGACCCGCCAGCGCATGAGGAAGTCGCTCGAGAGCGCCTCCACGCAGCAGTGCCCGTACTGCCAGGGCAAGGGCATCGTCCGGTCGAAGGAGACCGTCGCCGCCGACGCGCTGCAGAAACTGACCGCTTATCTCAAGCCGCTCAAGCGGGAGAACGTCGAAGTCACCGCCTCACCCGACGTCGTGGAAGTGCTCGGGCGCGAGAACGGCAAGATGATCCGCGGCATCGAGATCGTGGGACAGAATCACGTGACCCTGCAGGGCGACCCGCACCTTCACGTGGAAGAGGTCCGCATCAAGAGGGTTCTTGACAAGCGGAAACGCCTGTGGTAACTTCCTAACTCTTATGTTCGCAATCATTCAGACGGGCGGAAAACAGTACAAGGTCAAGGCGGGCGACGAGCTCGAAATCGAGCTTTTGGAGCACGCCGACAAGGCCAAGTCCATCAAACTGGACCGGGTCCTCCTGCTTGCCAAGGACGAGAACGTCGAAGTCGGAAAGCCTTTCCTCAAAGGGGCTTACGCCGACGCCGAGCTCCTGGGCGAGACGAAGGGCGACAAGACGATTTCGTTCAAGTACATCCGCCGCGAGAAGGCCGCCACGAAGATCGGGCACCGGCAGAAGTATCTCAAGGTCAAGATCAAGTCGCTCCACGCGGGCGCCTGAACAGGATAAGCCATGGCACATAAAAAAGGTCTGGGTAGTTCGAAAAACGGCCGCGACTCCAATTCGCAGCGCCTGGGCATCAAGCGCTTCGGCGGCCAGCTGGTCACGGCAGGCAGCATCCTCGTCCGGCAGAAGGGAACGCGTTACCTCCCGGGTCACTTCGTCGGGAAGGGCCGCGACTACACCCTCTACGCGCTGAAAGACGGCGTCGTGAGTTTCAAACCCTCGAACCGCGTCCACATCATCCCCACGGAAAAGCAGGCCTGAGTTTTTTGTTCGTCGACGAGGCCGTCATCTTCTGCGCCGCGGGACGCGGCGGTAAAGGCTGTTCCAGTCTCGATCGTTCCAACCCCCGGCGCCCCCGCGCCACGGGAGGCGACGGCGGTGACGGCGGTTCCGTCATCATCGAAGCCCAGCCCAACATCCAGACCCTCCTCGATTTCCAGATGACCCGCGAATTCCACGCCGAGAACGGCGGCAACGGATCTTCCAGCAACATGCGCGGTTACCGCGGGGCGGACCTGGTGCTCGGCGTCCCTCCGGGCACCGAGATCCTCGACCGCGCCACCGGCGAGCTCCTCAGCGACTTGGACGCCGTCGGCGCGCGCGTGACGGTCTGCCGCGGCGGGGCGGGCGGCAAGGGGAACGACAAGCGCAACGACGCGACTCCGGGCGATCCCGGCGAGGCGAAAGACATCTTCCTCCGCCTCAAGCTGATCGCCGACGTGGGTCTGGTGGGATTCCCCAATGCCGGCAAATCGACGTTCATCTCGCGGGTGTCGAACGCCCGTTCCAAGGTCGCCGCCTACCCCTTTACGACTAAAAATCCGGTCCTCGGTGTGGTAAAATTCGATGACGACGAGGTCCGCGTGTTCGCGGACATCCCGGGGCTGATCGAGGGCGCCCACGAGGGGCGCGGGCTCGGCGTCGAGTTCCTGAAGCACATCGAGCGCACGCGGCTTCTCCTGCATCTGATCGACTTCGCGGCGTTCGACGGCCGGGATCCGGTCTCCGACTACCGCAGCCTCCGCAACGAGCTCGGCTCGTATTCGGACAAGCTCGCGGACAAGCCCGAGATCGTCGTCGCCAACAAGATCGACGTCCCCGAGGCGAAGGAAAACCTGAAACGCTTCCGCAAGGCGGTCAAGGTGGAGGTGTTCCCGATCTCCGCCGCCACCGGCGAGGGGATCGACGCGCTTTTGAAAAAGGTCCGGAGTTCGTTTTGAGAAGTCCCTACATCCGCGGCATCCGCAGCATGGTCATCAAGGTGGGCACCTCCGTGCTCACCCGGAACGGCCGCTTCGACCACGCCGTCATCGCCTCGCTCGCGAAGCAGGTTTCCGCGTTTCTCCGCAAAGGCGTCCGCGTCTCGATCGTGAGCTCCGGCGCGATCGGCGCCGGGATGACGATCCTGCGCTTCAAGGAGCGCCCCAAGTCGATGGAGGGCCTCCAGGCGGCGGCCGCGGTCGGACAGCGCTATTTGATGCAGTGCTATGAAGAGGCCTTCTCCAAAAAAGGATTTTCCACCGCGCAGGTGCTCCTGACCTGGGACGACCTGGCGTCGCGCAAGCGGTTCATGAACGCCAAGCGGACGCTGACCGAGATCCAGAAGTGGGGGCTCGTGCCGGTCATCAACGAAAACGACACCGTCGCCACCGACGAGATCCGCTTCGGCGACAACGACCGTCTCTCGAGCCTTCTGTCCATCCTCGTCGAGGCCGACGTGCAGGTGATCCTGTCGAACACGAACGGCCTCTACCGCGGAGGAAACCACGGCCAGGAGGAAGACCGCATCCCGGTCGTCCGGAAGATGGACGAGGCGGTGTTCGCTCACGTGAAGGACCGCAAAAACTCGTTCACCGTCGGCGGCATGGACTCGAAGCTGCGCGCGGTTCGCATGAGCACGAGCTCCGGGATCCCGGTGTTCCTGGTCCACGGCCGCGACCGCGACGTGCTCATGAGGTTGTTCGCCGGGGAGGACGTCGGGACTTTTTTCATGCCGGACCTCAAGAAGCGCCGGGACCGCAAGAACTGGATCCGCCACTACGTGAGCCACGTCCAAAAATGAACGACGCCGCCCTCCGGAAGCTCGCCTCGCGCGCCAGCGCGGCCAGCTCCCCGCTTTCGACCCTCTCCGCGGCGGCGAAGAACGCCGCGCTGAAGGCCATGGCGGCGGCGGTCGCGAAACATTCGAAAGAAATCCTCGGGGCCAACGCGAAAGACGTCGCGGCGGCCAGGCGGTCGGGCCTGGCGGAAAGCATGGTCGCGCGGCTTCGGCTCGACGAGGCGAAGCTGCGGAAGATCTCGGAATCGCTCGTGTCGATCGCGGGGCTTCCGGACCCGGTGGGCCGGGAGCTTTCGCGGCGCCGGCGCCCGAACGGGCTCGTCATCCGGAAAGTCAGCGTCCCGATCGGCGTCATCCTCATCATTTACGAGTCGCGCCCCAACGTGACGGCCGACTGCATGGCGCTCTGCCTCAAGTCCGGCAACAGCGTCATCCTGAAGGGCGGCAAAGAGGCGATCGCCTCCAACCGGGCCCTTTTTTCGGCGCTGAACGCCGCCGCCGTGCGGGCGGGCGTGCCCGCGGGGGCGTTCGAGTTCGTGGACACGACCGACCGGGCGGCCGTCAAAAGCCTGTTGGCGATGAGCGACAAGATCGACCTGGTGATCCCGCGCGGCGGGGAGAGCCTCATCCGCGACGTCGCCGAAAATTCGAAGATCCCGGTCATCAAGCACTACAAGGGCGTCTGCCACGTGTTCGTCGACAAAAAAGCGGATCTCGCGAAAGCCGTCTCGATCGCGCTGAACGCGAAGGTCCAGAATCCCTCCGTCTGCAACGCGATGGAGACGCTGCTCGTGCACGAGGCGGCGGCGAAGAAGTTTTTGCCGGCGGCCGCCGCGAAGCTGCGCGAGAGCGGCGTCGAGCTGCGCGGAGACGCCCGGACCCGCGAGCTCGTGCCGGAGGCGCTCCCGGCCTCGGAAGAGGACTGGCACGCCGAGTACCTCGACCTCATCCTCGCGGTCCGCGTCGTGAAGGATCTCGACGAGGCGGTACGTCACATCCGGACCTACGGCTCGAAGCATTCGGACGCGATCGTCACCGAGGACCGCCGGGCGGCGGAGCGCTTCGCCTCCGAGGTGGATTCCGCCTGCGTGTTCGTCAACTGTTCGACGCGTTTCAACGACGGCGGCGAGTTCGGCATGGGCGCCGAGATGGGCATCTCCACCGACAAGCTGCACGCGCGCGGCCCCATGGGGCTCGAAGAGCTCACGACGTACAAGTACGTGGTCACCGGCAACGGGCAGGTGAGGAAATAGCGTTTTGAGGATCGGCGTCTTCGGGGGGAGCTTCGACCCGGTCCACGAAGGCCACCTCCGGCTGGCGGAGACCGCGCTCTCGGAACTGAATCTCGACCGCGTGGTGTTCGTCCCCGCCTCGCAGGCGCCCCTGAAAGGGCGCCCCGCGCTGGCGCCGCGGCGGCGGTACTAGCTCGTGCGGCGGGCGATCGCCGGGCACCCCGGGCTCGAGGCGTCGCCCTGCGAGATCGGGCGCGGGGGAGTGTCGTATACCGTCGACACGCTGAAAGCGTTCAAGAGGCGCTACGGGAAGGCCGCGGCGCTCTATTTTCTGTGCGGCGCCGACAGCGCGCGCACGCTCGGGCGGTGGAAATCGTTTCCCGAGATCCTGAAGCTCTGCCGTTTCGTCGTCCTGTCCAGGCCCGGATACCGCATCGGGCGCCTGCCGGCGGACGCGCTGCGGCTCGACTTCGACGCGGTCGACGTCTCGTCCACCGAGATCCGCCGCGCCGGGGCGTCGAAACGGAAACGCAACTAAACGGAGGTCGGTCATCGAATCCCAGGAAAAGGTCCATCTGATCTGCGACGCGGCTCACGGCAAGAAGGCCGAGGACATCGTCATCATGGAAATGAAGCAGCGCTCGTCGATCTGCAGCTGGTTCGTCATCATGAACGCGCCCTCGACCGTGCGCGTGAAGGCGATCGCCGACGGCATCGACGAGGCGATGGAGGAGAACGGGGAGAGGACCCGCCACAAGGAGGGCCTGCACGACGGCGTGTGGGTGCTGCTCGATTACGGCGACGTCGTCGCCCATGTGTTCTACGGCGACACGCGCAAGTTCTACGACCTCGAGAATCTGTGGGGAGACGCGCCCAAGCGGAACTACACCGGAAAGGCCGCATGACGAAGGGTTCCGGGGCCCGCCGGCCCATCCAGGAAGATCTCTCGGAGCTCCTCGCGGAGGCGATGCGCCTCTCCGGCCAGCCCGCGGCCTCGGCCTCGGCCGCACGCGGAACCTTCGAGGTGCCCCGCGAGGAGAAGTTCGGCGACCTGTCGACGAACTTCGTCTTCCGTGTCGCCAAAGAAAACAAGAAGGCGCCCCGCCCGATGGCCGAAGAGGTGGCCGGGAAGCTCCGCGGGCTTCTCGCGGCGTCCGCGGCGGCGGGCCGCGTCGAGAAGATCGCCGTCGAGGGGCCGGGCTTCATCAATTTCTATTTCACCGCGCAGGAAACCGCCTCGGTGCTGGACGCCATCCGCTCCGCTGGGGCCGACTACGGCCGGCCGAAGGACGTGAAGCCCAAAAAGATCCTTCTCGAGTTCGTCAGCGCCAACCCCACGGGCCCTCTCACCGTCGCGCACGGCCGCCAGGCGGCGCTCGGCGACTCGCTGGCTCGCGTGCTTCAGTTCTGCGGCCACCAGGTCACGCGGGAGTATTACAACAACGACGAGGGCGTGCAGATCACCACGCTGGGCCTTTCGACGCAGTACCGGTTGAACGCCATCCGCCGCGAGCACGACCCCAAGCTCCCCGAAAATCCGCCCATCCCGGAAAATTATTACCAGGGCGATTACCTGATCGAGATCGCCGGGGAGCTCTACGCCAAAAACCCGAACGCCGGCCTCGACGAGTGCCGACTTTTCGCCCGCGACAGCATCATGGCGGGGATCAAGAAGGACCTCGCCGATTTCGGCGTCCATTTCGACAATTTTTACAGCCAGGAGGCGCTCGGGAAATCCGGCAAGGTCGAGAAGACGCTCGAGGAGCTCAAGCGCCTGGGCAAGGTCTACGAAAGCGAAGGCGCGGTCTGGCTCAAGTCGACCGATTTCGGGGACGACAAGGACCGCGTGCTCGTCAAGAGCGACAAGAACTACACCTACCTGACCCCCGACATCGCCTATCATCACGAGAAGTTCCTCCGCGGATTCGAGATGATGATCGACATCCTGGGCCCCGACCACCACGGCTACATCGCCCGTCTCAAGGCCTCCCAGCAGGCGCTCGGGCACGACCCGGACGCCGTGAACGTCCTGATCGCCCAGCTGGTCACGCTGTACGAAGGCGAGAAGCAGGTGCGGATGTCGACGCGTGCGGGGGAGTTCGTGACGCTCCGCGAGATCCTCGACGAGGTGGGGAAAGACGCCGGCCGTTTCTTTTTCCTGATGAGAAAATTCGACGCGCACCTGGACTTCGATCTGGCGCTTGCCAAGACCCAGACGCCCGACAACCCCATTTTTTACATCCAGTACGCGCACGCGCGCATCGAGAGCGTGAAGAACGTGTTCCTCGAAAAGAACAGGGAGCTCCCCTGGGATCCGGCCGTGCTCGACCGGCTGTCGGGCCCGCTCGAGACGCGCGTCCTGCGCCTTCTCGGCCAGTACGGGGACAACGTCCAGGCCGCCGAACGCACGCTCGAGCCCTACCGCGTGGTCGCGTATCTGATGGAGCTGGCGGGCGCGTTCCACCGGTTCTACGCGGAGAACCGCGTCGTCACCGAGGACGCGCCGTTGACGGCCGCCCGGCTCATGCTCCTCACCTCGGTCCAGACCGTGCTCCGTTCCGGGCTCGGCCTTCTCGGAGTGTCCGCGCCGCTCAAGATGTAGGGGAGGGCCCATGTTCGAAACCCTCGAATTCTACGCCGGCAAGGAAGTCCGCTTCGACACGCTCGAGCGGCGCCTCTACGAGTTCGGCTACCGCCGGCAGGACCAGGTGTCGGCGCGCGGCGAGTTCGGGATCCGCGGCAGCATCGTCGACGTCTTTCCCCAGCATTTCGCCCTGCCGGTGCGCGTCGAATTCTCCGACCGCACCGTCGAGTCGATCCACACGTTCGATCCCGCCACCGGCAAGCGGCTCGAGCCCCACCGCATGGTCATCGTCATGCCCGTGGGGACGAAGCCCGACGCGCGGCGGGTCCGCCGGCCGGCCGCCCACGGCGGGCCGCTCCTCCTCCACGAATACGAGTCGCCGGTCGATCCTTTCGTCGACATCGAGACGGGCGACCTCGTCGTCCACATCCTGCACGGCATCGCGCGCTACCGCGGCGTGCGGGCCCTGAAGAACAAGGAAGGGGCCCCGGAGGACCATTTCGCCCTCGAGTTCGCGGACAAGAACCTGCTCTACGTCCCCACGCGGGACCTGCATCTCTTGCAGCGCTACGTGTCGTTCGGCAAGACGCGGCCGGAGCTTTCGAGGCTCGGCTCCAAGAGCTGGGAAAAGCTCAAGGAGAAGACCAAGAAGGGCGTGCTCTCCTTCGCGAGCGAGCTCCTCGACCTCCAGGCGAAACGCCAGGCGCTCAGCGGATACCGTTTCAAGGCCGACACGGAATGGCAGAAGAAGCTCGAGGACGAGTTCCCGTACGAAGAGACCGAGGACCAGGAGAAGGCCGTCCGGGCCGTGAAGGCGGACCTCGAATCGGGGACGCCGATGGACCGTCTCCTCTGCGGCGACGTGGGATACGGCAAGACGGAGGTGGCGCTGCGCGCGGCGTTCAAGGTCGTCATGGATGGAAAGCAGGTGGCGATCCTGGTGCCGACGACGCTCCTGGCCGAACAGCACTTCGAGACGTTCACCGACCGGATGAAGAGCTTTCCGGTCACGATCCGCATGCTTTCGCGCTTCCAGACGCCTGCCGAGCAGAAGGAGATCGTGAAACAGGTGGGGGAAGGCGCCTGCGACATCGTGATCGGCACTCACCGGCTCCTTTCGAAAGACGTCTCCTTCAAGGACCTGGGCCTCGTCGTGATCGACGAGGAGCAGCGCTTCGGCGTCCGGCACAAGGAGCACCTCAAGCGCCTGCGCCTTCTCGTCGACGTCCTGACGCTGACGGCGACGCCCATCCCGCGGACGCTCTACATGTCGCTGGTCGGGGCCAAGGACATGTCGACGATCAACACGCCGCCGCGCAACCGCAAGCCGATCGAGACCGTCGTCACCGCCGCCGAAGACGCCGTGATCGCGCAGGCGATCCGGGCGGAGCTCGCGCGCAAGGGGCAGGTTTTTTTCATCCACAACCGCGTGGAGGGGATCGAGCACGTGGCGAAAAAAGTGCAGACGCTCGTCCCCGAGGCCCGGGTGGCGGTCGGCCACGGACAGATGCCTTCGCGCGCGCTCGAGTCGGTGATGAAAAAGTTCACCCACGGCGAAGTGGACGTGCTCGTGTCGACCACGATCGTCGAGTCGGGCATCGACATCCCCAACGCCAACACGCTCATCGTCAACCGCGCCGACCACTTCGGGCTCTCCGAACTCTACCAGCTGCGCGGCCGCGTCGGTCGTTTTGACCGCACCGCGCACGCCTATCTCCTGGTCCCCAAGGGGACGCTGCTCACCGAGGAATCGCGGAAGCGCCTGGCCGCGATCGAACGCTTCACGCATCTGGGGGCCGGCTTCAACGTGGCGATGGAGGACCTGGAAATCCGCGGCGCCGGGAACATCCTGGGCACCGAGCAAAGCGGTTACATTTCCGGCGTCGGGTTCGACCTTTATTGCCGAATCCTCCAGGAGACCGTCCGACACCTGCGCTCGGAGAAGAGCGCCCTGCCCGCACCCGCCTGACCCGGCCCCTTGCGGATTGCGGTGCGAGGTCCGTTATGGTATATTCAGGCGCAAGGAGTTTCTCCCTAAAAATGCCGAATCCCTTTATCCGCAAAGCCCTTACGCCACTTCTTTTTCTGCTGCTCGCGACCGCGCTCACGGGCTGCGGCGAGAAAAAGAACATTTTGGCTCGGTTTTCAGGCATGTCGATCACGGAGGAAGAATTCAAAGAAAAGATCGAGAGCCTTCCCCGACAGCTGAGGGGAGTCGTGCTGCAGAACAAGAAGGAGTTCATCGAGGATCTGGCCGCCGAGCATTTTCTCCTGAAGGAGGCCCAGCGCCGCGGCGTCGACCGCGATCCCGAGGTCAAAGAGCTCCTCGAGCAGGCGAAGAAGAAGATCATCGCCGCGAAGCTCGTCGAGACGGAGGTCGACAACAAGATTTCGCTGGGACCCGAAGAGGCCTCGCGGTATTATGAAGCGCACAAGGACGAATTCATGGCGCCGGCGCTGTACCGCGCCTCCCACATCCTCGTGAAGACCGAGGACGAGGCCAAGGCCGTGAAGCTGGACCTCGAGACGGGTGCCGATTTCGAGGAGACCGCGCGCAAGAAATCCGTCGACTCGACGGCGTTCCGCGGCGGCGATCTCGGCTTTTTCCAGAAAGGGCAGCTCGTTCCGGAATTCGAGCGGGCCGCGTTCGCGATGAAAAAAGGCGAGATCAGCGGCATCGTGAAATCCCGGTTCGGCTACCACATCATCAAGCTCACCGACCAGATGGAGCCGACGCTGCGGCCCTTCAAGGCGGTGAAGCGCTCGATCGAAGAGAAGCTGTTGAACGAGAAGCGGTCCGAGGCGTTCAAGGCGCTGGTGAAGCGCCTGCGGGGGAACGCCGAGATCAAAGTGGACGACAAGGCCCTCGCGCGCGTCACGGCCTGGGCGGAGAAGAAAAAATGAAGAAGCGTTTTTGGGCGGCTCTTTTCTGCGCGGCGGCGCTGACGGCGTCTGCGCCCGCGCGCGCCGAGATCATCGAGCGCATCCTCGCGGTCGTCAACGACGAGATCGTCACCGAGCAGGACCTGCAGTACGTGATGGCCCCGGTGATCGCGCAGTACCGCACCGTCTACACGGGCCAGGAATTCGACGAAAAGGTGAACAAGGCCCGTCAGGAGTTCCTCAACAAGGTCATCGAGGACAAGCTGATCCTCAGCGAGGCCAAGCGCCTCCAGGTGATCGTCAAAGACTCCGAGGTCGACGAGATGATGACCGAGGTGCGGAACAAGTTCCCGACCCGCGACCTTTTCCTGGGGGCGATCGAGGAGCAGGGCCTCACCGAAAAGAAGCTCTGGAACCGCTTTCGCGACCAGCTCATGACGCAGAAGCTCGTGAACTACGAAGTGAAATCCAAGGTCGCGGTCTCGCCGGGCGAAGTCAGCCAGTACTACAAGGACCATCCGGAAGAATTCGAGCAGGGCGACCGCGTGAGGCTCCTGCAGATCTTGATCCGGATCGCCAGCCGCACCGACGAGGACGCGAAAGCCGCGGCCGACGAAATCTACGCCCAGCTCCAAAAGGGAGCCTCGTTCGAAGAGCTCGCCAAGACGCGTTCCGAGGGCGCCGAGGCCAAGGAGGGGGGCGAAATGGGGTGGATGGAGCGCGGCCACTTCGTGGGCGAGATCGACGAGAAGGTGTTCGCGCTCGACGAGGGCGGGGTCACGGCGCCGATCAAGAGCTCGCTCGGCTATCATCTTTTCAAAGTCGTCGAAAAGCAGAAGTCCTCGGTGCGTCCGCTGGCCGAAGTGCGGGACAAGATCCAGGACAAGATCTTCAGGGACAAGCTCGGCAAGCGCCTGGAGGAATGGATCCAGACCCTGAAGAAGAATGCCTATATCTCGATCCGCTGAACCGCCCCGTCTCCTGGTGACTCTGGGAGATCCCGCCGGAATCGGGCCGGAAGTCACGCTGAAGGCGCTCGCCGCCGGAGGCGCGCGGGGCGCCGAAGTCCTCCTTCTCGGGAGGGCTTCTTTTTTTTCGTCCCTCGCGAGGCGGCTGGGCCTGCGCCTCAAATTCCTCGACGTTTCCGACCCCGGAAAGAAATCCGTCCGGGGCGTCTACCTCTGCCATTCCCTGGACGAGCTGCCGTCCGGTTTCCGTCCGGGACGGGCGGACGACCGGCTGACTCGCGCGGCCGTTCGTTCCATCGAAACCGCGGTCGCCCTCTGCCTGTGCGGCGAAGGCGACGCGATCGTCACGCCGCCCATCAACAAGGCGGCGCTTCTCAGGGCGGGGTTCCGCATTCCCGGCCACACCGAATTCCTGGCGAGCCTTTCCGGCACGAAGCGCTTCGAAATGATGCTGGTGGGAGGCGGCCTGCGCGTCGTCCTCGTCACGCGCCATCTCGCCCTGAAAGACGTGCCCCGGAGCGTGACCGCCCGCGCGGTGGAGGAGACGATCCTTCTCGCGGACCGGGAGCTCAGGCGTTCGTTCGGCGTGGCGCGCCCCCGGCTGGTGGTCTGCGGCCTCAACCCGCACGCCGGGGAAGAGGGGCGGTTCGGCCGCGAGGAGATCGAGCGCATCGCGCCGGCCGTCCGCCGTGCCCGCAAGAAAGCGGCCGGCACGGTCGACGGGCCGCTTTCCCCCGACGCGCTTTTTCACGACGCCTGGCGGGGACGGTGGGACGCCGTCGTGTGCATGTACCACGATCAGGGGCTGATCCCGCTCAAGATGGTCTCCCGCGGTTCCGGCGTGAACGTCACGCTGGGGCTCCCGTTCGTCCGCACCTCTCCCGACCACGGCACGGCCTACGACATCGCGGGCCGGAACGCGGCCGACGGAGGCTCCATGGCCGAAGCGATGCGTCTGGCCGTGACGCTTTCGCTGAACCGAAGGAAGCATGAGCGGGCTCACCGCCGAGGCTAAGGCGGCGCTCCAGGCGCTCGGCGTCGCGCCCACGAAACGCCGGGGGCAGAATTTCATGGTGCGCGCCGCCGATCTGGAGGCGATCGCCGAGACCGCGGGCATCGGGCCCGGAGACGACGTCGTCGAGATCGGTCCGGGGCTCGGTTTCCTGACGCGCTCGCTTTTGTCCCGGGGCGCCCGCGTGGCGGTCGTGGAAAAGGACTTCGTCATGACGCGTCACCTGCGCGCGGCGTTTCCCGGCCTGCGCGTCCTCGAAAAGGACATCCTCAAGGCCGACCTGTCGCGCGATTTCGGTTTCGAGGCTCCCGTCACGGTCGTGGGCAACATCCCCTACAACATCACCAGCCCCATTCTCGAATGGCTCATCGGCCAGCGGCGTCTCCTTCGGGCGGCCTACCTGACGGTACAGAAGGAAGTAGGCGTCCGGCTCGCCGCGCGTCCGGGCGGAAAGGAGTGGGGATCGCTTTCCGCGTTCGTGCAGTATCACGCGGCCGTTTCCGTCCGCCGCGCGATCGGCCGTTCCAGCTTTTACCCTCCTCCGAAGGTGGATTCCGCGCTGGTCGAGCTTCTCTTTTCCGGGCGACCGGCGGTGGAGGTCCGCAACGAACCGCTCTTTTTTTCGCTCATCCGCCGTTCCTTTCAGAAGCGCCGGAAAACCCTGCTGAACGCGCTTCGTTCCGAAGGGGTCCCCGGCGCCCTCACCCGGGAACGCCTCCTGGCGGCCTTCCAAGGGTGCGGGCTGGATCCCCGCCGGCGCCCGGAAACCCTGTCCCTCCAGGAATGGGCCGCTCTGGCCGACCGCCTGTAAAACGGGCTTTTTAGCCCTTTTTTCGCGTTTTTCCCTCTAAAAAAGCCTCTTTCACCCCTTGTAATTTATACTTAAGAATGTATACTTCTAATAACTCTTAATAAGTCATTATTAACCATTGCAAGTACGATAAATGACCTCGATTCCTTCCTTCGGAAAACGGCTGACGGCTATTGCGCTGGCGATCGCTTTTTCGGCGAGCGAGATCGCGATGGCCGCGTCCATCGACCCGATCAAGCCGGTCTCCGGCCTCGTGCCGCTCCAGGCGATCCTCAGGGATCCCGGATTTTTCGAGGCGCCGCTCGAGTTCGTCAACCTGAAAGAAGTCCACAAGGGCTCCAACGGCATTTTCATCATCCACATCCAGGACGCGCACGCGAACCTGAGCGGACAGGAAAACCTCTCCGGCGCGCTCGACCGGATCATGGTCCGCTACGGGGTTTCCGTCGTCCTTTCCGAGGGCGGCTTCCAGGACTCGACGCTGACCCCCCTCAAGAAGATCGCGCCCGCTTCCGTGTGGAAAAAAATCGCCAAGAAATATCTTCTCGAGGGAAAGATCTCCGGCGAAGAATATCTCAACCTCACCTCCGACCACCCGATGAAGATCATCGGCATCGAAGACGCGTCGCTCTACCTCAAGAGCGTGGCCAATTACGGCCGGCTCGCCGCGCAGAGAGAGGATATCCTCCAGTACCTGAAGCGCATCCATTCCGCCCTCGAAAAGGTCAAAGGAAAGCTGTATCCCTCGGATCTCCTGGACTACGAGAAAGTCTCCGGCGGCGCGATCGACCACAGCCGCGACAAGAATTCCGATCTGAATATCCAGGCGCTGATCGCGCTGGCCGTGAAAAAGAAGCTGGCGCTCGACCCCTATCCGAACCTGGCGCGGATGGTCGCGCTGCAGGACAAGGAAAGGGCGATCAACTTCGAGGCGGCGAACCTCGAGCAGGCTTCGCTCGCGGAAGAAATCCAGAAGAAGGGCGGGCAGGAGGGGCTCCAGGATTTTCTCAAAAAGGCGGAGGCGTTGAGGGAAAAGAAGCTCTCTCAAAACGCCTACTTTCAAAATTCTTTTGAAATGGCGCGGGAGCGGGGGATCGATCTCGGCCGTTACCCCAACCTCAAGCTCTACGGCGACTACCTGAAGGATTTCTCGGAGATCGATTTCGACGGCCTCCTCGGCGAGGTGATGCGGCTGGAGGACGCGCTGTACGCCGCGGTTCTGACCGTCGACGACCAGAAGCTGACCCGGGCGATCGACCGCTTCATCAACCTGCTCTGGGTCGCCTACAACATCCAGATGAGCACGGACGAGTTCGCGCTCTTCAACGCCAACGAGCCCGATTTCGGAACGGTCCAGTCGCTGGCGTTCCTCAACCGGAAGCTGTCCGAGCTGGGGTATTTCGAGGACCTGGTGCCGTTCGGCGACTGCCTCGAGAAGGGGCGCGTGGCGCTCCAGGAATTCTACGATTCGGTCTCCCGCCGCGACCTTGCCTTCCTCAACAACACGGAGAAGGAGCTGAACAGCAGCGGCCAGAAGGTCGCCGTGCTGATCTCAGGGGGTTATCACACGCCGCACATCAAGAAGCTCTTTCGGGAGAAGGGGTATTCGTTCGCGGTGCTGGCGCCGCTGGTGTCGAGCGAGACCAACCAGCGCAAATACGAAAAGCTCCTCCTGGCGCCGCTCGGCAAGGACGGCGGACGCACGCTCACGGTGCAGGGCGACCGGCAAGGGGACAAGCCGCTCAGCGCGCTCGAAAAGGACCTTATTAAAAAGAAGAAGAAATCGAACGACGGGGTCAAGCCCGTTCTGATCAGCCCCGCGCGCCTTTCCGGCGCGCGCCTCGCCGTCCAGGGCGACGCGGAGGCGGTGAAGGAGCTCGACCGGCTCGAGCGGGTCACGCAGGGCAATTTCAAGGGTCTTTTCGACGAGGCGATCGCCGAGATCAATTCTTCCCGGGCTTCCGACAAGCAGCTGAGCCCGGCGGAGGTGAAGTCGATGTGGGACGCGGTCGCGAGTTTGATCGCCCCCGAAAATCCCGCGGCGGGCCCCGTGACCGCCGTAAAAGCCCCCGTGATTCAAGCCCCCGCCGCCAAAGCGCCGGTGATCCAGGCGTCCGCGGTCCAGGCCCCCGCCGCCCAGGCGCCCGTTTCCCGGGCGGCGACGGTGTCCGCGGAGACTCCCGGCGCACGACTGGCCACGATCACCGAACAATTGAGCTCTCTTCAATCCCTGCGGGACGCGCGGCCCGGAAGCGCCGCCGACTACGCCGCCGCGTACACGAACCTCAAACTTCAGCTGGACCAGGCGAGGGCCGCGGGCAGCCTCGACCGCGCCAATGCCCTGACGGGCATTTATCTCGACGAGGTCCGCGCGATGACGGAAAGGCTGCTGGGGGGAGCGAGCTTCGTTCTGAACAAAGGCGGCGGCCGCGCGCCGTATCGAATTTCGGCCGGTCAGTCGCTGCGGGCCATCGAAACTTTTGAGGAGGGGATCCGTTTTCTTCAGACCGTGGAAGCGGACATCGAGGCCCGCCGGGACGCGCTAACGGCGGAGCTGAACGGCGCCAATCTCAAGCAGTTTCCGAAAAAAGAGGCGAAGCTGCGCAAAGTCGTCACGGACGCCAAGACGCTGCAGGAAACCCTGGACGCGGAAAAGGCTCTCCTCGAAGGGGGCCGGGAGATGGTCGGGCGCATGCTCGGGACGGCGAGCATCAGCTTCCGCAAAGCCTCGGGAATCGCCTATAACATCGCCTCCGGCCCGTCCCTGAGGTCCGTCGAGACCTTTCAGGAGAGCCTGCGCGTGCAGGAGGCGATCCGCGCCGAAGTCCGCGATCTCAAAAACAAAGCGCGGCAGAGGCTGGCGGCAGGCCTCGACAACCAGCCCGGGGACAAAACCGAGCTTCTCGCCGCGATCAATGCCGTCGGCACGCTGTCCGACGCCCGGGCCCTGGAGAACACCTTCCGGGACAAAACGCGTGAAATTCTTACGGGGCTTCTGGGAACGGATTCATTTTCATTCACGAGAGCCGACGGGAGCCGGATCCGGATCAGCGGTTCGGAGGCGGGGCTGCGGTCGATCACAAATTTCGAGGAGGGCGCCTCCGCGATCCGCCAGGTCGAGCAGAGCATCAAGGACCTGCTCGGAGCCAGGCTGAGCGGCCAGACGGCCGCCGGAGACATCCACACCGACGCGGAATACGCCGCCGCGATCCGTCAGCGGCTGGCGGCCGCCCAGAACGGATTGCTGGACGTGTCGCGCGCGAACATCGGGGCGGCGACGCTGGAGGAGCTCCGGCGCCTGCTGGTCGAGCAGCAGCCGGTCGAGGACGGGACCACGCGCGTCTTTCTGGGCACCGACGCCGAATTTCTCGCGTCCGCGTACGCGCTCATGGCGCAGTCCGCGCCGGCGACGGTTCACATGATTTCCGGGGAATCCCTGATGAGCCTCGCGGAAAGCGAGACTCTCGCACGGTCCGACGTCCGGGCGCAGATGATCGGCGAAGTGCCGAAGTCGGAGACGTCGACCAAGCACAGCACGCGCTTCGCCCGCTGGCAGGACAACGCGCTGGTTTATTCCACCCTGTTCCAGGTGATCATGGAGGGATTGAAGCAGAGTCGGAGCAACAAGGTCTATTTCGAAGACGCGTTCGTGAAGATCCTTTCGGACGAGATCGAGCGCTCGACGATCCAGAAAGAACGCGTCACCGACAGCCGGGAAGGGCGGGGCGGCAAGCGCATCGCCATCTTCGGCTGGGACACGCATCCGGAGGCCGAGGCCCTGCTGCGCGGCGAGGTCGAGCAGGGGCTTTTCAACAAGACTCTGTTCGCCGAATTCGAGAAATTTTACGACAACGTGCTGGCCGATCGCGACAGCGTGGCGATCAACGACGTCGCGGCCATCGGGGCGCAGCCGCTCCTTTTTTACGGCGTGCTCGAATACCTGAAGGGAGCCGTCGCCAGGCGCGACTCCGACCCGGCGGCCGCCCGGGTTTTGAGCCAGGTCAGCCCCCGGATCCTCGCGGGGATCGCCGGCAAGTCCATCAAGGTCGCGCTCTTCGTCGATAAGGCGCCGGATCGGGACGTCGTCTGGAGGGGGAGTCTGCGGCGGGACATCACGCTCCTGGCGACGAGCAACGCGCTGAGCGATCTCATCGAGACGGAGAAGATGCAGGAGAAGAACCCGGACTTCTTCAGAGGCGTTCCGGATTCCCCGCAGTACGTTCCGACTTCCCCGACCGAGCAGTCCCGTTACCTGAGCAAGCTCGTGGCCCTGACCGAGTATTTCGCTCCGAGGCAGGTCGAGGCAGGGAGCGAGTGGAACCTCCTCATGGAGGGCGATTGGTCCATCAATCTGGACGATTATCCGGAAGAGGCCCCCTCCCAGGCTCCGGCCGCGATTCCCGTGGCGATTCCCGTCGAGGAGAGCCTGGCCGGAATCCCGATGGCGATCCCGATCGAGGAGGAGATCCCCTGGGCGGTGCCCGTCGAAGTGCCGTTTGTCGCGAACGAGGCCCTGGCCCCCATCGCCGACTTGGCCGAGCGCCTGCGGGCGAACCCGTCCAGCGGGGCGTTCGTTTTTGATCTCGACGGAACGCTCCGAAAGGGCGAGGACGTCATCGATCCCCAGATGGCCGGGTTCCTCGCCGACCTCCTGGCGGCGGGGGTTCCGGTCAGGATCGCTACGTACAATTTCTCGGATGAGGCCGTGCGGGCCGTCGCGGGCCCGCTCCTCCTCGAGCTGGGCACGCGCGGGCAAACGGCCCTCGCCGGAGAAGGCCGGCTGAAGATTTTGGGCATGGACCGCGAGGGCTACGAGAAAGCGAAAGCGGAGGGGCGCCTGCGTCTGAAGATCGCGGAGGTCACGTTCGACGAGACGGGCGCGCAGAAGAAGCCCGCCATCCTCGAGAACGAGGACTGGCCCGATTCCAGGCGAAAGGGAAAGATGATCGATTATCTGATCCGCACCGACAGGCTCACGCCGGAAAACGTGGCGTTCGTGGCCGACGATTTCGGCGGCATGGACAGAAGCGCGCTCTCGGTGGCCGGTATCCACAACGTGGACGTGAACCCCTCTTCCCACGGGCCGATCGCCGTTTCGGTCACCCTCCCGGGGGACGTCGACGGCGCGCGGGATCTTCTGAGCGTGGCAGCGGACCTTCTGCGCCCGTCAGCCAAACAGATCGCCGCGGCGAGGCTCGCCACGAAAGCGGGCGTGACCTATTCCTCCGAACGCAACGGCAAGGCCTGGGCGGATCTGCTCACCCGCCTGGGGCGCGGGAGCGGGCCCGAGGATTTCGACCGCGTTTGGAAAGGCACGCTCAGGCCGGTCCTTGTCTACTTGACCACGGGGCAGACCGCCCGCCTGCCGGATGGCCTGCGCGCGGATCCCCGTTTTAACAGCCTCTCCTATCCGTCCGGTCCGGAACTCGCGAGGATCGGGGAGGCGGTGAGGGACCTTTGGCAGCAAAACGGTTGGGAGGTTTACGGCAATCCGAACGCCCATCTGGCCTTTTTGAATTCCACGGTGCTGCCGACCGCGGTTTTCCGCGAGAGCGAAAGACGCGTCTCCGAATTGATCGGCACGAACCCCGAAAACCGCCTCGTGGCGGACTGGACGAAGGGCGTGGGCCTGGCGACGCACATCCAGCGAGTCTCCCCGCACCTCGACCAGAAAGGCGAGGCGGTGTTCATCGACAACGAGCTCCTGGTCCAGTCCACGCGGTCGTTCCTCGCGCAATACGCGGCGTGGCTGCGGACCTCGGACGCCGCCATCTCTCCGCGCAAGAAGCTTTTCCTGACGTGGGGGCTGGCCGTGATGCTGAACCCGACCAATTACGATTTCGCCTGGAGCCAGTATCCCGAAACGCTGCGCCACGTGTTCGAAAAATGGCCCGACTGGGCGCAAAAACGGTCCTGGCTGCCCGGTTACTACGAGCAGATTTTCCGGGACATCCCCGAGCTGGATTCATACGGCCGGCCCACCGGCAAGACGCTTCCCGTTCAGCGCGTGGAGAGACTCCTGGCCGACGTGCTCCAGTCGCCGACGGTCTGGACCGACAACGGGCTGAAAGATCCGACTTCCCGCTACGGCCACCTCACGGTTTCCGATTTTCTCCGTCCGGGCGTCAAGGCCGCCCCGGAGAACGAGCCGACGTTCAGCGTCGCGCTGAAGGACGAAGGGCGAGAGTTCCGCGGGGCCCGGGACAGCTTCAGGAGCCTCCTCGGGTGGGAGGAGTTCGCGTCGATCCTCCCGGGACTTCATGCCGCCGCCAAGGCCGAGCGTCCCGAGGGCGCCGGGGCCCGCCTGGCGACCTCGACGGCGAGCTATCCGCTGAACGACATTTTCGAGACCGGCGTCGTGGATCTGGACGCGGAGATGCGGGCCAACGCCGAGATCCAGGCCTTCAACGTGAAGTTCCAGAACGCCTTCGCGCCGTTCGACGCCCGCGTGAACCAGGCGCTCGCCGAGGGCCGCGCGCTCACCGACGCCGAGAAGCGGAGCGTGCTGGCCGATCTCGAAGCCAAATTCACGGCGACTCTCGCGGCCGAGCAGGGGCGTCCGGTCGAGAGCGTCGACCTCGCGAAGGAGCTCCCGTTCATCCAGCTCACCTGGCTCTACAACACGTATCGGTCCGCCAACGACTGGAAGCGGATGATCGATCTCTACGAGAAATCGGGCAACGCCGAGTTCACGGGCTCCAACGCCATGCGGGCCGATTATCTTCTGGCGCTGAACCGTTCGGGGCAGAGCGACGTGGCGCTGGAAAAGCTGAACGTGCTGTTCGGCGAGCTGAAGCGGGACGGCGCGCGGATCGACGAAGAGCTCTTCATCTCTTTCGGCACGGCCTACAAGAACGTGGCCTTCGTGGCGTTCGATCTCGAGAATTATCTCGCGTCGCTGCGTTCCGCGGGCGCGGAGCTGGGCGCGGACCAGGTCGAACGGCTCTCGGCCGCGCTGAAGACCTACAACTCCATGATCCGCCAGCTCGACCCCTCCCTGCAGATCCTCGCCGGGTCCGAAAACGACGCCGCCGCCCTGCGGGCTCTCGACCTCACGGGCGCGATCGCGAAGGCGGCCGCCGCGCGCGAGAAGGCCTTCGTGAAATCAAACGAAAACTACTCCGACGCCTACCGCATCGATCTGAGTCACTATGCCGGCATCAACGTCATCCGGACGCTCCAGTACCAGGGCAAGTTCGAAGAAGCGAAGAAACTGGAAAAGCTCGTTTTCGAGTCTTCCCTGAAGGACGACGCGAACAAGTCCTTTTGGGTGGCGGCCACGCTCCTCGAGCTCTCGCTGCTCGAGGGCAAGCGCGATCAGGTCATCCAGGCGCTCGCGCTCACCCTCAAACAGCTCAATCAGGACGGAGAGTCGCAGAATCTGATCGATCACTTCGGCCGGCTGGCGCAGCTGGCGCCGATTTCACCCCAACGGGACCTGATGATCTCCGTCAGGGACATCCTGGCTTCGTACCGCGACACCGTTTTCAATCCCCCCGCCGACGGAACGACCCCGGTCCAGCGGCTGGAAAACCTCCGCGTGTCGCTTCCCGGCGAGGGCGGCGCTCTTCTGAACGGCGCTCTGGGCATCCTCCAGATCCCGAACGACCTGGACCTTTCGCCGCTCATCGACAGCGTGCTGATCCGGCTCGGCCTCTATCGCCGCGGCATCGTGCTCCCGAACAACCTGCGCTACGGCGGCTTAGTGCCGGACCTCATCGTCAACCGCGCGGACCGCGAGGGGGTGCGGCTCATCGTCGGCTACCGGCCGGGGGTCGGAGACTTTGATCCGGACCTGAACGCCGTCCGCACGGAAGGGCAGGGGCGGGCGCTCACCGACATCAAGGATTTTGACGAAGCCAACGTGTGGGCGGACCGTTTCGAGGAATTCGTCTTCGGTCTTCGCAATCCGCTGACGGGGGAGCGCGATCTCGAACACCTCGACAGCGCGCGCCACGGCGTGTTCGACGATTTCTCCAAGAAGGTCAAAAAGTACACCGGGTCCGACGTCTCGAAGATCGGGGCGACGAGCGCCATCGTGACGGCCATCCTCGGCCAGGGCGACTGCCGTCCGTCCAACTTCCTCAAACCGAACATCCTGGACGAATGGACCAAAGTCCAGCAGGAGCCGTACCAGCGCGCGGCGTTCGACGCGTTCCGCCGCGGCGATGAGGCCGCGATGGCCGAAAACATCGCGCTCTCCGACGGCGTCGAGCGGCGCGAAACGGCCGTCATCCAGGCGAGCGTCATCGGCGCGATCGCGGGCAAGGCCGTCTATGACATCGAGAAAAAAGAAGCGGAGGTCAAGGTCGGCGGCGTCCCCCGCAAGGTGCTCCTGCCCGTGAAGGCCGACGACGAGCGGAACGTCGAAGAGCATACGCTGACCGTGGAAATCCGCCGCAACGCGGACGGGTCCGTCCGGGCGCTTCGCCTGATCGACACCTGGTATCAGGAATTTTACGAATTCGGCAACAAGCTCATCGAGGGACCGGACCTCGAGTCCTTCCTGAAGACGCGCAAAGTCACGCCCGAGGGCAAGCTCGAACAGCAGGGCGACATCGTCGTGAGCGATTCGGCGCAGGTGGTGACCCGCGACGGAAACGTCGAGAGGATCGGCGTGAAACTGCGCCCCTCGCGCTATTCGGGGCCCCGCCAGCTGGCCACCGCCCGGCGCTACGATCCGGACCGTTTTTTCCTGGCGGGCCAGCCGCTGGACCTGGACCCGGTCAGGGACAGCAAGCGCCTTTCGGGCTACCTTTTCAATCCGGCCGAGAGAAGCCGCATCTTCGACACGATCGTGACGCCCATCCGCGGGATCGCCGGCGCCCGGTTGTCCGCCGTGGACGGGTCCGCCAAAGAACTCGAGGATCTCATCCGCCAGACGAACCTGGTGACGTTGGACTTCAAGAGCCGCAAGAGCGCGACCAATCCGGCGGGCGATCTCTTGAAGGCGGCCCAGGTTTATCTGGGGGCCCTTCGCTTCGCCGAATCGTCGCCGACACAGGCGAATTTCCGGGCCGCGCGCGAGCGCCGTGACCAGGCGATGGCGGCCCTTCCGGCCATGGCGTTCGAAAAGGGCGTCGCCGACTCGTTCCGGTCGTTTCTTTCGTCGGCGGACGGCGTTCTGGCGCAGATCCTCGACGGCCGGCAGGAGAAGGATCTGCCGGCGGGACAGAATCCCGCGGAGGCGCTGGCCGCTTTCACCGCCGGCACCGGCCAGCCTCTGGATGCGCTGATCAGCGGACTGGACGGCTACGATCCCGCGACCGTCCGGATGCTGACGAGAGCCCGGGACGCGATCCGGACGCTGCTGAACGAGATCCTGGCCACTTCGGACTATTATCTCGCCGACGCGGATCTGTCGGCGCTCCGTTTCGATCCGGCCACCGGAGCCGCGAGCGTGGTCCGCGCGGACGCGTTCAAGCGTTCCGCCGATTTGCAGGGGGATCTGCGCTACCGGGACCCCGAGGCCGCCGCCCGTAAAAACAACACGCTGGCCGAGGACCTGACCTATGGGGCCGTCAAGCTGGAGCGCAGGGAAGCGACGCGCATCGAGGCGATGAGCACCCCCGACGCTCAAATCAAGTACCAGTCGACGATCAGCTCCCAGTCCTCGCTGGATGAGCACAGCATGGAAGCGGGCAACGTGGCCGACGTGACCCGGGTCCTCTTCACGGACGCCAACGGCGCGGTCATCGACGCCGCCGGCAAGCAGGGCGGCGGCATCAACATCGCCGGCGCTTCGTACACGCTCCTCAACCTCCTGACCGCCCGGAACATGATGACGGAAGTCGTGGAGACCGCCGTCAAGCTCCGCGGCACCGAATTCGAGTCGAAATGGCTTCCGAAGATCCTGGCCGTCATGGACGCGGACGTCCCGGTCGAGCAGGGCGGCGAGCCGACGCTCGTCTCGGAATTCGTGAAGGGGGTCGACCCGCTCATCTACATCGCCGAAGGTTTCGCGGGAGAGAAGACGGGCCTCGGGACGACGGAAGAGCGCCGGGCGTTCATCGAGAAGAAGTTCGACGAGCTGCGCGCCGACTTCACCCGCGTGACCGGGAGATATCTGAGCGACCTGCCGGTCGACAACTTCCGCGTCAGGCTGAACGGCGACGGCACGATCCAGCTGCTCCTCCTGGATTTCGGCATCGCCACGGCCAAAGACCTCGGGAAAAATCCTTTCAAAGACATGAACGCCCGCATCCAGACGTATCTCGCGGTCAAACAGATCGCGCCGGAGTCGAGGATCGTGATCGGCATGAAGAACGAGTGGGAGGAGACGATCGGTACCGCCGAGGCGCCCGTCACGTTCGTCAAGTTCGACGGCAAAGACATCGAGTATCTCGTCGACGGCGAGGAGAAGACGAAGAAATTCGGCATCGCGGGCGTCGGAAAAGTCGACGTCGTCTCCGCCGCGGGCGCGAGGCTGGCCGGCCGGCAGGAGACCACGGTCGCGAGCGCGGATCAGGTTCGGGACGACAAGACGGTCCGCCAATTCGTCGATCAGTTCCAGAGGCAGGACGCCTTCGCGGCGTTCATGATGGTGGCGGGCGGGGCGCTCGAGATGGAAAAGATGCCGCAGGGCACCCAGGAGAAAATTTACGGTTTCCTCGACGTCCTCACGGATCTGGCCGGCTTCATGAAGCTGGGCGTCGGATACGGCGGCACCGACTGGGGCGTCATGAAATTCGTCGGAAAAAAGCGGGAGGTCGCGCGCGAGCAGGGCAAGGATTTCCTGCTCCTGGCGGTCACGACCGCCTATTCCGTCGCGAACAACCTGGCTCCTCTGGACAAGAACGCCACCCACGTGGTTCAGGTCGGAGACGCGAAGGTCGAGAAGAAGGACGACTATCTCGAGGCGACCGACGCGATGTTCCAGATTTTCGGGCAGATCGCCGCCGTCGTCCCCTCGATCGCGTTCCTCATCAACGGCGGGCCGGTGACGCTGCTGGAAGCCAAGAAAAACATCGAACAGAACCGCTACGTGATGGTGGTGAAGGGAAGCGGCCGCTCCGCCGACGTGGTCGCGGCTTTGCTGGAGGGCAAGACGGACGCCGACATTCTCAGGGAATTTCCCGCCAGCGACACCGAGGCCCTGATCGCCGAGGCGAGGCGGATCGGCGTGCTCGAGCACCGGGATCTTTTCCGGGTGGTCGGGCTGGATTCCACGCAGGCGGAGATCAAAAAGGCGCTGGAGGAGGTGTTCGACACGCAGAAGTCCGAAGCGCACCGCCGCTGGCAGGAAAGCTACCGGGCCAACAACCCCGCCGAGAACGCCCGCTGGAAGGTCGCGCGGGAGAGCGCGGAAGAAAGAGCCCGGCTGGAAAAGGAACTCGCGGCGGGCGTGTCGACGGTCCGCCGGGGCGCGGACGGTTCGCTGGAGATCGACATCCTGAACCGCTCCTACATGCAGCTGACGCAAAATTGGAAAAAAGAGAACCAGGCCGGATTCAACGACGCGACCGCGGCGCTCAACGCGGCGCTCGACGCGGGAGTCTCGCTCGACGCTTTGAACGCGGAGCTGCCGGCCGCCCTGGCGCTCCTGAAAGGCGGCGAGGCGCTCCGGCCGGACTACGCGGGACGAGGCGCCGTCCAGCGGGCGATCTTCGAGGCGGGAAGAGACATGCACGCGGCGTGGCAGGATCGCAACGGTTACATCAACATTGACACGCCGGACGCGAAAGAACAGGCGCGACGGACGAGCCTCCGCAGGGGCTTCGACGCGCTCGACGCGGGCAATCAGCAGTCGACGCTCGCTCTCCTGCAGGTGGCGATCCAGGTCCGGCGGTTCGGGATGGGCGCCCGCCTGAGCACCGCGGCCCCGACGGCGCCGGTTCAGACGCTGGCCCGGGAGCTGTCGCCGGAGCAGATCGACGAAGTCATCAACCACCTTCGCTCCGAAAGCTACTTCCGGTCCCTGCCCAGAAAGGGCGAGGCGAATTATCCCGCCGTGGCCGAATTCATCCGTTCGCTGATTGCCGACCAGGGCGCGCTGGTGCTCTACCAGAAGGACGTGGACATCTATAAGGAGCGGACCGCGCATTTTCATCTGATCCTGGAGGGTGAGGTCCAGCTGGCGACGAACCCCGACCTCAAGCGTTTCCACGAAGAGAACCAGAAGAAAGGCGTCAGAGACGACGCCGTCCCCACCACGTTCGACGGGCCCACGTTCGGCAGGGGACAGGGCGTGGGCACGTTCTCCGTCGCCGCGAATTTCGAGGAAAGGGAGCACTGGGGAGAAATGAGGACCACGCAGGCCGTCGTCGCCCTGACGCTCAGCGCGCGGCAGTACGCCGAGCTCCTGACGCTGACGATGCCCGAAGTGGAAAAAGAGGAGAACCGCCTGGACGACTCCTTTGTGGCGCAGCTGAAGGACGCGGGGAAATTCGGGTTGAACTCGATCCGGGATTACGGCGAACAACCGGTGGACGCGGCCGGCAGGCCCGTCAACGCGGACCTGGCGCGGTTTCCGGAGGGACGGATGTTCTACGTCCGCCGCGAGCGGGAAGTCAATCTGGCCAAAAAGATCCAGGGCCAGATCGACGCGCTGGACAAACAGGTCGCCGACGGCAAGCTCTCGGCCGAAGAAGCCCTCGCGAAGAAACAGGCCCTGACCGAGAAATTGAACGAGGCTAACCGGCGGTTCGAAAGCGAGTTCCAGAAAATTTCCCAGTATGACCTGATCGTCAAAGGCAAAGACGGGCGCTTTTACGGCGTGAAGCACCCCATCCAGTACGGGGCCAAGAACGCAAGCGCCAATCAGTTCCTGCTCCAGGGGGATTACCTGGCGTCCGTCAGCGACATTCAGTCCGGCGCGAAAACGCAGTCGAGGACGCTCCTGAGTTCCACCGGCGAAGAACTCTCAAACACCGAGTTCCTGGCGATGGCGCGCAACCTTTCGATCGAGCCTAATCCGGCGAACGTCGGTGACCCCAACGATGTTTATCTCGTCAAGGCTCCGGGAGAAGCGATGAATTCCCCCAAGCGCGGCTCTCCCGGCAGAGTGACTCTGAAAATCATCGGGCCGGACGGACGGGAAAGCGCTCCGCGGGCGCAGGACATCCCGTCGCACGGCGTCGTCGATCCGAAGGAGCTGAGAAGCCTGCTGGGTTACGGCCCCGATTACCGCATCACGGTTCTTTCCATCGACGCGCCCGGCGCCGCCGTCTATCGCATGAACGTCAAGGACTACCGAGCCGATCTCGAGGGATCCTACCGATACAGCATCGACGAGCTCATCGCGCAGCTGGCGAACAAAAATTACGTGATGGACTGGAAGGTCATCGAGGCTCTGCGCCTGCTTTTCCTTCAGGCGGAGGAGAAGCTGAGAGAGGTGCGCTCGGCGGACCGGACGGATCTCAGCATGGACATCCGGGTCGAGCTGATCAAGCTGGTCCAGGAGTACATGACCGTGGACAAGGGGCTCTCGCTCCGGCTCTCGGCTGAACCGCTGCGAATCGACGAGATCGGGATGGTGATCGCGCGCTATGTGCAGGACGCGCTGAAGGAGCGCGGACAGACTCTCACGGAAAAAGACGACGCGTATCTCAAGCATTATCTCGACGCACCGACGGACGGGCTGCAGGTGAACGTGGACAACGTTGTCAACGTGCACCGACTCCAGTCGCGTGCGGTCTCGCAGCTGACGCCCGAGGAGAAAAAGAAGCTCGGCTGGCGGGACATCAAGCATGCCTTCACCTACGGAGCGGACGCGTATCTGGCCAGCCGCGAGGTGACCGGCTACACGGCGATACCGCTGATCTCGGGGCGCCACGGCGAGATGCAGTTCCCGAACCAGATCGGGACCTTCTCGGACGTCGTCGTCGTTCCGGACCGCCACGAGAACATTTTCGGCAATCAGCAGGAGCTGGTCGCGCTCGGGATCGTGGACTCGAATTTCAACCTGAATACCGAGGCGATGAAGGGCAAGACGGTCGTCAACATGGGGGACATCTTTAACCGCAACGTCGACACGTACGGGCGCGATCTCCAGAATCTCTGGATCCGTCTGGCGTATCAGGCGAGGGAATGGAACAGCCGGCACGCGCCCGAAGACCACATCCGCGTCGAGCTGATCCTGGGCAACCACGAACTTGACCTGCTGCGCTGGAACGAAGCCGAGATGCGCCTCTATTTCCCGAACCTCGGCCGGCGGATGCTCGCGGACGAAGTCAAGGCGACCCTCCAGGGCCTCGTGCGGGACGGCATCCTGAAGCTCGGGTATTATTTCGGGAACGAGAACGCGGCGGCCGACGCCCAGAGCCACCTGAACCTTTTCCACGCGGGGCTTCTCCCGCAGGTGCGCTCGAGGCTCCTGAAGGAGATCGCCGAGATCAACCGGCAGGCCGGCGTCGAAAAATATTCGCCGGACGACAAGGGCCTCATCGACTACGCCAACGAGCTCCTGCGGCGGGCGGTCGCGGAAGGCGAAGGGTTCTCGCACTACATCTTCGGAAAATCGAAGCTGCGCGGGAACAAGGCGGCCGACGCTCCGGAATTTTCCGGACCGGTGGAGGCGGATTTCGGTTTCTGGAAGGCGGATTTCTCCGAGGCGATCCGCCAGCTGGGCCTGATCGACGGGGACGGCAAGGCCACGGAATTCAGGCCCGATCAGCTCCAGCCCGAAGTCCAGGACATCCTGAAGACGCTGGGGATTCTCGGAGCGGACGGCCGGCTTCTCGTGGCGCGCGACGAGGTTCTTCCCGCACTTTTCCGTTACAGCCTGGCCGGGCACACGTTCACGGGCGACCGGCGCGTTTTCCGGTCGGCGTACTTCGGCGCACAGGACATTGCCCCGATCAGCCTGCTGGACGGGGGAGACCATCAGGACAATCCCCAGAAGGAGCGCCTGTACGACCCGCTGGGAACGTTCGTGATCAAGAACGGCGTGCCGTACGCGCTGTTTCCGACGTCGAGGCCCAAATCGGAAGTGCCCAAGAGCGAGCCCGAGCTCTACCGCTGGCTCGACGTCCGCCAGGGCCGGGCCGCGGACCCGGCGATCCAGGCGGCGATGGACAAGAGGGCCGGCCGCGCCGCCGTCCGGTTCACCCCCTTCATGACGCTGAAGCAGTCTCCCGCGGAAGTGGCCGCCTTCGGCGAGACGTACCAGCGGCTCAACGCGTCCCTCAACAAAGAAACGCGCAACGCCTCGTTCGCCCCGAGAAACATCGCGGCCCTGCTGGAAAATTCCGCCGCGGAGACGGTCGCCGGATCGATCGGCGTTTCGACGGGCGATTTCGTGGTGGCCCTGGAAGGGCGCTTCGAGGTGCGCAGCGCCTCCGGCGACACCTCCGTCGTGGACGCCGACCAGAATCCCGGAACGGTTCTTTCTTCTCCGGATGCCGTCACGACGGTCACGCCGTCGGGCACGGCGAAGGTCCTGCGGCTCGCGGCGGACAAGGCCGCTCCGCTGCGGGAAGACGACTCCTTCGATCTCTTTCTGAAAGAGCTGCCCCGCGCCGTCGTCGGCGCCCGCCTCGCCACCGAGACCATGGCCCCCGAGCTCATGACCTACATGAACCAGATCCTCTCTCTCGAAGTCGAATCCGCCGCCGCGCGCGCCCACAACGAAGGATGGCTGAAGGGCAAGCAGGCCTCCCTCGCGG
>DATJEK010000155.1:0-24079 GCA_035496715.1 Candidatus Eiseniibacteriota bacterium | reverse complement strand
GGCCCGACCGCGGGGCGCGCCTCGTGCAAGCCTCTGAAAAAAGCCCGCCGGCCGACGCCGAAGGGGCTGACGACGCCGATACCGGTGATGACGGGCGTGCGGGGTGGGAGCAATCGACCTCCGAAAAACTTTTTTTAGACGCGGCCGGGCTGGGCCAGGAAAAATCCCGTAAGGATCATGGCCGCCGCTCCGGCGAGCGCCGCCAGGACGGTCGAACGCGGGTGGTGCTTGATGAATTCGCTCAGAAGCGCGTGAATGACGACGTAGACGAAACTGCCGGCCGCCAGACCGATCGCCGCGCCGGTCCAGAACGGGGTGAGTGAAACGTTCATCGCGACCAAGCCGCCCGCCAGCGTCGTCACGGCCTCCAGCGCCACGGTGACGAGGAACGCCTTCGGCCTGCCGAAGCCCGAGGCGATCGCCACGAGCGTCAGGGCGAGCCCCTCGGGCAGCTTGTGGTAAACGACCGCCACCAGGACCAAAAGGCCCACCCGCGAGGCGTCCGCCCCGCCGGCGCAGACCGCGAAGCCGTCCATGAAACTGTGGATCGACAGGGCGATCATCATCGTCCAGGTCAACGCCTTGAAATTCGCCTCGGTGTGGGTCGCCGAGCACGCCGGGCAGACGTGGAAAATAAAGCGCGAGATCAGAAAAAAAAGGAAGTAACCCGCCATCGCCCCGCCGGCCGCGGCCGTCCAGCCGGCCATCTGGGCCGCCTCGGGCATCATGTCGAAGACGGCGACCGAAAGCAGGGCTCCCGCCGCGAACGAGATGAGGAGGCAGAGCGCGCGGTGGCTGACGCGGTCGATCAGCGACGCGACCAGCGCGCCGAGAGCGGCCGCGGCGATCGCGGGCAGGACACGGGTCGTCATCGGTTGAGAATGGATCAGGGACGAAAAATCACTCATGGGGCGTCCGGGGCCGCGCGGGCCGCGAGAGACGCGGGGCGGGCCGGGTCAAGCTTTTGGGGGATGAGATGGCCGGGCTCGGGCGGTCTTAAGAAGAAGAACGGCCGCGAACGATGCCTTCGGCCCGGAGCCAGTCTTCCCGGTCGTGGCCGTGCTCGCATCCGCGTTCCACGAAAAATTGATAGGCCAGCTTCTCGATTTCCTGCTGGGTGCCGTTCTTTCGGGATGCGCCGGAGTCTTTTTTGGCCGAACTGGTCGCGATTTTCGCCATGCGGAAGTCCTCCTGAAGTAGGGACTTATTCTGTCAAAAAGGCCCCAAAAAATCAAGCTCCGGCGCGGGGGGCCGCCGAAGCCGTTTCGCGGAAGGTTTCGAGAAATTCGGGCTCGAAGGCGTCCAGCGAGGCCTCGTCGTAGACGAATTCGTGGGTGTCGCCGAGCGCGGAAAAATAGAGGACTCCCCTGGCGGGGCATTCGCCCAGCAGCCGCCGGACGACGAACGCATAAAGCTTGAGCTGGAGCTCGTATCCGGCCGCCGTCTCGGCCTTCTGCCCCGCCCGGATGAGGTTCGTTTTGTAATCGAGCACGACCCACCGGCCGTCGGCGCCGCGGTACAGAAGGTCGAGCGTTCCCTTCAGGATGCCGTGCGGCGTTTTGAAAATGAACGGCAGCTCGGGATAGCATTGCCGCGACTGCCGCAGCGCCTTCCCCCACGGGCCGGCCCAGAACGCGGCGGCTGCGGCGAGCGCCTCTTCGCGTTCGGCGGCCGTGAGGGGCGCGAGGATCCGCTCGGCGGTTTCCCGTTTCACGGGGCCGCGGGGCGAGCCGGCCGCCCCCAGCTCCATGAGCCGGTGAAAGATCGTGCCGAACTCGTTCCTCGGCGACCGCTCCGCGTCTTCGGCGTCCACCGACTCGGGTTCCTCCGAAACCGTCCAGCCGGACGCCTTCGGAAGGAGGTCGGACACGGTGAGATCGGCCGCCAGGTCATACGGCTTGTCCGGCAGGCGCAGGCGCGCCAAAACGGACTCGGCGGTGACTCCGCCCGACGCCGGCACGGGCTCCTGTTCAAGCGCGGGCGCGACCCCGCTTTCCGCACGGGCCTCCTTCGGCCGGGCCTCGTCCCCCTGCCCAAAAAAGGACAGCGCGCGGCTCATCCAGGTCGTCTCCGACTCCCGGCCCCGCGGCGCCGAACCGCTCAGGATGAGGCGCTCCTTGGCGCGCGTGACGGCCACGTAAAAAAGACGGTCCGCCTCCTCGGCGTTTCTGCGCCTCAATCCCTCGTTCACGCGGGAGTAAGCTCCGTCCTGGAACGGGTTCGCGTCGTCTTCGGGGTCGGGCATCGTCCACCCGAGCCCCTCTTCCGGCGAAGCCGCCACGAGCGCCGGCGGCCGGTACGGCGGGCGCCCCCCGAGATTCGCGATCGCGACGCAGGAAAATTCCAGCCCCTTCGCGGCGTGGATGCTCGCCAGAAGCACGGCGTCGCCCCCCTCGCCTTCGATGCGGGCTTCCGCCTCGGCCTCGTCGCGGTCGGCCAGGCCCCTCACGTAACGGACGAATTCGGCGGAGTCGACCGGCGTCTTCTCCTCGAGAGAGCGCGCCATCGCGACGAGCTTCCGGACGTTGGCGACGCGCTGTTCGCCGGAGGGCGCCGCCAGAGCCGCGCATTCGTACGCGCTCCATCGCACGGCTTCCTCGAGGATCGCGGAGACCGTGAATCGGTTCTTCCGGGAGCGCAGCGAGTCTGCGAACCCCGAAAAAGCCTCCGCTTTTTCGCGGTCGGCGGCCGAAAGCCCGTCCACGCCGGCCGGGGACTTCAGGGCGCCGGACAGCGGCGCGTCTTTGTCCGCGGCCTTCGCGTGGCGGGCCAGCCAGAAAAGCCCGTCGTCAGACACGCCGCCCAGCGGCGAACGCAGCACCGCGGCGAGCGCGACGTCGTCCTCCGGATGATCCAGGAGCGTCAGGAAGGCGATGAAGTCCTTCACCTCGGGCCGTTCGAAGAAACCGCGCGACTTCACCGAGTAAAACGGCACGCCCGCGCGCGCGAACGCCCTCTCGTACAGGATCGCCTTGCGCGTGCTGCGCAGGAGCACCGCGGCATCCCCCCACCGCATCGGCCTCCCGCCGGGAGTCCCGTCCTCGACCCGCGTGCCGGACCGCACGAGCTCGCCGATCCGCGCCGCGAGCGAGGCGGCCTCGATCTCGCGGGCGGCGTCGAGGTCCGCGGCCGGCTCGCTCTCGCCGTAGAACGAGCACGACAGCTCCACGGCGCCCGGGCCGCGCAGCTTGAACTGCCGCGCCGCGCTCAAAGGGGCGAACGGGCCGTCCGGCCGGACGAAGAAATCGTTCGTGAATTGGAGCACCGCCGGACGCGACCGGTAGTTCTCGGAAAGGTCGATTTTTTTTCCGGCCGCGTCTCGGTACCGCGCGAAGAGCGACGGGTCCGCGTTTCGGAACGCGTAAATCGACTGCTGCGGGTCCCCGACGATGAAGAGGTTTCCCTCGCCGCGCAGGAGATCGATCAGCTTCGCCTGGAGCGGGCTCGTATCCTGGAATTCGTCGACGAAGACGTGCCGGAACCGCGCGCGGTAGCGGGCCCGGACGGCCATTTTCTCCGGCGTTTCCCCGGAAAGGGTTTTCCAGGCCAGGAACGGCAGGTCGTCGAAATCGAACGTCGCGCGGACGCGCTTCTCGGATTCGTACCGTTCCCGGAACGCGCGGAAGACGCGGACGAACTCCTCTTTTTCGGCGCGGAAGAGCTCTCCGAGCGCCTCGGGTTCCCATCGCGCGACGTCCCCGCGGAACGCCTCGACCCATTCCTTGTGCATTCTCTTTTCGACGCCGCCCGCCGCCTCGCGGACTTCCCGGAAGGCCGCCCAATCGAGCGGGCGGCGGAATGCCGCGGGGATCCGCCGGGCGGCCTCGAGTATCGCCAGCTCCGTCGCCTTGGGCTTCGGACCGAATGACGTCGCCATTCGAAGCAAATCTTTTTCGATCCTCGACTCGAGCTCCCGGCGTCCGCCGCCGTCTTTGAGCGCCAGAAGGGACTCGTCCTCGCCCGAGGCGCGGTACTGGCCGTAGAAACGGAGCATGGCCGACCGGACACGGCTCTCGCCGCTCTCCACCAGCACGCGAAGCCACACGGGACGCTCCGCCTGATCCTCGAACACCGCGTCCATCGCGCGGGCCATCAGGAGGTCGGACTCGCCTTCCGACAGCACCTTGAAATAGGGGTCGACTCCCGCCTCGATCGGATTTTCCCGAAGCAGGCGCTGGCAAAAACCGTGGATGGTGCCGATGTAGGCGCTTTCGAGCGCGCGGCGATGGTCCTCGCGGCCGCGGCCGGAGAATTCCTTCACAAGTCGCTGCTTCATCTCGTTGGCCGCGCGCTCGGTGAACGTGATCGCGAGGATCCGGCCGGGCTCGACGCCTCCCTCCATCACGGCCCGCACAAAGCGTCCCACGAGCACCGACGTCTTGCCCGATCCCGCTCCGGCGCGGACCGAAACGTCCGAGCCGAAATGCGTGACGGCCGCCAGCTGGGAGGCGGAGAACCGCTCAGAAGGCACGGCGGTCCTTTCTCACGTCGACGCGGCAGACCGCGTCGAACGGGCAGAAGTCGCATTCTTTGGGCTCGACGGCGATCTCGCCTCGGCGGATGCGCCGAACGGCGTCCCGGACGCGCGATTCCGTGTCGGCCAGGAGGGCGTCGAGCTCCGCGGGCGTGAGCTTCGGGCTCTCCGACCGTCCGGTCCTCAGGATGCGATGCTCGAGGCCCGCCGGCTCCAGACCCAGCAGGCGCCGAGCGGCGAGCGCGTACAGCGGCAGCTGGATCTCCTCCCCCTTTTCGATCTTTTTCTTGAGCCCGCGGCTCGATTTCTTGTAGTCGATGACGACCGCCCGCCCTCCCGCGGCGTCGACGTCGATGCGGTCGATGGAACCTTTGAGCAGGATCTCGCCGCTCTCGTCGGCCAGGCGCAGATAATCGGCGCCCTCCTTGCCGAACGCGTACTCGAACCGGAACGGCGTCATCCCCTTCTCCGCCGCCAGGCGGCGCTCGAGCGAAACGTATCCTTTCAGCATCCCGGACATCGACTGACGGAACATCGCGCGCCGGTAGAGCGGCTGGTCACCGAACGCCCCCCGGAAGCGCTTCTCCAGCAGCGCTTCGAGCTCGCGCTCCATGGCCTGCGGCTCTTTCCAGTAATCGCCCGACTTCAGGTGGGCCGGCGGCAGGCCGGAAAAATAATCGTGCAGGACCGCGTGGAGCAGGTTGCCGATCTCGGCGTCCTCGTATCCCTCGGGAGGACGGCGCAGGCGCAGGAGGGACTCCGCGAAGTGCCGGAACGCGCATTTGTAGAAGGCGTCGAACCCCGTGGCGCTGAACGGCCCGGCGAACGTCCGCATCGCCTCAAGCGCCCGCGGGTCACGCAGGCGAACGGGGCCCGGGACGGGACGGCCGGCGAGCGCCCGCTCGAACGCCGGGTTCGTCCGCCAGCGCAGGGCCAGCGGCGCGAAAAAAGCGGGCCGCGAGGCTTCCGGAAAGCGCAGAAACGCGGCGAGGCCCCGCGAAACGTCCGTTTCGGTCTCCCACTCGGCGGGACCGGGCAGGAAGTCGGAGGGGCCCTTCGCCGCGCGCGTCACCGCCTCCGGAGCGAAACAGCGCAGCGCCTCGTCGATGAAAAAAGAGGCCAGCGCCGGCTTGCCGTCCTCGTCGTGCGTCGAATGCGTGAAGTAAACCCGTTCGCGCGCCCGGCTGACGGCCATGTAGAAAAAATAACGCTCGCCCGACGACATCCACGCTCGCTCGTCCAGCACCTCTTCGCGGCCGGCCCCGTTGATCGCCCGCCGCTCCGCGTCCTTGAAAAGCGGGTCCTCGGTCACCGGCTGGGGAAAGGACTTTTCGAGGAGGTCGGCGATGAAGACGACCTTGTACTCTTTGGGCAGGGCCATGACGGCGTTGTACACCTGCACGCGGTTGCGACCGGGGTGCTTGAGGGAAAACAACCCCTCCTCCAGGGCGCCGAGGAGCTCGCGAACGGCGTCCTCGACCCGGAATTCCGGCGCTTCCCTCCGGAGGGCCGCGGCCAAGACGGTGTGGATCGCCCGCGCCGCCGCTGCGTCGAGTTCGGAGGCGCCGGCGAGCGTCAAAACGGGCTCGAAAAACGCGCGGACGCGCGACGCGAATGCGTGCGGGCCGGTCGAGGCGCGCAAGGCCGACTCGGATTCGAAAAGCCCCGAGAGAAAACGCTTCGCCGCGGACGGCAGTCCCTCCTGCGCCGCCAGACGCTCCCAGCTCCCGCGGCCGGCCGAGACGTTTTCGCGCAGGGCGGCGCGCTCGAGGTCGAGCGCCTCATCGAGGGCGATCGGGCCCGGCGGCGCGGCCCGGAAATAGCTCGATTTGGCCAGATACAGGACGTCCTCGCGTTTCCAGTCCTCCGCGAAAAGACGCAAAAAACGGTGGAGCGCCATCGCCAGGCCGCTCTCGGCCAGGCGGTTGCGCTCGTGCACGGAGACCGGCACGTCGTATTCCGAAAAAACGGACTCGAGGAGCGCCCGCCGGCCGCTGACCGAGCGCAGGATCACGCAGATGTCGCTGAAGTGGTAGGGACCTTCCCGGTAAAGACGGCGGATCTCCCGCGCGATCATTTCGCACTCGACTCGCCGCGACGGAGCCGACAGGACCGTCACCGGCGCCTCGCCGGCGAAGACGCCGGGCTCCGGGGAAAAAAGATTCGCGGCCAGATGGCGGAGCGCGGAATTCGAAGTCCGCCGGTTTTCCCTGACCGGATCCCGTTCCCGGAAACCCATCTCGAGCAGGAATCCGCGCGTTCGGTTGGGATAACCGAAAAGCCCGTCGCCGGCCGCGTGCGCGTCGTCCAGCGTCAGCGTCACCACCGTATGGGCGGCCGCCGAGGAAACCTGCCGCAGGAGCTCCCTCTGGAAACGGGTAAAATGATAAAACCCGTCGAAGATCACGAGGTCCGGGGCTCTCCCCGCGTCCAGACCCGAGCGCAGGAGCTCGTCCTCGGCTTCGGCGAGGCCCCGCGCCTCGAGCGCGGCATCGTAACGGCGCAGGACGATCGAGAAGTCGCGGAATTTCGATCGGAAGACCGGGTCCCTGAGGAGCGGCTGGGCCCTTTTTTCAAAGTCCTCGATCGTGAGGAGTCCCGACTTGAATTCCCGGACCGATTCGACGAGAAGGTCCTTGAAACCGCCCAGGCTCTTCGATTCGAGGAAATAGCCGTAGAGGCTCCGGCCGTCCTCCCCCGCCGCGCCCAGGGCCTCCTGGAGAATCGCGCGGCGATGGGAGTCGGTGGGCCGGCCGCCTCCCGCCCCGCCGAGGAGCCGGTCCGCGAGGTCCTGGATGGTCAGGATGTGCGCGTTGAAAAGCCCCGGCACCTCGCGGAGCACGAGACTCTGGATGCGCGCGGCGTGCTCGCGGCTGGGCAGGACGAAATACGAGCGGCTGTCGATCCCCGCCTTCGTCTTGAGAATGCGGTTTTTGAAGAGCTCGATGCAGTCGGTGGTTTTGCCGGTGCCCGGCGGGGAGATAACGAGTTCGCGCAGCATGAGGTCATTTTACCACAAAAAAAGAAGGCCCCTTTTTCAAGGGGCCTTCGAAAAACGGAGGCTCGAAAAACTTATCGGGGGTTGGAGCGGACGATGTCGATCGCGGCGCGAAGCTCCCGGACGACGTCCTTTTCAATCTTGTCTTCCTCGACGACTTTCTTGAGGAATTCCACGCCATTGGTCGTCGTGGCGTACATCGGCCAGAGACGGTTCAGCGCCAGCGCCTTGATGTCCTGCTTGACGGCGTCGCTGAAACGGGCGGGTTTGTATTCGGGCAAAAGCTCGTCGAGAACGACGTCCGCCAACTCTTCCATGTAGTTCGTCAGGCGACCGGGTTTGACGCGTTTTGTATCCGTGTGCATTTTGGAATCCTTTTTGAGCTATTATACCCGACCATTTCCTAAAATACAAATCCTAGGTACATTTTTTAACGGTTTACAGATTCCCCTCGACTTTGGGAAAGGCCTTCCCCGCCTTGGCGAAATAGAAGCCCTGCCCGAGGTGGATCCCGCAGGCCTGCACGGTGCGGAATTCGGCGTTCGTTTCGATGCCTTCGGCGGTGGTCATCGCCTGGATGCCGTTGGCGAACAACAGCATGGAAAGGATGATCTGCTGCTTGGTGATGTTGGCGTCGATCTGCCGGATCAGCGAGCGGTCGAACTTGATGTAGTCCGGCCGCAGGACGGCGACGTCTCTCAGCGAAACGGCCCCGCCGCCGACGTCGTCGATGGCGACGCCCACGCCCTGCTCCTTCAGGTCCAGCAGCGCGTCTTTCAGCTTCTCGAACGAGCGCAGGATGCTCTGCTCGGTGACCTCGATCACGATGCTTTTGAATCCGATCGCGCCCTTGTGCCGGAAGATCTCGTCCATGCGCCGGGAATCGATGAGCGTTTCGAGGTTGATGTTCAGGAAAAGCTTCTGGCCGGCCGGGAGCGCCTGAGCGCTCTCGAGCGCCGAATCGACGCACAACCGGTCCAGCTCCTCCACGAGGCCGAGATCGCGCGCCCGGGCGAACAGGCGCTCCGGATGCTCGCCGAACACCGCGCAGCGCGTGAGGGCCTCATAGCCGGTGATGCGCCGCGTCTTGAGCTCGATGATCGGCTGGAAGACGGTCTGGATCTTCCGGCCCTTGAGGATGTCCTCCAGGAGCGCCGCGTCCCGGTCGGTCGTCGCCAAAAGCCCCGGGACCCAGACGCTGTCTCCGCGCGTGGGGAAATGGACCTCGAGCTGGTGGCGCTGGGCGTCACGGACCTCGCCGTAGCTCAGGTAGCAGCTGGCGCGGAGCGGTTTCATCGATTTGCGGAGCTCCGCCGCGATACGGCCGATCCGCGTGATCTCCAGGCGCACGCCGCGCTCCGCCTCCACGATCGCGACCATGATCGTCATGATCGGGATGCGCGTGAGAACGCCGTCGGCGCCGGGGAGCAGGAAATAGCCGCGGCTGCGGTCGACCGAGTCGTAGAAATCCGTGATCCTCTCGTCGAAGCGCCGGATCAGCTCCTGCGTAAAGGCCGTCGCGTGCTCCGGATCCGTCAGCACGATGAATTTGTCGCCGCCGAGGTGTCCCACGAAGTCGTCGCGGCGCGACGCCTTCAACACCTCCCTCAGGATGTTCGCCATCATCACGATGACGTCGTCGCCGCGGGCGTCGCCGTAGGCCGCGTTGAACGCGCCGAGATCCGACAGGTCGAGGCAGCAGAAAGAGAACGCGCGCCGCTGCTGAACGGTCTTCTCGATCTCCAGCACCGTCGAATGGGTCCCGGGCAGATGCGTCAGGGGGTTCAGGTCCAGCTCGTTGGAGTTCTTCCCGATCATCTCCTCGATGGAGAGGAGGAGATGCCGGATGTCCCGCCCCTTTTCGAAATAGAGGTCGATCGGCTCTTCGAATCCGGCGTAGCGCACGTCCGCGTGGCGGACGAGGAGGATCACCGGGATGGATTTCAGAACGACGTCTTCTTTGATGCCCAGCGCGAGATTCCTGCCCTCGCCGCCGCTCCAGTCCTCGTCCAGCACGATGAGATGCGGCACTTCGTCGAAGACCTTCTGGATCGCGCTCCCGGCCGGAACGAAGACCGTGTGATAGGCGGCGCCGAGCCCTTTTTCGAGGGCCGCGCCGAACGAGGCGTCGTCGATCATGAGGAGCACCTTGCTCCGCTGGCGGGCTTCGCGTCGCCCCGGCATCAGATCTTCCCTATCTTCACGATGATAAGCGTGATGTCGTCGTGCTGGTCCGCCTTGCCCATGAAAAGATTCAGCTTCTCCACGACCGCCTCGAGGATCTGGGGGGCCGTGCCCGTCCTCGCCTCCGCCATCGCCTGCTGAAGGGCCTCCACTCCCCACTCGTCCTTCTTGCGGTTTCGCGCCTCGCTGACGCCGTCGGAATACAGCGCGAAACAGTCGTTCTCCCGCACGGGGATCTCCTGGTCGGCGAACGGCACGCCGGCCAGCACGCCGATCGGCATGCCCTCTTCCGCCGTCACGAGGGAAGCCTTTCCTTCGCCGTCCACGCAGACCAGCGGCAGATGCCCGCCGTTCGAAAGGAGCAGCTTCTTGCGGACCGGGTCCACGATGGCGTACGTCAGCGTGACGAAGAGACCGCCCGTGGATTCGGAGGCGATCGAATCGTTCAGATGGCTCAGCACCTCCGCGGGGTCCGTGCGGTGCCGGGCCGAAAACTTGAACTCCGAGACGGTCTTCGCCATGAAGAGCGCCGCCGGCGTCCCCTTGCCGGAAACGTCGCCCAGCATGACCCCCAGGCGCCCGTCTTCCATGGGCACGTAGGCGTAGAGGTCGCCGCCGACGGCCTTGGCGGGTTTCATGTAGACGGCCAGGTCGATGCCCGGCACTTCGGGGAGCTTTTCGGGCAGGAAGCTCTTCTGGATCTGGCTGGCGATTTTGAGCTCGCCCTCGATCTGCTCGCGTTTTTTCATTTCGAACAGCGCGCGCGTGAGCGTCGCGGCCGTGTACAGCACGATGAAGAGGACCGTCGGGTAAAAGAGGTCCGCCCACAGTCCGAAGCGCAGGAACAGCGCCGTCACCGTCAGCACGTACGCCGTGATCGTCGCGAGCGTGCCCAGGAACGCCTTCATCGGCTTGTAGCGGGCCGACAGGAACAGGATCCAGAACCCGACGACGAGCAGGACCGCCAGGTTCGGAAGACGGCCCGCGCGGGTGATGAAGTCCCGTTCGAGGATCCCGTTCAGCGCGTTCGCGTAGAGGCCCATCATCGGGTAGACCGCCTGAATCGGGATCGGGCTCGTGTCGTGCGAGCCGAGCGCCGAGAGACCGACGAAACAGATCTTCCCCTTCAACTCCGACAGGTCGAGCATGGGCTTTTCGCCGCGCTGCTTCTGGGAGGCCGCGTACAGCACCTGCACGTACGAATAGTGCTTGAAGACCTTTCTCCACTGCCCCGCGTAGCTGACGAGCATGTACCCGTCCTCGTCGAGGGGGATGTCAAGGGAAGGCGAAAGCCGAAGGCTGCGGCCCGGCGAGAGGTCCACCGCTTCCGGCCGGAGGCCAAGCGCGTCCATCGCCACCCGCAGGCTCAGATGGAACCGCGGCTTGCCGTCGATCCACATCACCGGGTACACGCGGCGGCGCTTGCCGTCGATGTCGGTCTTGACGTTCACGTACCCCGTGCCCTTGGCCGCCTGCCGGTAGGATTCGATGAGCGGCGCTTCCTCGCGCGCCGTCACGAAGCGCCCGTTCTCGCGCTTGGGCTCCCCCATCGCGGTTGCAAAAAAAACGTTGTCGGCCGATCGCGCGACGTCCGAGACGAGTTTGTCGCTGTCCGACGGCTCCACGAAAAGGATGTCGAAGACGACCGCCTTGGCGCCGAGCGTCTTCAGGCAGTCGATGAGCTGGGCGTGGTATTCGCGGTCGAACGGCCATTTCCCGATGTTCTCGAGGGTGATCTCCTCGATCTCGATCACGGCGATGTCCTTCGAGAACGGGCGCTGACCCCGCAACTGGCAGCGCCAGTCGTACGTCTGCAGCTCGTAAAGCTCGAACACGCGCCACCAGGAAGCCGCGGCGGCCGCCAGGAGGAGCACGGCGTACAGGAAGGGCTTGAGCTGCTTTTTAGAAGGAATAGTAAAGACCAAGGGTGTAGAGCGAGCCGGAATAGCGCTGCGTGGGTTCGTTGGACTCCTTCTGTCGGTAGCTCAGGATCGCGCCGAGCGCCAGATCCTTCCGGAGATTGTAAAAACAGGCCAGAGAAGTCGTGTAGATCCCGTCGCTCTCGAGCGTGCCGTCGTCGAGGAGCAGGGGGCGCGAATCGTAGCCGCGATCCTCGTAGGTGACCTTCACGAAGGTCGCGACCTTGGGGATCACCTGCAGCGACGCGCTGACGGAGAAGCGGTGCGCGTCGTAGTCGTAATAATCATGGAACGCGTCGTTCGAGTCGTTGCGCACGTACGCGTAGCCGAGCCGCCAGTAACTCTTCCCGAACAGCTTCATGCCGATCTCCGCGTCGGCGAAACCGCGCTTGTCCTTGCGCTCGGCGTCCTCGGACAGGAGGCCTTCGGCCTGCCGCAGTTTGCGGTCGTCGAACTCCTGCTGCGCCGCGCCGACGCCGGCCTTGAGCTGGACGTCGCGGGACCATTTGTAGCGCAGCCCCGCTCGGACGAAATGCTCGTCGTAGGTGACCGACCGGTTGGAAGGGTACCACGCGTACGTGTAGCTGTACTGGGTTTCGAGAATCGTCTTCTCGGTCAGCAGCACGTCGAGACCGGTCCCGAACGTCTGCGCCAGAAAATTCTGGTCGGTGAAATCCGAATAATTCAGATTCGCCGCGTCGTAGCTCAGACGGAAATTATGGGCCGGCGTGAGAAGCTTCCGGTATCCGACGGAGACGGTCTCCTGGAAGAAGAAGTCCCCCTTGCGGGTCGAGTCCAGATTGACGTTGTTGTCGAAACCGCTGATGCCCGAGAGGCGGATGCTCACGGGTTTTTCCTGGGCGAGGGCTTCCGCGGAGGGCGCGCACAGCGCCAGAAGGACCAACGCGTGCGCGAAGAAACGCTTGGTCAAGGCGGGCGTTACGTCGTGCTGTAGCTGCCGACGCCGCCGTCGGTCGATCCGCCGGTCGAACTGTCGGTCCCGCCGCCGAGCTGATGGGTCCCGATGTCCTTGCTGTCCGACTGGAGTTCCGGCTTCACGGACTGGTCGACGAAGGGATCGGTGGTCTTCGTCTGCTGGGTCAGGTCGTCCTGCTGGACCGTCGTTTCGTGGGTGACGATTTTTTCCATGTCCTGGATCCCGGGCGAACCGGTTTCGGCGAACTTGTCGTCGACCGGCTCGATCTGCGAGGAGTCGGTGTCCACGCGCAGCTTGTCGAAAGACGTTTGCGTCTCCTCCTTGGGCCCGTCGCCCCCGCCGGAATCGGTCGTGCCTCCGCCCGTGCCGCCCGTCGTTTCGCCGGCGGGCTCCTTCTCGGGTTCCTTTTCCTTCTCTTTCTCTCCGGAAGCTTTTTCGAGGTCCTGGGAAGCGTCGGTCTGAAAATCTTTCCATTCGGCGGATGAGGCGGCGTCGGCCTGGAACTTCTCGCCGAAACCGTCGTCCTTGAAGAACACGCCCTCTCCTTCGGAAACCGGCTTCACGTCGCCGTTGGGCGTGGAGACCTCGAACGTCCCGTCATGCACGACGATGTCATCGACGCCGTGCTCGCCGCCCGTTCCGCGCGCGGCGGCCACGGCCGTAGGCGTCTTGATCGTGAAGGACGCGCCCGGCTTGAGCTCACGGATCAGCGAATAAATGCGCCCGGAGCGCAGATTGAGCCGGACCGGCCCGACGGATTCGATCGAGAGGTCGGATCCGGGCTTGACGCGGACCGCGCTCTTCTGGTCCCGCAGGAAACCGAGTTCGCAACTGGAGGAGGCGTCCGTCCGCACTTCGGCGCCCGCGGAGAGCGTCGTGCCGACGGCAGCGTCTTTCCATTCGGACGAGGGGGAATCCTTCGCCTGAACGCGGCCCTCCGCGGAGAGGATCTGGACCGTTCCTTCCGCGAAGCCGGAAGCGGATAGAAAAGAAAGGGACGCGGCGAGAACGAAAAGGGAGGCGAAACGAACGGATTTCATCGAAGCGGGCTCCTTTTGAAGAGGATGGGTAAAGCGACTATAAAAGTACGATAAAATTATACATTGATTATCAGAAATAGTCAATCTTTACCGACCGGTCAGCCTCCGGTTCCGACCGTGTTCCCTCCCTGGAAGCCGCCTCCCCCGTCCTGAGACTTGTCCTTGTCCTTCTCGAGGGCGTCCTGATCGTTCAGATCGTCGAACGCGTCCTTATTTTGGAGGATGTCCTGGACGGGGTCGTTCTGGTCGATCTGGGAAAGAGTGTCAGAGGAGAAGGCATCGTCCAGCCGCCTGGCGGCGGCCCGGCGGAACGCCTCCCAGGCGGCCATCTCTTCGTCGGTAAGCGCGAAGCCTTCTCCGAGAGTTCCGTCGGGTCCGATCCGAAAACCGCGCCCGGAGGGGACGTCCTCCGTCTGGCCGGCGGACGTGGAAAGATGGACGGTGTCCTCGAACACGGACAGGCGGTCTGAGGACTGCTCCCACCCCGTGCCGCGCGCAGACGCGATCGCGGTCGGTGTCGAGACCTGGAACTCGGAGCCTTTTTTCAGCTCGCGGACGAGGGAAAACACACGGCCCGAAAGGAGGTTGACCCGCACGGGATTGGCGGAAACGAACACGGCGCGGGAATCCGCCTGGAGGCGGACGGCGCTTTTGCCGGCTTCGAAAAAACCGAGCTCGCAGAACGATTCCGCGCCGGTCGCGACTTCCGAGCCTTCCGGCACCGCATCGTTTTTCGCGAGCGTTTTCCACTCGGCCGCGCCGGCGCTCCTGGCGCGGGCCTCCCCCTTCACGGTCAGCACGCGCGCCGCGGAGGGATCCGACGACGCGCCGGCGGACGCCGCGCAGGCCGCGACCGAAAGGGCGGCGAAGAACGCGACCGGCGCGAGCGTGCGCACGCTCAGGCCGGGACGGGGGCGGCGGTTTTTGCCGCCTCGAGTTTCTGCTGTTCGCGCGCGGCGCGACGGGCCTCGCGCGCCTTGAGGATCTCGTCCTGGGACTTCTCCTTGCCCTTGGCGAGGACTTTCCACGGATGCCATTTCACATCCTCGCTGAAGTCGCGGAAATTCTCGGAGGTGTCCTCGAGATTGTCGAAGATGCGTCCGAGCTTCGGGCGGTTCTCGGCGACGGTTCCGTCGATGGTCTTGGAGAGATGGCTGATGTCCTGCGCCATCTTCCCGATGTCGTTGGCGACCTTCGTTCCCATCTCGATGAGCTCTTCGAGCCGCACCGGATCCTTGCCCGGGATCTCGTCGCCTTCCTTGGCCAGCGGCGCCGCCATGGTTCCCGCCTTGATCTCGATGTATTTCTCGCCCATGAGACCCAGCGTCGTCACGTACGCCAGGGAGTCGGTCCGTAGCTGGGTGCCGTCCTGGAACCAGAGCGTGACCTCGACGAGCGTCTCGTCGCCGTACAGGATGTGCAGGTCCTTGACCTCGCCCACGCTGACGCCCGACAGGCACACGGGCGCGTGCTTCTTCACGCCGCCGGTGAAATGGAACCGGGACTTCACCGTGAAGCCCTTCTGGCTGAAATTGAACTTTCCGACCTTGATCACCACCGCCCCCAGCATCGCCAGGCAGACCAGCACGATGGCACCCGTAATCGCTTCGTTGGACACCCACCGCTTCTTCATCCCTGTCTCCTCATTTATGCCTGATGTCGGACGTCAAATGCTCCAAATAATCGTCGCCCTTCTGGACGAATGAAATCGGTCCCTCGGCGTCGCCGGTGATGAACTGCTGCACGATCGGGTTCTTCGAGTTGCGGATCTGCGTCGGCGTGCCGATCTCCAGGATGTTTCCCTGGTGAAGCATCACGATGCGGTCCGCGATGCGGAACACGCTCCCCATGTCGTGGGTGACGACCACCGACGTGATCTGAAGCTTCCGCGTCAGGTCGATCGTCAGCTTGTCGATGACGCCGGTCATCACGGGGTCGAGCCCGGCCGTCGGCTCGTCGTAGAAAATGATCTTGGGGTCCATCACGATCGCGCGCGCCAGGCCGACGCGCTTCTTCATGCCTCCCGAAAGCTGCGCGGGCATCAGATTTTCGAAACCGCGCAGGCCGACCTGCTCGAGTTTCATCTTGATCACGATGCTGATGACGTTCTCGTCGAGCTTCGTGTGCTCGCGCAGCGGCAGCGCGATGTTCTCGCCGACCGTCATCGAGTCGAACAGCGCCCCCGACTGGAACAGCATGCCGAAGCGCTTGCGGATGGCGTCCATCTCGTCCTCGCCGGCCTTCGCGATGTCCTGGCCGAACATCCAAACTTCCCCCGAATCCGGCCGGATCGAGCCGATCAGGTGGCGCAGGAAGGTGCTCTTGCCGCAGCCCGAGCCGCCCATGATGACGAGCGTCTCGCCTTCGTAGATGTCGAGCGTGATGTCGTTCAGGATGCGGCGCTCGCCGAAGTTTTTGACCACGTTTTTGACGCTGATGATGACCTGCTTGTCGCTCAAGGTCAGGTCCCCGCGAAGTAAAACACCGCCGTGAGGATCGCGTCGGCGATGATGATGAGAATGAACGAGGTCACCACGCTCTCGGTGGTCGAGCGTCCGACGCCCTCGGCGCCGCCCTCGGTCGAGATCCCCTTGTAGCAGGCGATCAGCGAGATGATCGCCGCGAACACCGCGCTCTTCAGTAGACCCGTCATGATGTCCTTGATCGTGAGAAACTGGATGGTCGTGTCGATGTAGAGGCCGCCGGGGAGCTCGAGGTTGTAGACGCCCACGACGTAGCCGCCGAACATGCCGATCAGGTCGCCGAGGAGGACGAGGCACGGCAGCATGAAAATGAGCGCCAGGAAGCGCGGCGCGACGAGATAGCGGACCGGATTGAGGCTCAGAGTCTCGAGCGCCTCGACCTGCTCGGTGACCTTCATCGTGGCGAGCTCCGCCGTGATGGCCGCGCCGACGCGACCGGCGATCACGAGGGACGTGAGGACGGGCCCGATCTCTCGGGCCATCGACACGCCGACGAGCGCCGCCACGTAGATCGTGGCGCCCATCTGCGACAGCTGGTAGGCCGACTGCATGGCCAGCACCATGCCGATGAAGAAATCGACGAAGAAAACGATGACGAGCGAATCCGCGCCGGCGAACACGGTCTGGGCGAAAAACCCTTTGGCCGAAACCGGCTTGCGTCGGAACGGGCCGAAGAACACCCAATAAAGAGTCCGGAAAAGAAGAGAAACGATTTCGAAGAACTGGCGGAGGAGGGAAAGGGTCGTCTTTCCGATTGCTTCAAGCATGAATCCCTGCGGGATCTCCTATTTGACTCGCGTGACGGCTTCCTGCTGGCTCGGGAAGATCGAGAAGAGCTTGTCCAGCTTGGTGATTTCGAAAAGGCTGCGGACTTTCTCCGACATGCCGGCGAGCCCCAGCGAGCCTCCCTGGGACTTCGTCTTCTTCAGGATCTCCACGAGCGTGGCCAGACCCGAGCTGTCGATGTAGTTCACCTTCTCCAGGTCCACGACGAGCTTCTTGGCGGAAAGCTTTTCGTACTGTTTCTTCAGCTCGGGGGAGGTGCTGATGTTGATCTCCCCGTCCACCTGAAAGACCGTGACGCCGTCCTTCTCAAACGATTTAACGACCATATTTCCTCCGGCTTAGTGTTTACCCGCGTGACTGGGGAGTTTTTTCGCCATCACCAGGCAGTTCCCCTTGGAATTGTATTGCACCCGGTCCATCAGCTGGTGAATCAGATAGACCCCGCGTCCGCTGTTCCTCAAAAGGTTGTCCTTCTTCGTGCAGTCCTTGAGCCGGGCGACGTCGAAGCCTTCCCCCTGGTCCTCGACCGTCAGGCGCAGCTCACCGCCGTCCACCTCGACTTCGAGGCGGACGGGAATCTCTTTCTTCAGCCGGTTGCCGTATTTCATGGCGTTGATCAGCGCCTCTTCCAGGCAGAGCCGGACGTCGAAGAGGCACCCCTCGCCGAGCGAGAGCGGCTTCAGGAACTCCAGTACCTTGGCGCTCGCCTTCTGGACTTCGGCGAGATCACTTGGTAACCGGAATTCTTTTTTTCCTGGTTTTTTTTCCATTCGCAGCCAGCCGTTGAACCTGCGTGACAGCCAGGTTCTCGAAAATACCCATGTTGCGGAATTTCTCGTACCGGCGCTCGACCAGCTCTTTCCGGTCGGCCCCCTCGAGTTCTTTCCAATAACGCTTGATCGATGCCCGGATGGCCTCGGCCGCCCCCGCCGGATCCCGGTGGGCGCCGCCGAGGGGCTCCTTGACGACCTCGTCGATGAGTTTCATCTCCAGAAGATCCTTCGCCGTCAGGCGCAGGGCCGCGGCCGCTTCCGGGGCTTTCGTGCGGTCCTTCCACAGGATCGCGGCGCAGCCTTCCGGCGAGATGACGGAATAATAGGCGTTCTCCATGACGAGGACGCGGTCGCCGACGCCGATTCCCAGCGCGCCGCCCGAACCGCCCTCGCCGATCACGAAAACCAGGATCGGCACTTCGATCCGGGCCATCTCCCGGATGTTGAACGCGATCGTGTATGCCTGGCCTCTCTCCTCCGCTCCCACGCCGGGATAGGCTCCGGGGGTGTCCACGAAGACCGCGATCGGGAGGTTGAATTTTTCGGCCATGTTCATCAGGCGCAGGGCCTTGCGATAGCCTTCGGGGTGCGCGCTGCCGAAATTGCGCATGATGTTTTCCTTGGCGTCCCGGCCTTTCTGGTGACCCATCACGAGAAACGGCGTCCCTTCGAAACGGCCGATCCCCCCGACCAGCGCCTTGTCATCGGCATAGGTGCGGTCGCCGTGGAGCTCCACGAAGTCGGTGAAGATCATCTGGATGTAATCGAGCGTGTAGGGGCGCTTGGGGTGGCGCGCGAGCTGGACGCGCTGCCAGGGCGTGAGGTTGAGATAGGTCTCTTTTTTCAGGTGCTCGAGGCGGCCTTCGAGCTTCCGGACCTCGTTCAGGAGATTGAGGCTGCCGTCCGCGCTGAGATGGCGCAGCTCGTTGATCTTCTTTTCGAGCTCGACGATCGGTTTTTCGAAATCAAGCGCCGTAATCATTCAACCTCTGTGATAAAAAAGTAAGGCGACGAGGATTCCCAGCGCGCCGCCGGCGTAGACTTCCACGGGCATGTGGCCCAGGAACTCGTTCAGCGGCTTCTCCTGAAGGCCCTTGTGCGCGTACAGGTCGTCCAGGATCCGGTTGAGCGCCGCCGCCTGCCGCCCGCTGTGGCGACGCACGCCCTGCGCGTCGAACATCGTGATCACGGCGAACCCCAGCGCCATCGCGAAAAGGCCCGAATCGAACCCGTAATAGAGGCCCATCGAGGTGGTCAGGCACATGGAAAGCGACACGTGCGAGCTGGGCATGCCTCCCGAGCGGAAAAGCCACTTGAAATTGAAGCGCTTTTCCCGAAAGAAGCCGATCAACACCTTGAGGATTTGGGCGATAGCCCACGCCGAAAGCGTCGAGATGAAGATCTTGTTTCTGCCCAGCTGGGCAAAAAAAGAATCCGGACTATCCAATCCCATATAATCCCATAACTATTTTAGCAACCGATTATATAGTTTGCCGCCGTTTTGGGCAAGGAATGCTTTCGGCGGCGCCGGCTCATTTTCCGATGCAGAAACGGCTGAAGAGGACCTCGAGAACGTCATCCGTGACGACCTCGCCGACGAGCCTGCCGAGGGCGTCGAGAGCGGCCCTCACGTCGGCGGCGATGAACTCCGGAGAAAGATCCTTCCGGCAGGCCGAAGCGGCCTCTTTCAAACTTTGCAACGTCTTTTCCAGCAAGTCCTTCTGACGAACGGAGGAAACCACGTGCTCATCCGAAATAACGGCTTTCCCGCCGGTGATAAAGTTGGAGATTTCGTTTTCTAACTCGCGGGTCCCTCCTTCCCGTACGGCCGAAGCGCGCACCGCCGGCAGGCCGCGTTCCCGGCCGACAAGTGACACGTCCCATTTCGCCGGCAAGTCGCTCTTATTCGCCACGAGGATCGCGGGCCGGCCGGCCGTCTGATCCAAAAGTGCCCGGTCGGCATCGCCCAACGGCGCGGAAGCGTCCAGCACGATCAGCGCCAGATCCGCCCCGGCCAGCGCCTTGCGGCTGCGGTCGATCCCTTCCTTCTCGATCGGATGGTCTGTTTCCTGGATCCCCGCGGTGTCCGCAAACCGGACGGGAAATCCTCCGACCGACACTTCTTCCTCCACGACGTCACGCGTCGTGCCGGGATAGGGGGTGACGATCACCCGGTCGGTTCCGGCCAGCCGGTTCAGCAGGCTGGATTTGCCGACGTTCGGCCTCCCGGCCAGGACGGCTCGAAGCCCCCGCCGGGCCAGAAGACCCATCGCGGCGCTGTCGAGGAAGGCCTGTACGCGCGCGGCCATCGCGTCGAGCGCGGCGGCGGCTTCAGAGGACGCCATGGCATCGGGTTGGTCTTCCGGAAAATCGATGGACGCCTCCAGGTGGCTGAGCAAACCGACGAGCCGCGTCTTGAGATCCTGCAGATCCGCCGAGAGTGAGCCTTCCAACCGCGAGGACGCCCATCGCCGGGCCAGAGAGGTCTTCGCCTGGATCAGGTCCAGGACGGCCTCCGCCTGCACCAGATCGATGCGGCCGTTGAGGAACGCGCGCTTCGTGAACTCGCCCGGCTCGGCCGCGCGGGCCCCGAGGGCGAGTACCCGCGCCAGCGTCTCGGCCAGGACCGCCGGGCCGCCATGGACGCTGAGCTCGACCACGTCTTCGCGGGTGTAGCTTTTGGGCGCGCGCATGACCAGGACGAGCGCCTCGTCGAGCCGGACGCCGTCCGCGCTGAGGAGCCTCCCCACCCGCGCCGTGAAATGCTTCTGCTCGGCCACCGGCTTGCCGCTCCGGGACCTGAACGCCGCGTCGGCGATCCGCAGGGCCTCGCGGCCCGAGAGCCGGATCGTGCCGATGCCGCCTTCGCCGGGAGGCGTCGCGACCGCCGCGATCGTGTCGTCGTCGAAGAGTCTAGATGCCACCGGCGTCCTCCCTGAGGATCGTTCTCGCCTCGCCGACCAGGAACAACGAGCCGGTGACGAGCACCAGATCGTTCTCGTGCGCGGCCGCGAGCGCCCGGCCGAGCGCGTCCCGGCAATCGGAGGCCTCGGTCACCTCTCCGGAGAACCCTTCCGCCGCGCGCCGGATCTCGCCGGGATCCGCCGCGCGGGGGTTCTTCGACCGCGCGGCGATGAGCATGGACGCTTCGGGCAGCAGAGACGCCAGGATGCCGGCCAGGTCCTTGTCGGCCGAGACGCCCAGAACGAGGATGAGGCGCCGGTAATGAAAATGTCTTTTCACCGCGTCCACGAGCTTCGCGGCGCTGTCGGCGTTCTGCGCGCCGTCCAGAAGGACGAGCGGGTCCTGTCGCATTTTCTCGAGCCGGCCCGGCCACACGGCGTCCAGGACGCCACGGCGCACCGCCTCTTCGGAAATTTTGAGCCTCGTTTTTTTTTCGATTCCCTTGGCCAGTCCGATCGCGACGCACGCATTGTCGATCTGGTGGCGGCCGAGAAGCCGCAGCTCGAGGTCGAAGAATCCTCCGAAGGGGCCCTTCACGTCGAAGCGCTGGGAATCCTCGCCGTATTCCCGCACGAACACCTTGATCTCCCGCCCCACCCGCCACAGCTGGGCCTCGCGCTCGGCCACGGCCTTCTGGATCACCGCCTCGGCCTCCTCCGGCTGGGGGGCCGAGACGACGACCTCGCGGCCCTTGATAACGCCCGCCTTCTGGACGGCGATCTTCGCGATCGTCTTGCCGAGCTTGTCGGTGTGTTCGAGGCTGATCGGCGTCAGGCCGACCGCGCAGGCTTCCGCGATGTTGGTGGAATCATAAAGACCGCCGAGCCCCACCTCCAGAACGGCCACGTGCGTCTTCGAGAGTCTGAAGTGCTGGAACGCCATCGCGGTCAGGAGCTCGAAATAAGTCGGAGGGTTCCGCCGCCAGGCCGGCGTGTCCAGGATGCGGCGCAGAGCGAGCGTGATCTCGACGAAGCGCGCGGGACCGATCTTCAGCCCGTTCACCTGGATCCGCTCGCAGACGTCCTCGAGATGCGGAGAGGTGTAGAGACCCACGCGCAGGTTTTCCATGCGGAGGATCGAAGCCAGGATCGCGGCGGTCGACCCCTTCCCCTTGGACCCGGCGATGATCACGGTCTCATAGGTTTTCTGCGGGTGGCCGAGCTCCCGCGCCAGGCCCAGCATGCGGTCGAGTTTGATGGACTCCGGATAACTCCAATCCGACGTGCGCTCGTGGTTCACGAAAGAACCCAGATACGCCACGGCCGCCTCGAAATCCATGGGGATTGTTTCTAGCGCGCCTTCGCCTTTTCGAAAGCGGCGGCCTTTTCTGCGGGCGGGACGGGGTCTGCGGGAAGCGGGGGCGCCGGCGGCAGCTCGGCCGCTGTTTTTTCGGCGGTGGTGCCCGGCCGCACCTCGACGGTCTTTCGGAACACGCGCCCCTTGGTCGGCGCGCTGATTTCGCCCAGTCGCTTGTCGAGCCCGAAGAGGATGTCGAGCTCTTTTTGGATGGCGGGGAACATCTTGAGATATTCCGGCTCTTTTTCGAGGATCATTTCCATGTGATAAACCTGCCGGAGGATGAGCTCGTGGTCGTAGCCGAAGCGCGTGCCGATCGACCCATAGGTTTGCCAGAGTTCGTCGTGCGCGCGGTTCAGCGAAGGGTCAAGCTTCAGGGCTTCGAGGAGTTCGGGAAGCGCGGCCCCGTAATCGTCTTTCAGCCGGTAGGCGGTGCCGAGATAAAGGTGCGCGATAGCCAGATCCGGAGCATCCGCGATCGCCGCCTTGAACGCTTCGATCGCCTTGTCGTTCCGGCCGAGATCGGCGTAGGCGATGCCGAGATTCAGACGGGCGAGCGGAAGCCGGGCGTCCCCCTGCGCTCCGGAAGAGATCGATTTCTCGAGGGAAACCACGGCTTCCTCGAACCGGCCTTCCTGGATTTCCGACAATCCCTGCTGGTACAGGGCCTCGGCATCCTTCGATTCCGCGGCGAGGACTCGCGGAACGGCTAAAACGGGGACAAGAGTCGCGGCCAGAGCGATGAAAATGAGCTTCTTCATGCGCCCAATCTAACAGATTTGGAAAACCGTTACAACAGGAGCGCTTAGGCGGCCTGCAGGCTTTGCGCGCGGCTCGATCCCGGCACGAAACCGACCCGCACTTGCTGGCCCTTCTTGAGGGGCTTCACGGACGCGGCGTCGGCGTACACGGTTCGAATGCGGTGCGAACGGTCCTTCAGCGTGACGCTGCCCCGGTCCGTGGAAACCACGGTGCCCGTGTAGAACAGCGTCATGCTCGGCGTCCCGGTCGCGGCGAACGAGGACGGGGCGGCGCTCGTCGGAGCCTCGGCGGGAAGATCGGGTGTCGCGTCGAAGGGATCCCCGATCACCCACGTTGAAGAGCTGGACTGGGAATAGACGCTGACCATCGGATTGGTCGGCGACTGGTTTTGCGTGGTCGGCTGCAGAGCGCCCGGAGAAGGCGCGGGGGTCGCGAATCCTCCGTCGCCCGGGACGGGAAACCCGGCCGAAGGCCCTGACCCCGGTTCCGGCATGGACGGCGCGGGCGCGGGCGCGGGCGCGGGATTTTCGAGCGCCGGCGGAAGGCCGGGCGCATTGTGCCCGGGTTCGGGCGCGGGAAAGACGCCCGAACCGGCGCCCTTCTCCTCCTCACGCTGCTGTTTCTCCTCTTCCCGCGCGGCGCGCTCTTCCTCGCGCTGCTGGTCGCGCGCGACCTGTTCGTCCGCGCGGTCGTTGAAGCTGATCTCCCCGCCTTCCTGGGCCGCCCGAGCGGCCCCTCCGGTGATAGGAAAGAGCAAAACGGCGAGCGCCACGGTCCCCGTCATGAATAGTCGTCTCATCGTCGCCTCCGCTGGATTGGATTTCTGGTGAATTCAGGATACTCCAGGGCGGGTTAGAAGATGCTTAGACGGAGATTAGAAAGATTTAATCCGCAAAAGAAAAGGGGCCGCGGTTTCCCGCGGCCCCCGGTTCCTTCCGTCGCCTTTATTTTTTGCAGGCGGGACAGCTCATGAAGCAGCTGGCGAGCTTGATGACACCCGCCACGCCGATCAACCCGTACACCACGCGACTTGCCGTCGTCATGTCTCCGAGGAGCTTCGCCACGAGGTTGATCTGGAGAATGCCGACGAGCCCCCAGTTGATGGCCCCGAGAACGACCAGAAGACCCACGACCTTGCAGGCTGCGCAGCAGTTCTGGTTCATCATGGTATACCCCCTTTTCGCGCAAAAAGAAAAGGCGCGCTACCCTTAGGATAGCACGCAGCCCTTCCCCATTCAATACTTAATTTATTTAATCAAGTTTAACTGATTATTAGTTTCGGAGGAGGTCCTCCGGGAGACCTTGAGACTGCCCGATACGTTGGAAAAAGCGGCGACACGACCGCCCGAAAAAGTGACGATGTCGTTGCCGTAGTACCACTGCTCCCCCGCCGTATACGTCGGCGGCCCCTGCACGGCCAGGACCTCGTCCTTGGTCGAGCCGATGCGGAACGAGCGCTCCCA
>DATJEK010000154.1:0-6845 GCA_035496715.1 Candidatus Eiseniibacteriota bacterium | reverse complement strand
AGTCGGCCGGCCATGACCGCGGGGTAAAAAGCCGACAAAAAACTCAGAATCACGGCCACCGCGGCCACAAGCCCCGTATCGAAGGCCTGCATCTGGACCGGTAGGCGGTTGATGTAATAAATCTCGCGCGGAAGCTCGACGATGGGGTACGTTTTCAGCACGAAACAAAGCCCCGTGCCCAGAGCCAGGCCCGCGGCGGCTCCCACCGTGCCGATGAGGAGACCGTCGAGAGCGAAAATTTTCATGATCTGAAATCGCGTGGCTCCCAGCGCCATCAGGACGCCGATGTCCTTGGTTTTGTCCATGACGAGAATGGTCAGGCTGCCCGCAATGTTCAGGCAGGCGACGAGGATGATCAGGGCGAGGATGAGGAACATGACGATCTTTTCCAGCTTGAGCGCGGCGAAGAGGGTGCGGTTCATGTCCATCCACGTCCGGACGTAATAAGGATAACCGAGAGACCTCTGGAGCTCGGCCTTGACCTCTTCCGCGCGCGAGGGGTCCGTGAGCGCGAGCGAAACGCCGCTGGCGCTTCCCTCCATCCCGAACAGCGCCTGCGCGCTTTTTAGATCCAGGAAAACAAGATTCGCGTCGAACTCGTACATCCCCGACGAAAAAATGCCTTCCACGGTGAGCTTCGAGGGCTTTTCCGCGTTCTGGGTGAGGATCTTGAACTCGGAGCCGACTTTCAGTCCCGCGCGCTTGGCGAGCTCGAGCCCGAGCACCGCGCGTCCCGGCGAGCCCGAAAGGCGTCCTTCGGTGAGAAGCTGATGGAAACGCGACACCGTCCGCTCGGCCTGCGGATCCAGGCCCCGCACGAGGACGCCCGAGCCCCACTCTTCGTTTTGGATGAGCGCCTGACCCTCGATGTACGGCGCGGCCCCGCGGACCATGCGGGCCTTGGAAAGCTTCTCCATGAGCACGGGATATTCGCGGAAGACCCCCTCTTTTTCGACGGTGACGTGCGCGTGCAGCCCGATGATCCGGTCCTTCAGATCCTCGTCGAAGCCGTTCATCACTGCCAGCACGACGATCAGCGCGGCGACGCCGACGGCGATGCCGAGCACCGAGATGGTGCTGATGATGCCGACGAACGGGTGCCGCCGCTCCGACCAGACGTAGCGCCGGGCGATGAACCATTCGACGCGTTGCACGTCAGGCCGTCTTTTCGGGCTTCATCTGGGGGAAAAGGATGACCTCACGGATGGTCGGCTGGTGGGTCAGAAGCATGACGAGCCGGTCGATGCCGATGCCGAGCCCGCCGGCGGGCGGCATGCCGTGTTCGAGCGCCTGCAGGAAATCCTCGTCGAGACCGCCCTCGGCACTCTTGCCTTTCTCCTTGAGCTCCTCGACCAGACGCTCGCGCTGTTCGACGGGATCGTTCTGCTCGGAGTAGCCGTTGGCGACTTCCATGCCGCCGACGTAGAGCTCGAAGCGGTCGGAGAGAAGCGGGTTCTTCTTGGAACGCCGCGCCAACGGAGAGATTTCGGCGAAATAGTCGGTGACGAATACGGGCGCGAGCTCGCCGGGCGCGCCCTTGACCTCGGTCTCGAGGAGGTCGGCGACGATGTTGATGATCTGCGTGCGCGAGAGATCCTTGCCGCCGACGTCGACGCCCTTCTTCTTCAGCTTCTCGACCCAGACGGGGATGTCGTCTTCGGGGCGGATGCCGAAGCCGTCGTTCATGAGTCCCGCGAACGACACGCGGCGCCAGGCGTCGAGGTTCAATTTCCCGTCGGCGAATTCCAGCACCGTCGCCCCGCACGCCTCGCGAGCCGCGTTTTTCACGATCTCCTCGCAGAGGTCCATCACGTCGTTGACGTCGTGATAGGCGGTGTAGACCTCCAGCATCGTGAACTCGGGATTGTGCCGCGTGGAAATGCCCTCGTTCCGGAAGCTCTTGTTGATCTCGTAAACCTTATCGAAGCCTCCTACGAGGAGTTTTTTCAGGTAGAGCTCCGGGGCGACGCGCAGAAAGAGATCGACACCCAGCGCCTCGTGATGCGTCTTGAACGGCTTCCCGGCCGCGCCGCCGGGAATCGGATGCATCATCGGCGTCTCGACTTCGAGGTAGCCCTTGTCGTCGAGCGTCTTCCGGATGGACCGCACGACGAGCGATCGCTTGCGGAAAATGTCCCGGGCCTCCTCGTTGGAGATCAGATCGAGATAGCGCTGGCGGTAGCGGATCTCGACGTCCTTCAGGCCGTGCCATTTCTCGGGCATGGGCCGAAGGCTCTTGGCGAGGAGCCTCAGCTCGTGGACACGGATCGAGATCTCGCCGGTCTTCGTTTTGAAGAGCTCTCCCCCCACGCCGAGGATGTCGCCGATGTCGAGCGACTGGAAAAGCTCGAGCGATCCTCCCAGATTCTCCCCCTTGACGAAAAGCTGGATCCGCCCGCTCTCGTCCCGCAGGTCGCAAAAAGTCGTCTTGCCCATCACGCGCATCGCCGTCAGGCGGCCCGCCGTCCGAGCGGGCTTGTTCTCCTCGAACCCCGCGACGACCGCCGCGATCGGCTCCGGCTTTTTGAATCCCCCCTCGTAAGGGTCGATGCCCATCTTCTTGATCGCCTCGTACTTCTTGAGACGTTCTTTGACGAGTTCGTTGGGGTCTTTCAGGATGCCGCCTTCGGCCGGGGTTGTCATGTTTTGTAACTCATTTATTTTCGATACGTTATGAAATGTCCGCAAAGAAAGCCATTATATCGGCTCGGGGGGAAATTGTCAAAAGCGCGCGTCCGCGCGTCAAAGACGGGAATAGCCGCTGTGTTTTTGCGTGTCCCGGTAGGCCGCCAGGCACAGGCCCGCGACCAGGAGCATGAAGACATCGCCGAATCGGGTGTAAAAAGTCGTGACCCGGCGCAAAACGATGTCCTGCCCCCTGTGGCCGGTGACGTTGATCTCCCTGCCCTTGTCCTCCACCGAGGTGAGGACCCGGCCTTCCGGCGAGATGAAGCAGGACCAGCCGGTGTTGGCGGCGCGCACGACGTTGACGCGGTTTTCGACGGCGCGGAAGATCGACGACTGCCCGTGCTGATAGGGAACGGCCGAATCCCCGAACCAGGCGTCGTTGGTGATGTTCACGAGAAAATTGGCGCCTTTCAGGCAAAACAGCCGCACCTCGCCGGGGAACATGTCCTCGAAGCAGATGAGCGCGGCGAATTTCGCGGAGATCTTGTTCTTCTGGTAACGCGACGTCACGTCGAAGACCGTCCGCTCCTTTCCCGGCGTGAAAGAACCGATCTCGACGAAGCGGCGGATCACGCCGAGCACCGGCTCAAACGGCACGAATTCGCCAAACGGGACCAGATGCAGTTTGCTGTATCGCTTTTTCTCCTCGCCCGTCGAGTCGTAATGGATCGCGCTGTTGTAAAACCGAACGCCCTGCGACTCGAGATCGCCCAGGGTCGGCGCGCCGACGAGGACTTCGGTGCGCGACTGCCGCACGGTCGTGCGGAGTCCCGCCGCCATCAGCGCCTCGTCTTCGAGGTAACCGGGAAAGGAAGTCTCGGGCCAGACGATGAGGTCGGACTTTTCGATCGCGCACATGAACGTGAGCCGCTTGTATTTCTCGAAAATGATTCCCTTGATCTTCGCGTCCCACTTCTGGTCCTGCGGGATGTTCCCCTGCACGACCGCCACGCGGAGCACGGCCTTTTCGCGCGCGGAGCGGTAGAACGCGTCCCATTCGGCCAGGCAGGCCGCGCCGTAGCCCGCCACGAGCGCGACGCCCAGGGCCCCCGTCCCGGCGAGCTGAAAAAGGTAGTTGCGGCGCAGCGGCCGTTCGGCGCCGGTGTCGAAGACGATCTCGCGCAGGAGCTTGAAGAGGGCGACGTTCACGAAGAGGACGAAAAAGGAAACGCCCCAGACGCCGGTCACGTCCGCGATCTGGATGAAGAGCGGCAGCTTCCAGAGCGCGTTGCCGACGAGGGCCCACGGGAACCCGCCGAAAACGTGCGAACGCGCGTATTCGGCGGCGGTCCAGATCGCGGGGACGAAAAAGACGGATCGGAGGTTTCGGGAGAAATAGGTCTGGTCGAGCTCCGCCGAAGGTTTCATGAAGGGGGCAGAAAACATCCCGGCCAGAGCCGCGTAGAGCGCGAGATAGGCGGAAAGCAGGAGGTAGCCGGTGACCGTGACGTGGCTGAGCCCGAAGCCGCTCACCAGGCAAAAGACGAGCCCGAAGACGAACGAGATCTTGAACGCCTCGCCGCCCCCCTTTCCGTCGACGGCCGCGAAGTACGGGACGAACGCGACGAACGCCAGCGGAGAGAGCGCCCCAAAAGCGAACGGCAGGCTCAGCAGCCCGCCGGAACACGCGGCCAGCAGCAGGTCGCGGAAACGCCTTATTGTCCGTGACACTTCTTGTATTTTTTTCCGCTTCCGCAGGGGCAGGGATCGTTGCGGCCGATCTTGTCTTCGGCGTGCGCCGGAGACGCCTTCGGCGCGGCCTGGGAAGACCCGTTCGAATCCGTGTCTTCCTCCTCGAACTCTTCCGCGAAACCGCCGGGGGCCGGCGCCGGACGGGGGGCGGCGGGAGCCTTCATCGCCGATCCCGCCTCGGGGTGCAGAAAGCGCATGGGCGTCGGTTTGCGCAGCGGAACTTCCGGCATCGGCTTGTCGGTCGTGGCCGGCTGCACGCGGAAAATGAACGCGAGCGCGTCTTCCTTGATCGCCTGGATCATCTCCTGAAACGCCTCGAAGGCCTCGCGCTTGTATTCGACGAGCGGATCCTTGTGGCCGTACGCCCGCAGGCCAATCCCCTCACGCAGGGTGTCCATGCTGCGCAGATGCTCTTTCCATTTGTGGTCGACCACGTCCAGCAGGATGATGCGCTCGAGGTTCCGCATGAACTCGGGACCGAGCGAGCGCTCCTTCTCCGCGTACGCGCTTTTGGCCCGCTCGATCAGCGAATCGGTCAGATGCTCACCCATCGCGCCCTCGAGCCCTTCCAGCGAGATCGGAAAGGTCTTCTTCACCATCTCGCTCATACCCAGGAACGCTTCGCCCTCTTTTTCCTCGTGCTCGGGCGAATAGCCGTGGGTCATGGCGTCGATCACTTCCTCGATCATGCCGTTGTAGTGGTCCTTCAGGTCCTCGCCCTCGAGAACCTTCTTGCGCTCGGAATAGATGACCTCGCGCTGGTGGTTCATCACGTTGTCGTAATCGAGCAGATGCTTGCGGATCTCGAAGTTGCGGCCCTCGACGCGCGTCTGTGCGGTCTCGATCGCGCGGCTGATGAACGGATGCTCGATCTCCTGCCCCTCTTCCATGCCGAGCTTCTGCATGAGGCCCGAGATGCGGTCGGAACCGAAGATGCGCATGAGATCGTCTTCCATCGCCAGATAAAAACGGGACGAACCGGGGTCCCCCTGACGGCCCGAGCGGCCGCGGAGCTGGTTGTCAATCCGGCGCGCCTCGTGGCGCTCGGTGCCCAGGACGTGCAGGCCGCCCAGCTCCTTCACGCCCTCGCCGAGGACGATGTCGGTGCCGCGGCCGGCCATGTTGGTCGCGATCGTGACGGCGCCCTTTTGGCCCGCCTGTTTGATGATCTGCGCTTCCATCTCGTGGTACTTGGCGTTCAGCACGTTATGGAGCACCTGGGCTTTGCGCAGGAGGTTCGAAAGATGCTCCGACTTCTCGATGGAGACTGTGCCGACGAGAACGGGCTGGCCCCGCTTGTTGAGCTCGGCGATCTCGGAGACGACGGCGTTGAACTTTTCGCGCTCGGTGCGATATACGCGGTCGGGGAAGTTTTTGCGGGCCATCGGCCGGTTCGTGGGGACGATCACGACGTCGAGCTTGTAGATCTCGTGGAACTCCTGCGCCTCCGTCTGCGCCGTTCCGGTCATGCCGGAGAGTTTCTCGTACATGCGGAAGTAGTTCTGGAACGTGATCGTGGCGAGCGTCTGGTTCTCCTCCTCGACCTTGACGCCCTCCTTCGCCTCGAGCGCCTGGTGCAGCCCGTCGGAGTAACGCCGGCCGGGCATGAGACGGCCCGTGAACTCGTCGACGATGAGCACCTCGCCGTCGTTGACGACGTAATCGACGTCTTTTTTGAAGAGCGTGTGCGCGCGGAGGCCCTGGTTGACGTGATGCACGAGCTCGACGTTGGACGGGTCGTAGAGGTTCTCCACTTTCAACGCTTCTTCGACCTTCTTCACGCCTTTGTCGGTGAGCGCGACCGTGCGGGTCTTCTCCTCGATCTGGTAGTCGTCGTCCTTGTTCAGCCGGGGGATGATCTTGTCGATGTCGTAGTATTTGTCGGTGGATTCTTCGCTCGGGCCGGAGATGATGAGCGGCGTGCGGGCCTCGTCGATCAGGATCGAGTCAACTTCGTCGACGATCGCATAGTGAAGCGGCCGCTGGACGCGCTGGGAGATGTGGCGCACCATGTTGTCGCGCAGGAAATCGAAGCCGAACTCGTTGTTGGTCCCGTAGGTGATGTCACTGCCGTAGGCCTTCTTGCGCTCTTCGGGCGTCGTCCCGTTCTGGATCACGCCGACCGTGAGTCCCAGAAATTCGTAAACGGGCCCCATCCATTCGCGGTCGCGCTTGGCCAGGTAGTCGTTGACCGTGACGACGTGGACGCCCTTGCCGGTGAGCGCGTTCAGGTAAACGGCCAGCGTCGCGACGAGGGTTTTTCCTTCACCGGTGGCCATCTCGGCGATCTTGCCGTTATGCAGCGCCAGGCCGCCGATGAGCTGCGTGTCGAAATGCCGCATCTTGAGCACGCGCTTCGACGTCTCGCGCACCGCCGCGAACGCCTCGGGAAGGATCGCGTTCAGCGTCTCGCCCTTCTTCAGGGCGGGGATGATGCGGTCGATCTTGTAGTAAAGGTCGGTGGA
>DATJEK010000153.1:0-17415 GCA_035496715.1 Candidatus Eiseniibacteriota bacterium | reverse complement strand
CTTCGGGTTATTTCCGGAATCGGTAGGCGCAGAGTCCCCACACCCAGCCGCCCGCCATAAAAATGGGCGTGAAAAGCGCCAGGGCCACGAGGAAAGTGTGCGCGTTGAACGCCTGCAGCCTGAATAGGTATCCGGGCACCTGAAAAGCGACGCTCACGGACATCAAAAGCGAGACCGGCAGCCCCATCCCCAGGACGCCTTTTTTCAGAATGAAATCCCGCTTCTCCTTGTCCATCGCCGCGGCCGCCGGAATACGCACCGTCACGCCGGCTTGCGGCCGAACAGCTTCCGGAGGCTCTTCATCCAGCCGCCCTCGGAAGTTTGGTTCTCTTTTCGAAGCGCCTCGAAGTCGGGCTTGTAGTGCCGGCGCTTATCCAGCGCTTTTTGCTCCTTCAGAAATTGCAGGATCTGGCGCCTCTCCGAGGGGGCCGGACGGGATTCGAGCGCCGTTTCCATCTGACGGTGCCCTTTCGGGATGAGGCCCAGCTTGTAGTACAGGATCCCCAGCTGGATGTGCCCGCGCGTATATCCGGGGTTCGCCTCGAGCAGTTTCTCGAAGACGGCGAATGCGTCGTAGACCGCCCCTTCCATCGCGAGACAAATCCCTTCCCCCACCCAGCCGTCCAGGATCTCGGGGCTCAGCTCGCGCGTCCTGGCGTAATCCGCTCGCGCGCGGTCCCACTTCTGCAGGAAAAAGTACGCCCTCGCCCTGCCGTAATGCGCTTCCGCGACGCCCTGCTCTTTCAGGATGCACGCGGAGAATGCCTCGACGGCCTCGTCGAAGCGGCCCTCGCGAAGGAGCGAGGCTGCCTGGTCCAGCGCGGCGTGCATGCCGGTCGCGAGCGTCGCCGACGTCACAGCGCGCTCGTGCCCACTTCGCCCGTGCGGATACGCATCGCGTTCTCGATCGGTCCGACGAAGATCTTGCCGTCGCCGACGTTGTTCGTTTTCGCGATGGAGCCGATCGCGTCCATGACCTTCTTCACGTCTTCGTCCTGGACGACCAGGTCGATGCGGACCTTGTTGATGAAACGGATCGTGTATTCGCCTCCGCGGTAATGCTCGACCTGGCCCTTCTGCCGGCCGAATCCGCGCACATCGGTGACCGTCATGCCGACGATGTGCATCTTGTCGAGAGCGCTCGTGATGGGTTCGAGCTTCTCGGGTCTGACGATACAAGTGACGATCTTCATTTTGTTCCTTCCCCCGTTAGGATGTGGTGTGTCGACGATTCTGACCCTGCCGATCGAGTCGGATTCGACCGCAAACATTGAGGCCTCAGTCGAAAAGGCTCTTGCCGGACTTGGTCGCGGCGATGCCCAGGAAAGCGACCAGCGAAACCAGCAGCGTGATCATAGTGGCGAGCATGATGGACTCCTTTATGTGTTCCGGATGCGCCGGAGGCACCCGCCCCCGGCGCATCCGGAAACCGTTTATTTCGAAACCAGCGTTCCCGTTTTCTCCGAACCCGCGACGGCCGCATAATCGTTGGCCTTCAGCTGGAAGTCGGGATAGCAGAGCGCCCCCATTTCGGGGATGTCGAGACCGGCGAGCTCCCACTTGGCGGGAGAACGCTGCCCCACGAACACGTCGACGAGCCAGTTCCACAGGAAGGACATCGTGAAGATCACGCCCACGAGCGTCGACACGCCGATGAGCTGCGCGACCAGCTGTCCCGGATCTCCGTAGAAGAGGCCCTTCACGCCGCCGGCGACGCCGTTCCAGCTGCCGCCGTAGTTGGAGCGTCCGTCCGCGAAAAGACCGACCGCGATGACGCCGAAGAGACCGTTCACGCCGTGGACCGAGATGGCGCCGACGGGATCGTCGAGCTTGGGAACCCGATCGAAGAACTCGACCGAGAGACACACCAGGATGCCCGCGATCCAGCCGATGACGCAGGAACCGACGGGATTCACGAAGCCGCTCGGAGCCGTAATCGCGACGAGGCCCGCGAGCATGCCGTAGACCGCCATCGAGGAATCGGGCTTGCCGTAGCGGATCCACATGTAGAGGAGCGCCGCGAACGAAGCCGTGCAGCCGGCGAGCATCGTGTTGACGGCGACGCTTCCCATGCGCAGGCAGCCGTTACCGGAGGCGCCGAGCGTGGAACCGGGGTTGAAGCCGAACCAGCCGAACGCGAGCACGAAGCAGCCGCCCATGACGAGCACCAGGTCGTGGCCGGGGATGGCGTTGGGGCTGCCGTCCCGGTTGAACTTGCCGATGCGGGGGCCGACGATCATCGCGCAGGCGAGCGCCGTGATGCCGCCCACCGAGTGAACGACGCCCGAGCCGGCAAAATCGCAGTAACCGTGTCCGAGGCCGAAGTTCACGCCGAGCTGGGAAAGCCAGCCGCATCCCCATGCCCAGTTGCCGAAGAGCGGGTAGATGACGGCGCCGAGGCCGATCGTCGAAACGCAAAACGCCGAGTATTTCCAGCGCTCGGCGCAGGAACCGGTGACGATCGTGGTCGTGGTGTCCATGAAGACCATTTGGAACAGAAACATCACCATCACGCCCACGTCGTAGTGAGCGCCGGTGAGAAAGAACCCCTTGGTGCCGAAGAGCCCCCAGGGCTTCCCGAAGAGCGTCATGACGTGCTCGCCGTTCAGCGGATAGAGGCCGCCGAGGTTCGCCACCGGCGCGCAGCCGCCCATCTGGATCGCGAAGCCGCAGACGTAGTACGCGAAGAGGCCCAGACCGTACACCATGAAGTTCATCATCATCGTGTGGTTGGCGTTCTTGGCGCGGCAAAGGCCCGTCTCGACGATCGCGAAGCCGAACTGCATGAACATGACGAGAAATCCGCAGATCAGGGTCCAGGTGAAATTGAGGCCGATCTTGTTCTGACCGGCCTGGTTCACGAGGTCCTGCACCGTGAGGCCCTTGCTGGCATCCGAAATCGTGACGTCGTTGGACGTGCCCGTCAGCTCCGCCCCGGCATCACCCTTGCCCGCGATGTCTTCCGATTTGGGTCCGCTGATGCCGGTAAGAACCGTATCCGCCGTGATCTCGGCCGCGCACACCGACCCCGCGATTCCGAGGACCATGGCGAAACCGAAGATCGCCGCGAGAACCCGCGCCTTCGTTTTGAATGAAACCATCTTGCGAGTCCTCCCGTTTACTTTTTCCATAGCGCCCGTCCGAGATAGTACTGATTCAAGATTCCGAAGATCCCGAACAACGACACCGCGATTCCCGCGCAGGCAAACAACCCGCGCGACAGGGTCGACGTGGTCGCGATCAAACCCGCCATCGTGACGACCCATCCAGCCAACACCACCAGAATGCCGACGAATCTCATGCTCCCTCCTTCGCTCGCGCGGCCTTGAACTGACCGAACGACAGCGCGATCAAGGCCAGACCGGCCCCCAGGCTCACGATTCCCCCACCGATGGCCGACGTGCCAAGGATGGTGAAACCCAAGAGGAACCAGAGAAGCGCCCAGCCTGATTCTTTCGTTGTTCCACCCATTTGCTACCTCCTGTTCGTTTGTGAGGAAAGGATACGTTTCGAATATTTCCCGTATGTTACACGGCGATGAAAGGTCGGAACTGATTCGAAAACGGGGGCAAGAACGCGGGAGGAAAAGAAATGGCAAAAGCGAAATGACCATAAACCTAAATCAATAAATGGTTTATGGCACGATATGGATTCGGCCGGAGCCGGCCAATATTACGGCCGCGTAACTAAGCCGTAACGTCGATCCTTCGCGGGTCAGGGAAAACGCTTGAAAGGGCCGGCATCGATCCGGACGCGGACCTCATGGGAACCGTCCCGCTCTCTGCAGGCTCGGACGATCGCGTCGCAGAACTTGGGGCAATCCGCGCTGGAAACGAGGATTTCGAGGCGGATCTGTCCTCCGGAGTCCGTCTTGAGCTCCCGCGTCGCATCGTCGACGTCGGAAACGACGGCCCCCGCGTAGCGGCATTTCTCCAGAGCGCGAAGAACGGCGTCGAACTTGGTTTTCGGAACGGAGGCGACGATCTGCCTCAACCCTCTCAATGGCATGAAAAGAACCCTCCCCTTGGATTGTGCTGCCGCGGCAGTAACCGCGGCATGAGACGTTTAGGAGAGGAAGCTCGGAGGAGCGTGCGTGAGATACGGGAAGGAAAGCCGTGGGGATCCGGCGACGGCGATACAGGCTTCCGCGCGGCCGTCGACGATCCTGGGCGGGCTCCCGAAAGCCGACGAGGGGCGGATGAGCCTGGATTTCACGGAAAGCGGTTTCTTGGAGAACTCCCGGCAATCGAGGCGGGGAGCGTTGACCTCGGGGGCACGGATCGAATCGTCGGTGCGCCACAGCGACAGCCGGGTCGAACCGATGGATTTGAGTTCGGATCCGAAAACCGGCCGCAGCAGGCCGGCGATCCTTCCGCCCCCGGTGAGGGACGCCAGAAGAAGCGCGAGCGAGAAAGCTTTTCTTAAAAAATGGGGCACGTTATTCGGAAACGAACTTGTAACCGATGTTGCGAACGGTCTCGATGAAGGTCGAGGACTTGCCCTCGATCTTGGAGCGCAGGCGGCGGATGTGGACGTCGACGGTGCGCGTGCCGCCGTAGTACTCGTATCCCCAGACCTTGTTGAGCAGCACCTCGCGCGTGAACACGGTGCCGGGGTTGGAGCAGAGAAACTTCAGAAGCTCGAACTCGGTGAACGTCAGGTCGATCTTCTTGTCGCCGACGCGGACCTCGTATTTCGTGACGTCGAGCGAGACTTTGCCGCGCTGGATCAGGTTTTTCTGGTCGATCTTGTGGACGCGCTTGAAGAGCAGGTTGACGCGGGCGACCGCCTCGGGCATCCGCAAAGGCCGGTACAGCACCTCCTGGATCCCGGAGGGCAGGTCGGCGGATTTCATCTCGCTCTCGTCCATCAGCAGGATCATCGGAATGTCCTGCACCTGCGGCTCTTTCTTCAGCGAATAGTACAGGTCGATGATCTCGAAATACGTCCCTTTCGGGTTCATCAGAATGAGATCGGGGTCTTTTTCGACGACGATCGAGGGCGCGATGCCGCTTTTGGAGACGAGATGGACGGCGAAGTTCGTCTCCTTCTTCAGGACATCGCGCAATTCGAGACCCTGCTTGTTCTGGTCTCCGATGATGAGGATGCTTCCGACCATACGCTAAAGCCCTACCAGGGTGATGTCCAGCCGGTCCGCCGCCTCGACCAGCTTCTTTTTGGAAAGAAGGAGCGTCTTTCCCGCCTCGACTCCCAACACGCGCGACGAGGCGGCCGCGAGAGATTCGAGCGTCTTGTCGCCGACGCACGGAAGATCGAAGCGGAGGTCCTGATTCGGCTTGGCGACCTTCACGACGACGGCGCCGGAACCGCACAGCGCGCCGCCGCGCCGGATCGCCGCGTCGGTGCCTTCGATGGCCTCGACCGCCAGGACGATCCCTTCTTTTACCACGACCGTCTGTCCGATGTCCATTCTTCCGACGGCCTTGGCCACCCGCCAGCCGAAACGAAGATCCTTTTTCTCGCCTTCAGTGGGCGCCCGACGCGTGAGAACGCCCTTGGTCGCCAGGAGCTCCTTGAGGAACCGGCGGGGGTCGACGACCGACACTCCGGCCTGGACCTTCAAATACACCTCGAACGCGCGCAAAAGGTGGTCGTCTCCCCGGTCCGGGGTCCGGGCCAGGATCCCCTTCGAGGCGTCGTCCAGCCGGAGCGCGGGGTTGTAGATCTCCTTCTTCGGCACCCCGCCGGCCAGCACGACCTGCCGGATCTTCTCGCGGCGCAGGAGCCCCGGAAGAGAACCGAACGCGCCCAGATCGATGTAGTGCGCCCCGGCCGAGAGACGCTCGATGCGCCGGTCGGTGTAACCGTTCAGGCCGAAGAGGACGAAGTTCTTCTTGAGAGAGGCCGCGGCCTCGGCGAAGAGGAAGGGCAGGTCCCCCGTGCCGGCCAGGAGGCCGACCGGACCGTCAGCCTTCAGCCGAAACACGGACGATGCCCCGCTTGGAGCCCCGGACAAAAGACAGGATGGTTTCCAGCTCCGGCGACCGGGAGCATTCCTCGCCGACGCGCTTCAGCGCGTTCTGGAGGTTGAGGCCGGAGGCGAAAAGAAGCGTGAGCGCTTTTTTCACCTCGGCGAGGTCCTTCGAACTGAAGCCCGAGCGCTTGAGTCCCACGGCGTTGACGCCGTAGAACCGGGCCGGATTGCCGTCGCAGACGGAATACGGAGGGACGTCCGCGACCACCTTCGAGAGGCCGCCCACCATGGCAAGCTTCCCGATCCGGCAAAACTGATGGACGCCGGCGAGGCCGCCGATCACGGCGCCGTCGTCGACCTGCACGAAACCGCCGAGCGCGACGGAGTTGGCCATCGTCACGTTGTTCCCGAGGACGCTGTCGTGGCCGACGTGGGAGCCGACCATGAGAAAGTTGCCGTTCCCCAGGCGCGTGACCGATCCCGGTTTCGAACCCAGGTGGACCGTGACGCACTCGCGGATGACGTTGTCGTCTCCGATCTCGACGCGCGAGTCGCACGGCTTCCATTTTTTGTCCTGCGGCGGGGTGCCCAGACAGGCCCCCGGGTAGACGACGCACCGCTCCCCGATCGTCGTGCGCCCTTCCACGACGACGTGGGCGGAAAGCCGGGTCCCCCGGCCGATCCGGGCCTCGGGACCCACGATCGCGTATGGCCCGATCTCGACGCCGTCGCCGAGGCGGGCCCCCGCGGAAACCACCGCCGTTTCGTGAACGGTCGTCATTCGGCGAACGCGAACATGATTTCGGCCTCGCACGCGAGCTCGCCTTTCACCGAAGCGACGCCCTTGATGACGCAGACCCTTGATTTTTGCTTCACGATCTCGACTCCCAGGTCCAGGCGCTCTCCGGGCACGACCTGCCGGCGGAAGCGCGCCTCGTTGACGCCCGTGAGAAACGCGATCTTGCCGGCGTGACCCCCGCGAGCCAGCACGAGCACGCCTCCCAGCTGGGCCAGCGCTTCGACCATCAGCACCCCCGGGAACACGGGATGTGACGGGAAATGGCCCTTGAAGACGGCCTCGTCGGCCTTCATGTCCTTGAATCCGGTGATCGCCGTGTCGCCGAGCGACGTGATCTCGTCGAGCCAGAGGAAGGGCTCGCGGTGCGGCAGAATCTTCTTGATCGTGTCCCGGCCGAACGGCGCCTTAAATTCTTCCATCGATTTTCTGCCTCCTGATCGCCTCGACGAGACGGCGGTTGAGCGCGTGGCCGCTGCGCAGGCCCACGACCGTGCCGAGGATGCCGAAACCCAGGAGCGACAGGTCTCCGAGGAGATCGAGCACCTTGTGCCGGGCGCATTCGTCCTCGAAGCGCAGGCGGTTCTTCACCGGGCCGGAGGCCGACATGACGAGCGTGTTGTCCGTGTTTCCGCCGAGCCCGAAACCCGCCTCCTTCAGGCGCGCGGCCTCTTCCTGGGTGCAAAACGTCCGCGCGGGCGCGATCTCCCGCTCGAACACCTCCGGCGTCAGCGCGAACTGCACCGTCTGGCTCGACAGGAGCGGGTGGTCGTAATCCAGCGTGTAGGCGGCGCGGAACGTCTCGGCCGGATAGGCGCACAGGGCCGCCTTCCCTTCGTGGCAGAAAATCGGCTCGGTGATGCGGTGCGCGGGGGCCGCCTTTTCCTGCTCGGCGAGGCCCAGGCCCTTCAGAAATTCGACGAACGGGGCGGCGCTGCCGTCCAAAACCGGGATCTCGTCGCCCTCCACGTGGACGGCCGCGTTGGTGACTCCGAGACCCGAAAGCGCGGCGCACAGGTGCTCGACCGTCTGGATCCGGTCCTCTCCGGCGCCGACCGACGTGCAGCGGGAAACGCTCTCCCCGCCGGAGGCCTCGCGGCCGCGCTTGAAGAACCGCACGCCGTGATCCGCCGGAGCGGGCTCCACGCGCACGGTCGCCTCGCGGCCGGTGTGCAGTCCGATTCCCGAGAGTGAGCCGGCGCGGAGGACGGTTTTCTGGGCGGGAAGGCTCATTTCTCGAGCTTCTTTTTGAGGTCCGCGAAATCGCGGAAGAGGTCGGGCAAACGCGCGATCAGCGCGAACAGTCTCTTTTGCTCCCCGATCGGCTTGGCCGGCTGACCGAGGACGATCGTGTCCGCGGGGACGGATTTCGTGACGCCGGCCCCGGCGCAGACGATGACGTTGTCGCCCAGCGTGATGTGCCCCACGAGCCCCGCCTGGCCGGCGAGCACCACGTTTTTCCCCAGCTCGGTCGAACCGGAGATCCCCGACTGGGAGACCAGGAGCGCGTTCTCGCCGATCACGACGTTGTGAGCGATCTGGACGAGGTTGTCGATCTTGGCGCCTTTCTTGATCCAGGTCCTCTGGAACCGTCCGCGGTCGATGCAGACGTTCGCGCCGATTTCGACGTCGTCCTCGATGAACACCGAGCCGGTCTGCGGGATCTTCACGTGGACGCCCGCCACCGTGTCATAGCCGAAACCGTCCGACCCGATGACCGTCCCGCTGTGGACGATCACGCGGTCGCCGAGGACGGTCTCCTCCCGGATCGTGACGTTGGGGTACACCCGCGAATCGCTTCCGATGCGGCAGGAGGGGCCGACGAAGGTGTTGGCCTCGATGACCGTGCGGTCGCCGATCACCGTCCGGTCCCCGATCACCGCGTGCGGACCGACCGCGACTCCGCGTCCCAGGGTCACGCCCTTCCCGAGCACCGCCGTCGGATGGACGCCCTCGGTCTGGTAGGCGCCTCCCGGCTTGAAAAAGCTGATGACTTTGGTGAACGCCTGGGAGGGGTTGGCGGTGCGGAGCAGCGGGGTGCGGTCGGACGTCACGTCGGGCGCGGTGATCACCGCGGAGGCCTGCGTCTCCAATAAAAAAGGGAGATATTTCGCGTTCGACACGAACGAGATATCTCCCTTTTTCGCTTCTTTGATCCCCGCCACGCCCGTGATCGGGACGTCGGCCTGGCCGACGATTTCGCCGCCGACGAGGTCGGCGATTTCTTTTAGCTTTAGGCTGCGGACACCCTCATCAGCTCTTTTTTGCGTAGGAGTCATTCAACGTCTTGATGATCTGATTGGTCAGATCACTGCCCTCGCTTTTGAAGACCAGGACCCGGTCGTTGAAAATGAACGAATAGCCCTGCGCCTTGCCGTAATCCTGAATGACGGTCTCGATCTCCTTCAGGATGTCGCGGACCATGCCGTCGCGTTCCTTGCGGAGCGCGTCGCGCGTGTTGCGGTCGAAGTCCTGGAGCGTCTTGATCTTCTCGTCGATGGCCACCTGCTTCTCGTCCTTGGCCTTGGCGCCGAGCAGCTCCGCTTCGTCGCGCAGCTTCTTGATCTCGTTGACCATCTTGTCGCGCTCGCCCTGCTTGGAAGAACCCTTGGCTTCGAGGGTCTTGTCGAAGCTCTTCGTTTTCTGGTATTCGTCGAAGATCCTCGCCAGGTCCACGTAACCGATCTTCTCTCCCGCCGCCTGCGCGACGGTGGCGCCGGCCAGCATCAAAAACGAAAACGCGAAAACCAATATCCTCTTCATGTCGCTCTATCTCCTCTATGTTTGTTGGATGTGTTTGGCGTCAAAAACCTTGGCTGATATTGAAATAGAACCGGAGTTCTTTCTTTTCCTCGGGGATGTCGTCGAGAGGATAGCCGGCGTCGAGCTTCACGGGCCCGATCGGGGTCTTGATGCGGACGCCGACGCCGACGCCGGAGAACGTGCCGCCCGAGCCGAAGTCGCTGATCGTCTCGAAAGCGTTGCCGGTGTCGAAGAAGACCGCGCCTTTGATGAGGTTCGGATAAATGGGGAACGTCTCCTCGACGTTCGCGACCCAGAAGGCCTCGCCGCCGATGGGCTCGTGGTTTCCCGCGTCGCGGGGGCCGATGCGCCGCTCGCGGTAACCGCGCACGGTGTTCGCGCCGCCGACGTAGTAGCGTTCGTAGACCGGCACGCGCTCGGTGTCGCCGTACGCGTCCGCGATGCCCGCCCGGCCCTTGAGCTCGAGCACGTTCGAGTCGAAATGCTTGAAGTAGGTGCTCGCCACCCCGTCGAGCTTCGCGAATTCCTTGTCCCCGCCGAGGAGCCCGCCGGCGATTTCTCCGGTGCCGGAGACGAGGAAGCCCTTGGTGGGGTTGTAAATATTGTCGCGCTCGTCGTGCGTCAGCGTCAGCGCCACGCTCGAGGTCGTGTTCTTGCCCTGCTCGTTCTTCAGGAGCTGGGAGGCGTCGTCGGGGATGTCGGAGATTTTGACTTCCTCGAGCTTATACATCAGGAGGCCCTTGTCGTACTCGGTGAACTCCTTGCCCAGACGCAGGTCGAAACCGGTCTTGCGCTGATCGAAGAAGTAGCCCGCGTTGCCGGAGCGGTTGAACTCGCGGCGGTAGATGTCGAAGCCGAACGAATAGGGATAGCCGAACACCCACGGCTCGGTGAAGCTCAGGTCGATGTTCTGCCGCACGCTGCCCAGCTCCAGGCGCAGCGCCAGGTCCTGGCCGGCGCCCGTGAACGTCTTCCAGTTCTGCCAGTCGAAATTTTTCTGCCGGATCTGGACGAAACCGATGATGGAGTCGATGGAGCTGTAACCGCCGCCGAAGCTGAATTCGCCGGTCTTGGTTTCCTTGACGGAAACGACGAGATCGCGCGAATTGGGGGTCTGTCCCGGCTCGGTGTCGAAGCGCACGTCCTCGAAGAAACCGAGATTGTAGAGGCGCTCCTTCGAGCGCTTGAGCTTCGCGCAGCTGAACGATTCGCCCGGGTAGGCGCGCAGCTCGCGGCGGATCTCGATGTCCTTGGTCTTGGTGTTGCCCTGGATGCGGACCTTGTCGACGTAGGTGAGCTCATTCTCGGTGATCGAGTAGCTGATGTCGACCTTATCGGTCTTGTCGTTGTAGATCGACTCGGAGCGGATCTGCGCCGAGAGGTAGCCGCGCTCGAAATAAAGGTCCTGGATCGCCGCCACGTCGAGGCGCAGGCTGCGCCGCGAGAACGGCTGGCCGCCCTTCATCTGGACGGCTTTCAGGATCTCGTCGGACTTGAGCACCGAGTTGCCGGAAAGTCCGATCTCGCCGACGACGTATTTTTTGCCTTCCTTCACGTTCACGACCAGCGTGATGTCCGAGGCCTCGCCGCCGTAGGCCTGCGTCTCGGTCGTGACTTCCGCGTCGCTGAAACCGCGCTCGTCATAGAGCGCCTTGATCCGCTCGATGTCCTCCTCGAGCTCGTCTTCCTTGAGATAGCCCGAGTGGAACCATCCGAACCAGGACATCTTCTTGGTCTTCATCTTCTTGGTGATGTCGCCGGCCTTCACGTTCTCGTTCCCGATGACGCGGATCTCGCGGATGCGGACCTTGGACCCTTCGTTGATCAGGACACGCAGGACCGCCTGGTTGGTGTCGGGGGAAACCTCGAGCTGGCTGTCGATGACCGCGCCGGAGAAGCCCTTCTTTTCATAGAGCTTCTTGACGGCCTCGACGTCGTCGCGGACGCGCTTCTGGTCGACGAAGTCGCCGATGACCGACTGCATTTCCTTCTTAAGCTGGTCCTTGTTGATCTTCTGGTTGCCCTCGATGCGCACCTCGGAGAGGATCGGCTTCTCGGTCACGAGGAACACGACCTTGAGGCCGTCCTCGAAATCTTCCTGCTCGATGCGCACGTCGGTGAAGAACCCGAGGCCGTAAAGGCGCTTCAGGTCTTCGTTTAAGACGACCGAGGAGACGGGCTGGCCGATCTGCGTCTTGACCTTGGCGAGGATGGTGAGGCTGGAGACGGTCTTGTTGCCTTTGACGTCGACGGCCTTGACGATCTTGGAGGCGTCGTCGGCGAACGAGGGGACGGCGGCGGTGAGGAGCGCCAGCGAACCGAGGGCCAAAAGCAGCTTCAAAAAGGATTTTTTACGCATAATTTAAGGGATTACTGTAACACAGGGGGGACGGGAAATCAAAGCCTAAGCCATCTCCTCGCGCCGGGTCAGTTCGGCGTTCTCGAAACGGGTGAATTCCCGGAGGAACGTCAAATTGAACGTCCCGACCGGGCCGTTTCTCTGTTTGGCGATGTTGATCTCGGCCTTCCCGCGGAGTTCTTCGACCTCGGGCTTGTACATCTCTTCGCGGACGAGGAGGACGACCAGGTCGGCGTCCTGTTCGATGGCGCCGGATTCGCGCAGGTCCGAAAGCTGGGGCTTTTTGCCCTCGCGCGACTCGACGGCGCGGGACAGCTGACTCAGGGCGATGATGGGGACGTTGAGCTCCCTGGCCAGCTCCTTAAGGGACCGCGAAATTTCTGAAATCTCCTGCTGGCGGCTTTCGCTGCCGGAGCGGCCCTGCATGAGCTGGAGATAGTCCACCATCAGGATCTTGATGTCGAACTGGGCCAGGAGGCGCCGGGCCTTGGCCTTGAGCTCGAGCACGCTGATGCCCGGCGTGTCGTCGATCAGGATCGGCGCTTCGGACAGGCGCGCGGCGGCGCTGGTCAGCTTCCTCCAGTCGCTCTCGGAGGTGAAGCCCGTGCGGACGCTCTGCGCGTTCACTTTCGCGCAGGAGCACAGCATTCTTTGGACGAGCTGTTCTTTGGACATTTCCAGGCTGAAGATCGCGGTGGGCAGCTTGAGCACCATCGCGCAGTGCTCGGCGATGTTGGACATGAAAGCGCTCTTACCCATCGAAGGCCGGGCCGCGACGACGACCAGGTCGGAGGGCTGCAGGCCCGCCGTCAGCATGTCGAACTGGTGGAAGCCGGTCGCGATGCCGGTGACGGCGCCCTTGCGCTGGTGGATGCGGTCGATCGTGTCGATCTGCTTGCGGACGAGCTCCTTCATCAGAACGACGCCGCCCGAGAACTTCTTCTGGGTGATGTCGAAGATCAGCTGTTCGGCTCGGTCGAGGAGCGGCTCGACGTCCTGCGTCGTGTCGAAGCTGTCCGTGACGATCTGGGTCGCGTTCTGGATGAGATGACGGAGGATGTATTTTTCTTTGACGATCCGCGCGTAATACAGGACGTTCGCCGAAGTCGGGACGGCGTTGGTGAGGTCGCCGAGATAGCTCGGGCCGCCCACCGCCTCCATCGCGCCTTCCTTGTAGAGCGTCTCGGACAGCGTGATGAGGTCGACGGCCTTGTTTTCGACGAAGAGCTTCACGATCGCCTGAAAGATCTTCCGGTGCTGGTCCTTGTAGAAGCACTGGTCGTTCAGGTTTTCGATCGCGATCGCGATCGCGTCCGGATCGATCATCATGGACCCCAGAACGGCGATCTCGGCCTCGATGTTCTGGGGGATCAGCTTCTGACGGTTGAGCGCTTTGAGATCTGCGGGGAAGCCCGTCGTTTCCTGCATGCTATTTTTTGGCGATGACCTTGATTTGAAGCGTGGCGGTGACTTCGGGATGGAGCTTGAGCGTGACCGAGTGATCGCCGAGCCGGCGGATCGGCTCCTCGAGGTGGATGTCCCGGCGGTCGACGCGGATCCCCCGCCCGGCGAGCGAGGCCGCCACGTCCTGGTTGGTGACGGCGCCGTAGAGCTTGTCGGACTCGCCGGCCATCATCTCGATCACCAGCGCGGAAGCCGATATTTTCACGGCCGTTTCCCGCGCCGCCGCGAGCGCTTCGGCGTCCTGCTTCGACTGGCGCGCCTTTTGGGCCTCGGCCGCCGCCCGGTTGGCCGGCGTGGCGGGGACCGCCTTTTTGTGGGGAAAAAGGAAGTTCTGCGCGTAGCCGGAAGAGACCTTCACGATCTCGCCGCGTTTGCCGAGCTTCGGATCCGTTTCGGTCAGGACCACTTCGATGTTCACCGGGAGAGCCCCCGCCGGGTTATTCCGCGACGAACGGAAGAAGCGCGATCGCCCGCGCGCGCTTGATCTGGCGCACGAGGTACCGCTGGGACTTGGCGCCCGCTCCGGAGATGCGGCTGGGGATGATCTTCCCGCGCTCGGTCACGAAATAGCGGAGCCGGTTCACGTCCTTGTAGTCGATCGTCTCGATTTCCTCGGGCTTGAACTTGCAGACCTTCTTCCGGAGGAACTTGCTTTTCTTGGCGCCCTTGAGGGGCTTCTTTTTCATCTTCTTTTTTTCGAACACCATCTGGATAGCTCCTTTTTAAATGAACCGGGAATTTTTTAGAACGGGACGTCGGACTCGCCGCCCTTGGCGCCGCCCATCTCGGGCATCTCGTCGAGCTGGATCTCGCCGATCTCTTCCTTGCCGCCCAGGCCGACCGATTCGGCGTCCGCCGGAGGCGCCTGCTGGCCGCCCTTGCCGCCCGAGCGTCCCAGGAACTGGACCGTCTGGGCGATCACCTCGAGGGCGCTGCGCTTCTGTCCGTCGGGACCGTCCCAGCTGCGCGACTGGAGGCGGCCTTCGACGAACACGGGGCTGCCCTTCGTCAGGTACTCGCCGCAGATCTCGGCCATGCGGCCCCAGACGACGACCTTCACGAAACTGGTCTCTTCCTTCTTCTCGCCGGTCTGCAGCTTGTAGACGCGGTTCATCGCCACCGTGAAGCTCGTCACCGCCGAGCCCGAGGGGATGTAGCGCAGCTCGGGGTCGCGCGTGAGGTTGCCCATCAGCATCACTTTGTTGAAGCTCGCCATGGCCGTCTCCCTTTTCCCGAGGCGCTTAGAGCGCGTCCTTGTTGACGAGCAGGTAGCGCAGCAGGTTGTCGTTCAACCGGAACGCCTGCTCAAGCTTCTTGGTCTTGTCGGGGTCGATCTGGAAATTCACGATGACGTAGTTGCCCTCGTGCTTCTTGTTGATCTTGTAAGCCATGCGGCGCTTGCCCCACTCCTGAAGCCCGTCCACGCGGCCGCCGTTCTTGGACACGAGTTCCTGCACCTGCGTGACAACGCCCTTCGACGCGTCGTTCGACAGGTCGGGATTGATGATGAACACGCCTTCGTAATTTCTCATTCTTTGTTCTCCTGTTTCACCGATTGCAATTGACTGAGCCGGTTCTGCGCGGCCTCGAAGCCCTCGCGGGCCCAGGTCCGGCAAATCTGTGCGGCCTTTTCGACGATGCCGCCGATCGTTTTGGCCTCCTCGGCCGAAAATTTCTCCAGGACGAAACCCGCCAGGTCCTGCGGCATCAAGGCGTTGCGTACGCCGATGCGCAGGCGCGGAAAACCGTCCGACCCCAGCGCCTCGATCACCGACTCGAGCCCGTGATGCCCGCCGGCCGAGCCGTCGGGCCGCAGCCGAAGCTTCCCGAAATCGAGGTTCACGTCGTCGCAGACGACCAGGACGTCCGACTCCGCCGCGCCGTGCCGGCTCCTGAGCTCCAGGACCGCGTCGCCGGTGCGGTTGACGAACGTGCCCGGCCGCACCAGACGCGTCCCGGGCGGGCAGTCGTCCGCCAGCCGGTCGAGGACCGCGAATCCGGCGTTGTGCCGCGTGCCCTCGTACTGCCGGCCCGGATTCCCGATCCCGACGATGAACTTCAAGCCGCTACTTCTTCTCCGCCTTCGGCGCGGCTTCCTTCTTGGCTTCTTCCTTCTTCTCGCCCGCGGCGCCTTCCTCTTCCTTCTTCTCGCGGATGACTTCGAGCTCGGGCGTTTCGGCCGTCGCGTCGGCGGGCTTCTCTTCCTCGTGCAGCTTGACCTGGAACAGCAGGAGGTCGGGGTCCGTCAGGATCTTGATCTTGTCGGAGACCACGAGGTCGCGGACGTGCAGCGAGTCGTTGAGCTTGAGGCCCGAGACGTCGACCTTGATGTTCTTCGGGATGTCCGTCGGGAGGCACTGGATCTTGACCTCGCGCAGCGGATGGTCGAGGAGCCCTCCGTCCTGCTTGACGCCGATCGCCTCGCCGTCGGGAATGACCTCGACGTCGACGGTGATCTTCTCGGACAGCGAGATCTCGTTGAAGTCGATGTGGCGGATCCAGCGCTTCACGGGGTCGTGCTGGATCTCCTTGATGATGACCGCGCGCGACTTCTTCTTTTCTTTCTCGATCGTGAGGTTGATCAGGATGTTCTCGCCGCCGTGCCCTTGCACGATCTTCGAGATCTCCTTGTCGACGAGCGTGATCGACACCGGCTCTTCGCCGCGGTGATACACGACGGCGGGCACGAGGCCGGCCGTGCGCAGTTTCTTGGAGGCCTGCTTGCCCCGGGTGTCGCGAATCGTCGCCTTCAGCTGGATCTGTTCCATGTTTGCTATCCCTTCGTTTGTGGGGGCCCGCCCCGGCTCAACCTTAGAACCTTTCCGGGACCCCGTGAATGAACTTGTTAATTGAAAAGACTCGAGACCGATGCCTCGTTGTGGATGCGGTTGATCGCCTCGCCGAGGAGCGAATCCACCGAGAGGATCTTGAACACCGGATCCCGCTTCTCGCGCGGAAGAGGGATCGAATCGGAAATGATGAACTCCTCGATCGGCGACGCCTTGATGCGATCGAGCGCCGGCCCGGACAGGATCGGGTGCGAGACGGCGGCGAAGATTTTGAGGGCGCCCGCCTTCTTCAGAGCCTGGGCGGCCTCGCACATGGAGCTGGCCGTCGCGACGAGGTCGTCGACGATGACGACGTTCTTGCCCTTGACCTCGCCGAGGATGCTCATCACTTCGGTGTGCGTGTCGTCGTTGCGGCGCTTGTCGACGACGGCAAAGTTGGCGTTCAGACGCTTGGCGTAGGCGCGCGCCATCTTGATGCCGCCCACGTCCGGTGAGGCGACGACGAGATTCTTCACCTTCTTTTTCTTGAAATAATCGACGACGACGTTGACCGCGAACAGATGGTCGAGCGGGATGTCGAAAAAGCCCTGGATCTGGCCCGCGTGCAGGTCCATCGTGAGGACGCGGTCCGCGCCGGCGGTCGTGATCAGGTTCGCGACGAGCTTCGCCGTGATCGGAACGCGCGGCTGGTCCTTGCGGTCCTGGCGGGCGTAGCCGTAGTACGGCATCACGGCCGTGATGCGCCTGGCCGACGCGCGCTTCAGCGCGTCGATCATGATCAGGAGCTCCATCAGGTTGCTGTTCGAGGGCGGGCAGGTCGGTTGGACGATGAACACGTCGCGTCCCCGCACGTCCTCGTTGATCTTCACGCGGATCTCGCCCTCGCTGAACGACGTCACGAGCGCGTCGCCGAGCGGGACCTTGAGGTATTTCGCGATCCGCTTGGCCAGCTCGGGATTCGCGTTGCCCGAAAAAATCTTCAACTTGCCGTTCATCGTCTGCCTTTCGTCTTGTTGACCCGTTTCCCGAGCGGTGAGGCCGGAACCCCGGCGACGATCGCGCCGTCGGGGACGTTCCTGCCCTTCGTCACGACCGCTCCCGCGCCCGTGACGGCGCGCCGTCCGACCGTGACCGGAGCGATGAGGACCGTGCCGCTGCCGATGCGCGCCCCGTCCCGGATCACCGTGCGGTGCTTTTTCTTGCCGTCGAAATTGGCGGTGATCGTCCCGGCGCCGACGTTGACCGACTCGCCCACTTCGGCGTCGCCCAGATAGCTCAGATGCTTGACCTGAGAACGCTTTCCGATCGA
>DATJEK010000152.1:0-8075 GCA_035496715.1 Candidatus Eiseniibacteriota bacterium | reverse complement strand
GATGAACGAGCCGTCGATTTTGAGCGTGTCGAACGGAAACCGCTTGAGATAGCTCAGCGACGAGTAACCGGTTCCGAAATCGTCGATCGCCAGTTTCACGCCGATCTTCTTGAGCTCGGAGAGCATGCGCACCGACTCGCGCACGTTTTCCATGACGAGGTTTTCGGTGATTTCCAGGCGCAGCCACTCGGCGCCGAGGCCGGCGTCCCGCAGGGCGCCCGCGATCATCTCGTCCAGGTCCTTTTGGCGGAACTGCCGCGCCGAGAGGTTCACCGACACGCACATGCGCGGATAGCCCGCGTCCTGCCACGCGCGCGTCTGCGCGCAGGCGGTCCTGAGGACCCATCGGCCGATCTGGACGATCAGCCCCGTGTCCTCCGCCAGCGAGATGAACCGGGACGGCGGCAGGAGGCCCTGCTCGGGATGCTGCCAGCGCACGAGCGCCTCGTACCCGGTGACCCGTCCGCTGCGAAGCGAAACGATCGGCTGATAGTGCAGCCGGAATTCCGAATGCTCCACCGCGCGCCACAGGTCCGCCTCGAGCCGGAGGACCGACATCGCCTGCTTGTGCATGTCGGCGCTGAACATCTCGTAGCGCGCCTTGCCCAGCGATTTCGCGCGATACATCGCCATGTCGGCGTCGCGCAGGAGGTCCTCGGGCTGTTCGTACGTCTGCATGTAGATCGAGATCCCGATCGAGGCGGTGATGAAGATCTCCTGCGCGTTCAGCGTGAACGGCAGCGCCAGCTCCTTCTGGATGCGCTCGGCGATCTGCGTGGCGTCGCCGGCGTCCGTGATCTCCTCGAGGAGGATCGCGAACTCGTCGCCGCCGAAACGCGCGACCGTGTCGGCGATGCGCAGGAGCGACGACAGCCGCTGCGCCACCGACAGGAGCAGCTTGTCCCCGGCGATATGGCCGAGCGAATCGTTGATGACCTTGAACCGGTCGACGTCGAGGAAGAGCACCGCGAAGCAGGCGTCGGTCCGCCGGTGCGCGTGCTTGAGCGACTGGCCGAGGCGCTCCATGAAGAGCGCGCGGTTGGGCAGGCCGGTCAGCATGTCGTAAAACGCGTTCCGGAGCAGCTGCTCTTCCGCGCTGCGGCGCTCGACGATCTCCTCCTGGAGCTTCTCGTTGGTCAGGGCCAGCTCGCGGGTGCGGGCCGCGACGCGGCTTTCGAGCTCGGCGTGCGCGTCCTTGAGCGCGCGTTCGGCGACCTTGCGCTCGGTGATGTCGCGGAAGACGACGATGCAGCCGCCCGAGCCTCCGCTGTCGCCGGGCAGCGGCGTCACGAGCGTGCTCACGGGCTTCTCGCCGCCTTCCTTGGTGAACAGCAGTCGGTCGCGCTCGCCCGCGCCGGCCGACTGGCCGTCGAGCAGGAACCCGTCCTGGCCGTGCGGTTCCTGGCGGAAGATGAAGTAACGGCGGAAATCCGACCCGATCACCTCGGTCTCCTTCCAGCCGGAGATGATCTCGGCCGCGCGGTTCCACATCGTGATGCGCAGCTCCGCGTTCACGGTGAAGATCCCCTCCTCCACGCTCTGGAGGATCGATTTCTCGCGGCGGCGGACGCCGATCACCGACTCGACCGCGTACAGCGCGAAGCCCGCGAGGGCGAAGTTGATCAAAAGAATGAATGAATAATAGACCAGAAGACGCCGCAGGTTCCGGTCCCGATCGGCGAAGGCCTCGCGGGAGGGCTGCTGGGCGACGACCCCCCACCCGTAGCCGGGGATCGGCTCATAGGCGACGACCCGCCCGGCGATCTCCTCGGCGCCGCCTTTGCCGGCCAGGACGCGCGAAACGAACACCAGGTTCGAGTAATCCACGATGGCGCCCTGCGGGGGAAAGCTCGGATGCGCGGCCAGGCGGCCGTGATTGTCGACGATGAAGACGAAGCCCTTTTTCCCGGCGTCGATCATCTTGAACCAGTCCAGCATCGTGTCGAGCTTGATCTGGAGAACGAGAATGCCGAGGTTCCCGATGGCGCCCCGCTCCTGGATCTGGATCGGGATCGCCACGGCGATCACGTTGGACTGCGGAACGGCGGTGCGGCGATAGACCTCGGAGACGTACGGCTTCCATTCCCTGGAAACGCCCTTGTACCAGTCGCGGAACGAGAAATTTTTCCCCACGCCCCCGGCGAGTTCCGGATCGGCGGCCGTCTCATTGCCTTCCGGATCCGACAGGAAGACGCGCTCGATGAATGGGAAGTCGGTCCGCGCGCCGGACAACTCGTCCAGCGCCTCCTGCCAGCGGCCGCCCTCGACGCTGGCGATGACGCCCGGAGAACGGGCCAGGGACACGCCCAGGTCGGTGAGCCGGTCCAGACGCTCTCTCAGGGTCATCGCGGAGAGCTTCGCGATCGAATGTTTCCGCTGAAGGACCGTCTCGGTGAGCTCGCGGCGGTTTTTTTGGTAGCTGAAACCGGCGATGAGGATCACCGGCATCGTGATGGAAAGGAAGAAGACGACGCGGAAGAGCCATTTGGCGTGGCCGGTCCTGGCTTCGAACAGAGCGTCCAGAAAGCGAATGGGGGCTTTTTGCATCGATATGGGCCTGATCTTACCCCACTATACCGTATAGACTCCTTTTTTCAAAATTAAATAATCGTATACAAGTCTATGCAAAGAAGGCCAAAAAAAAGAGGTCAGTCCCCTCGATAGACCCGGAAAAGATGCCGGTCGATATTCTTTTTGAATTCAGGATCCTGGCTGCCGACGTCCACCTTGAGACGGTCATAGAGATACACCCCCATGGGCCGATCCTCCCAGTCGAAAAGCTCCATCCGCACCGGAAGGCGGGTCGGCGGATCGAAGAGGACGCGCACGCGATGGGCGAAGTAGTCGTCGTCCCGGCTCGTGCCGGAAAACGTGACGTCGTATCCGGACCCGCCGATGCGGCTGAAGCGAAGTTTCTTTTCGCGGGCCGAACGCAGGACCGCTTTCGTGAAATCCATCAAAAAAGTCCCGATCCCCGCGTCCTCGATGTCGTAGGAGGCGCTTCCCTCGCGCACGTAGGGGCTCGACTGCTCGAGGAAGATGACCGGCGCCAGACCCAGGAGAAGCCCGGGCTTGTGGATCGCGAGCTTACCCTGATGGCGCCCGCGCTCGTAGAGGACCTGCAGCCCCTTCTTCGGCGTGTTGAGCCAGCCGAGATAGATTTTGAACGGTTTCTCGAACTTGAGGAAGATCTCCTCGTTGGGCCCGAGCGCGTCCTTCTCCTTCGTCAATTCCTGCTTGTGGAAGACGGCCGTATAATCGTGAAGCGCCTCCCAGGCGCGGAGCGAGCCTTCGAGCTCGCTGGCCAGCGGAGCGGCTTCGGAGTCCCGGAGCGTGGAGACCTCGGAAAGGAGCTGGCGTTCCGGCGCGGACGGCGCGGGCGCGGCGCCGAGGGCGAAGACGGCCAGGACGGCGGCCAGGACGGGAACCGTTGTTTTTTTCATAGCGCGGAAAGAAAATCCCGGACTTTTTTCTCGTAGATCTCGCGTCCCAGCACGACCGCCTGGTTGTGCCCGGCTTCGGGCACGACCACGCGCGGCACCGCGGCGGAACCGCGCCGGTTCATCTTTTCGAGGAACGACTGGTGTCCGGCCGGCACGTAGTCGTCTTTCTCGCCGTGGATCATGAGAAGCGGCACGTGACCGCGCGTCAGGTAACGCTCGATGTCGACGAACAGGCGGTGAGAGCGCTTCTGGCTGTACCAGAACCCGAGCTCCGTGAACACGTTCACGACCCACGAGGGATAACGCTCGCCGAACAGGTTGGGCCTCACGAGGATGGGGGCCCATTTGCGGATGTAGTCCCGGAAAATCTCCTTCATCGAAAAAAGGCCGTCGGCCACGACCGCCTTCACGGCCGGATCGCGGAACGACGCGGCGAACGCGATGTCCGCCCCGTTGGAGACGCCGAAAAGCACGATCGACGCGTCCGGGCGGCCCGCTTTCTTGGCCCAGCGGATCACGGTCACGAGGCGCTCCACGTCTTCTTCGGTGGGCCACTGGGACAGGGAATTCTTTTCGGACTCCCCGCCTCTCGGCTTGAAATCGAACGACAGCACGCTGAATCCCGCGTCCGGCAGGAAGTAGGCGTATTTCTCCCACGACTCCTTCCCCGCGCCCGACTCGTGGCAGAACACCGCGAGCTTCTTCGCGCCGCGGCGGCCGTGATAGAGCGCCTCGATCTCCTCGTCGGAGGAGTTGAGGATCGTGATTTTTTCGCCGGCCGCCGAGACGGGCGGCTCGAACGCGGGCTTGTAGACGAGGGACAGGAAGATGTTGCTGATCATGCGCGTGTATTTGAAGCCCGCCCAGACCAGGTAGGCCGCCACGATCGCCGGCGGCACCAGGAGAAGCAGGGCTCTCATGACGGCCCGCCCTGGCCGGCGGCCGCGCGCCGGCGCCGGGCGCGCACGACGCCGAAAAGCCAGGCCGCGGCGACGCTGATTTCGAAGAGCCCCCACAGCGGCACCGCCAGGAGAAGCTGGCTGGCGACGTCCGGACCCGGCGTAAGGACCGCGGCGAGGATGAAGATGAGGACGATCGCGTGGCGCCTCAGGCGCGAAAGACCGGACGCGTCGACGACGCCCGAGGCGACGAAGGCCAGCACGAACACCGGCAGGTTGAACGCCACTCCGAACGAGATGAGGAAGCCGGAGAGGAACGACACGTACTCCTCGAGCGAGATCATCGGCTGAAGGCTCTCGGTCTGCATGCCGACGAGGAACCGGAGCGCCACCGGCACGACGCCGAACCAGGCGAAGGCCGCGCCCGCCGCGAAGAGCGCCGACATGACGGCGACCAGCGGCACCGCCGCCCGCTTCTCGTGGCGGTGCAGCGCCGGGGACACGAACCCCCAGAGCTGGTGCAGGAGGACCGGCGCCGAGAGAAAAACGCCGAGGAGGAGCGAGACCTGGACGCGCGCCACGAACGCACCCTGGGGCGAGAAGAAATACACCGGCGTGCCGTTCGCCCGCAGGGGCTCGGTGAACAGGGAAAGCGCCCGGTCCGAGACCGTCCAGCCGGCCGCCGTCGCGGCCGTGAGGGCGCCGAGAGACACGAAGACCCTCGAGCGAAGCTCGTCGAGGTGCTCCCAAAAGGTGAGTTCGGGTTTCGGTTCGGTCATTCGGGCATTATAGCATCCCCAGCGGGCGTTTGACGCTTCGAGGGGGTTATGTTAGCATGAGTCGATTCCCGGATAAATGCCCAACTCACTCTCTTCCGATATTCTTCTGAAAAACGGCGAACCGCTCCAAAAGCGGCAGGATCTCCTGTCCGAAGAGCCCCGGAAGCCCCGGACCCCGCGGGATAAACAGTTCATGGACGACCCGAAAACGAAACTACTGATCGCCGGGCTGGTCTTCCTGGCGGCCGCCTTCGGCGGCGCGGCGCTCTTTTTCGGCGGCCGGGTCGGCGCGCTGAAGAAAGAAAACGGCTCGCTCGCGTCCCGGGTCCGCGAACTGGACGCCTCCGTCGCTTTCGCCAAAGGCGAGACGGCGCGGCTGGCCGCCAAGATCAAGGAGCTCGGCACCGCCCTCGACGGGATGCGCTCCGAGAACGAAACCCTCCACGTCGAGCTCCAGAAGGCCCAGGCCCAGTTCGAGAGCCTCGTCGAGGAAAAGGTCTACCTCGAGGACATCCTGATCCACAAGACCAAGGAGATCGAGAAGATCAAACGGGAGGCGCCGATGGGGGCCGATTCGGCCGCGCGCCTGGAAGAAAAGGAAAACGAGATCGCGCGCCTGTCGGCGCAGAACGCGGTTCTTTCGTCGAAGGTCGAGCGCCTCTACCGCGCCGCCGAGGACAAGCTCGCCTCGATCAACGTGCAGAAGATCGCGCTCGAGGAGACGATCGCCCGCGCGCGCCGCTCGATCCAGGAAGAATACAGCGCCGTGGATCTGGGCGCCATCCAGGTCGAGTCTCCCCGTCCCGCTCCCGCGGCGGCCCAGCCCGCGGCGGCGCCCGCTCAACCGGCGAGCGCTCCCGCCGCGCCGAAGCCGGCCGTCCGCTCAGGCCCCCGCAAGGAAGGCCGCGTGAGGGCGATCAACGAGACTCACGGGTTCGTGGTGGTGGATCTGGGGAAGGTGGACGGGATGAACGACTCGACCGTGCTGAATGTGACCAAGGACGGCCAGCGCGTCGCCGTCCTGACGGTCCTCGAAGTCCGCGACGTGATGTCGGCCTGCAACGTGAAAGAGACGGCTCCGGGCTACCGTCTCCAGGTCAACGACTCGGTGACCATCCAGAAGTAAGGATTTCTTTCGGCGACGGGACGGCCGCTCCGTTGACGGACGCGCCGCCCTTCGAAGCCAGAGTCCTCAGAACGTCCTGCCTGATTTTTTCCGCGCTCAACCCAAGCCCGTCCATCAAGGTCTCACGCTTCCCGTGCTCGATGAACCGGTCGGGGATGCCGAGCGTGCGGATCTTCAATTTTCCGAAAGCCTGGTGTTTCCCGAGAGCCTCGAGGACGGCCCCGCCGAAACCCCCGGTGAGGGCGCCCTCCTCCAGCGTGAACAGCGCTTCCGCCGGCCGGCACAGCCTCAGAAGCGTCTCTTCGTCGAGAGGCTTCGCGAAGCGCGCGTTCACGACCGCCGCGTCGACCCCGTCTTTTTCCAGAAGCAGCGCCGCTTCGTAGGCGGGGTACACCATGCTTCCCAGCGCCCACAGGACCACCCGGCTTCCCTCTTTCAAAATTTCCGCCTTCGCTTCCTGGACCGCCGGGACCGGCACGTCCTTGAGCGGCGAACCCGACTCTTCGGCGACGGCGCCGCGGGGGTATCGCACGGCGATCGGCCCCGACAGGTGCCCGGCCGCGAACGCGAGCATCCGCTCGAGCTCCCGCCCGTCGCGGGGCGCCAGGACGGTCATGCCCGGGACCTTGCGCAGATAGGCGAGGTCAAAGACGCCGTGGTGCGTCGGACCGTCCTCGCCGACCAGGCCCGCGCGGTCCAGACAGAAGACGACCGGGAGATTCTGCAGCGCGACGTCGTGGATGATCTGGTCGTGCGCGCGCTGGAGGAAGGTCGAATAGATGGCGACCAGAGGCCGCACGCCCGCCTTCGCCAGGCCCGCCGCGAACGCGACGCCGTGCTCCTCGGCGATGCCGACGTCGAAGAAGCGGTCGGGGAAACGCGCCATGAAGTCCACGAGTCCGGTCCCCTCGCACATCGCCGCGGTGATCGCGACGAGACGGGGGTCCTGCTCGGCGAGCGCGACGGCCTTCTTTCCGAAGACCTGCGTGTAGGTGACCGAGGTGGAGGCCTTCTTGATCTCGCCGGTCTCGAGGTGGAACGGCGTCGAGGCGTGCCAGCGCTGCGGGTCGCCCTCGGCGATCTTGTAGCCTTTCCCCTTTTTCGTGATCACGTGCAGGAAAACGGGGCCCTTGATCTGCGAGATGTTCTTCAGGATCTGGACGAGGCCCTCGAGGTTGTGCCCGTCGATGGGGCCGAAATAGCGGAAGCCGAGCTCCTCGAAGAAGAGATTGGGGAGGAAGAGGTTCTTCAGGCCCTCGTCGATCTTCTTGGCCTTCTTCACGACCTTGTCGCCGACGCGCGGGATCTTGCGCATCATCTCGACGGCGTCGCGGCGCAGGTGGTTGTAGAGCGGGTCCGAAATGAGGCGGTTCAGGTAGCGGTTGAACGCCCCGACCGTCGGCGAGATCGACATCTCGTTGTCGTTCAGGATGACGATGAGGTCGTCCTTCAGGTGGCCCGCGTGGTTCATCGCCTCGAACGCCATGCCGCTGACGAGCGACGCGTCGCCGATCACCGCGATGGCCTTGCCGCGCTTGCCGAGCAGCCGCTGGGCGGACGCCAGGCCGAGCGCCGTCGAGATCGACGTGCCCGCGTGGCCGGTGGTGAACATGTCGTGGTCGCTCTCGTCCTTGTTGGAGAATCCGGAGAGGCCGCCGGGCTGGCGGAAGGTCTTGAACGCCTCCTTGCGGCCGGTGAGGATCTTGTGCGCGTGGACCTGATGGCCGACGTCGAAGACGATGGGGTCGTACGGAGTCGTGAAGACTTGATGGAGGGCGAGAGTCAGGTCGACGGCGCCGAGCGCGGCGCCGAGATGCCCGCCGTTCAC
>DATJEK010000151.1:0-35903 GCA_035496715.1 Candidatus Eiseniibacteriota bacterium | reverse complement strand
TGCCGCGGTCGATCTCCCGGATGATCTGGATCTCTTTCGACTTCGCCCACGTGTCGAGCGTGTCGCAGACCTCGCCGACCACTTTGTCGAGGCGCGCGGGGACGATCTTGAGGCGAAGCTTGCCGGACTCGATCTTGGCGATCTCGAGCAGGTCCTCGACGAGCCGGCTCAGGTGGCTCAGGTTCCTCGAGACGATGTTCAGGAAATTCGACTGCGTCTCGTTGAGCGGGCCGGCGTTCGCGCCCAGGAGGATCGCGATGGCCTTCTGCATCGCGACGATCGGCGTCCTCAGCTCGTGCGTGACGTTCGAGACGAACTTGTTCTTGATCTCGTCGAGCTCCTTCTGCTTGGTGACGTCCGTGAGGATGTTCACCATGCCGACGGTCTGCCCGTTTTCGTTCTGGATGACCGCGCTCGACTGGCGGAGGATGCGGCGGACGTTCTCGTCCTTCGACTTGTACTCGATCATCTTCTCGTTGTCGCCGCTGTCGCGGGAAATCGAGACGAGGAGGTCGTCGCGCATGTCGTCGGTGATGGGCTTGCCCATCATCTTTTCCTTCTTCGCGCCCAGAAGCTTCTCGGCCGATGGGTTCATGAGGAGAACCTCGCCCTTCTGGTTCACGACGACCAGCCCCTCGGCGATGCTGCGGACGACGGCCTCGGTGGTCTTCTTCTCGCTTTCGGACTGCTGGTACAGCTTCTGCGTCGTCTCGAACTTGTCCTTGACCTCGTGGAACTCCTTCTTGACGACCTCGACCTCGCGGTTTTTTTCCTGCGCGATCAGCTGGTATTTGACCGAGTACTCCTCCTTGATCTCCTGCAGGAGGTGCTCGGTCTCCTCCTGGACGATCTGCGAGATCGCCTCGACGGCCTGGTCGCTCTCGGTCTTCAGCATCGGGATCTTCTTGACCTTCTCGCGCACGGACGACGACACCCCGGAGGTGTTGACCTCGAGGTTCTTCACGTCGAGCACTTCGATGTTGAGCTGCCGGCGGGCGTGGGCCGCCTTGTAGAGGGCGAACGCGGTGAGGATGCCGATGATGACGGCGCCGGAGATCATGAACGTCAGCGCCTGCGTGTCCATCTGCGAGGCGAAGGCGTCTGCGGCCGAGAAAAGGAAAAGAAGAGCGAAGAAAAACGGCTGTCGCTTCAAGGGCATCGGCTCATTCTATCCGATCACGACTCCTTCGTCAAAAGGATCGGTCCGCAGCCGATGCGGGATCCGGCGTTGCCGGTCGGCTGGCCGAAGTCGTCCTCCTTTTCGTGGAGGATGACGGCGCGGCCGGCGACGGCGTACTTCCCTGCGCTCAGCGTGACCTCGGGAAGGACGGCGTCCAGCTTCCCGGTTCCGTCGGCGCCGACTTCGAGGTTGCCCATGTCGCCCGGATGCGCGTGCGCGGGACCGTTTTTCACGGCGTCGCCGTGCTCGACGTGGGCCGGATTGAAATGCCCTCCGGCGGCGGCGCCCGCGTCGGCGCAGCTGCCGAACTCGTGGATGTGGAAGCCGTGCTTGCCGGGAGGGGCGTTGCGGACCTGGGCGCTGACCTGGAGCCCCTGAGGCGTCTCGGTGAACCGGACGGTCCCTTCGACGGTCGAGCCCGAAGAAGCGCCTTTGATCTCGGCGGAAGCGGATTGAGTTTCGGCGGAAGACGCGGAAGCGGAAAAAAGAAAACCGGTCAAAAGAAGTGCGGCGAAGAGGGTCTTCATAAAACCTCCTTATTCTTTAAGGATTGATTATACCGTACCCCTGCCCCGCCGCGGAAAAACAAAAGTGGAGCGGGGCCGGATGCCCCGCTCCACCGGATTCGCTCGCTATCGGCCGAAATCAGGCCTTCGGAGTCCAGGCCGCCGCCAGATCGCTCAATTTGGCAGAGAGATCGGGATTGGCTTCCGCCGTGGCCGCCGACGCTTCGTTCAGCGTGGCCGTCGCGTCGGTCTTGTCGCCGTTGACGATCTTCTCCAGTTTCGCCGCCAAAGCCGGATTGGCCGTCGAGGCCCACGTCCAGGCGTCTTTCACGGGAGCCATTTCGTCCACGACCGCCATGGACACGGGCTCGTCCGTCACGGCCTCTCCGGCGGCGCTCTCCTCCGCCGTGGCCAGTGCCGGGGTCATCAGGACAAACGCGAATAAAAATGCCAAAAATCCGCTCACCTTCTTCATAACTCCTCCGTTTTCGGTCATGGGTGATTTCCGGTGGGACCTCTTTTTTTATTGATTATCAATATGCCACAATATTCATTAAAAGTCAACTTTGATTAGCAATATTATACCCTAAAGGCATATCGCTCAAGGACTTCATACCGGGAACCGCTGTCGGAAAGGTGGCTTTGAAAGAGAGTGACGTGGGTCGCGGGGAACGGCCGCATCGGGGGCAGCTCGGCCGCCAGGAACGCGGTGGCGGCCAGGCGCGCGTCGGGCCCGGCTTCGCGGATGCGGGCCACGGTCAGGTGCGCGGCGAACGGGCGCCGTTCGGTTTCGATCCGCTGCGCTTCCAGCTCGCCGCGAACCAGCGAGGCCGCGTGGCCGAGGGCTTCTCGTCCGCGGCCGAACCCCAGCCACAGCACCTGGGGCCGAGCCGGATCGGGAAAGGCTCCCGCGCCCGAAAGCTCCAGATCGAAAGGAACGATTTCTCCGGCCGCGCGGCGCGCGGCGGCCTTCACCGCCTCGAGGCGCGCGGGTTCGATCGAGCCGAGAAAACGCAGCGTCACGTGGAGATTTTCGGTCTGGGTCCACCGCACGGCCGGCGCGAGCCCCTGGAACGGCGCGGTGAAGCGCGCGACGTCTTCCCGCAGTTCGGGCGGCAGCTCGACCGCCAGGAAAAGGCGCATCGCGCCGGATGGCCCGCTCAGCACCATTCGTTCCGGTTCTCGAGATACGGCAGGATCGCCGACCAGGCTTTTTTCTTCTTTTCGTAGCTCATCGAGGCGTGGGCGGGGCTCGTCGACGGGAGCGTATACGCGGGAATCCGGATCACGTCGCCGAAATGCCGGCGGTACAGCGTTTCGGCGGTCCGCCCGTTCAGAAAAATCGTGCGGATCGCGCGTCGGCGTCGGAGGAGTCCCGGAATGTCGTTGGGAAGGACCGAACGGATGGAGCTGTCGCTGGCCCCCGTGCGCGTGCACGTGCGGATCACGTCCCAGAGCGCGATCCGGCGGTCCTTGAGGAGACGAATCTTTTCCCGGTACGTGCGGGGCGCGGCCGCCTCCAGGATCTCGGGGAGGATCCGCCAGAAATGGTTCCCGGGAAAGCCGTAGTACTGGCGGCGCGCCAGCGCGACCGGCCCCGGCATCGTGCCCAGGATCAGGATCCGCGAGCGGTCGTCGGCGAACGGCGGAAAACTGCTCAGGAGTTTCATGGCTTTTTTTCCATAAAAAAAGACCCTCGATTTCTCGAGGGCCTTTTTTTAAAAACGATTCAGCTCGCGGACGGAGCCTGCGCGGTCGAGGCCTGGGCGGGCTGGCCGTTCAGGTACGACTCGAGCACCGACCACGTCTTGGGTCCGACCTTGCCGTCGACCTTGAGGCCGTTCTGCTGCTGGAACGCCTCGATCGCCTTGCGCGTGGCGGGGCCGATCTTGCCGTCGATGGTGCCGTTGTAGAGGCCGGCGTTCTTGAGCGCCGTCTGGATCTTCTGCTGGTACGAGAGCGTCTCGGCGCTGGCCGTCTCGGCGGTGCCCGCCGGCAGATTCGCCGCGACCGGGGTCGACTGGGTGACCGGGGACGCTTCGATCGGAAGCACCTCGACCGAGGACTGCTGGTTGTTGGTGGCGCTGGCCTGCGGGAGCTGGGCCAGTTCGGAGTTGTTGGACAGCGAGTCGAAGCCCGTGCCCGACAGATTGGCCTGGTCCGTGGATTTTTTTCCGCAGCCGGCGACGACGAGGGCCGTGCCCATCAGCACAACGAGAGCGATTCTAGACTTCATAGGGTCCTTCCTTATTTGTAGGGTGGGCTCGGTCCAGCGATGAAAAAATTGCTTAAATCGGCGGACGCCGGGATCTTTATGGAGCCTGAATATACACCGCGTCACGGGAGGCTGTCAATCTCCTTGGCGCCGGCGGATCAACGGCCCGGATGGCGAAGGACGAACTCTCCCGGAGCGCCGTCCGCGTCGACTTCGACGCGGTCGCCGGACTTGTAGAGCCCTCTGAGGAGCTCAAGCGCGAGCGGATCCTGGATCCGGGTCTGGATGAGACGGCGCAGCGGGCGCGCCCCGTAATCGGGATCGTAGCCTTCGGCGGCGAGTTTTTGCTTCGCCTTCGCCGCGACGAGGAGCTCGAGGCCGCGATCGGCGAGTTTTTTACGCAGCCCTTCCAGCTGGAGGTCGACGATCTTCACGACGTCCTTCCGGGAAAGCTTGTTGAAGACGATGAGCTCGTCCACGCGGTTCAGGAATTCGGGGCGGAAATGCTTCTTCACTTCCTCGAGCACGAGTCCGCGCACGCGCTTGGCGTCCTCTTCCTCCTGGTAGTGGCGCGAGCCGATGTTCGAGGTCATGATGACGATCGTGTTTTTGAAGCTCACGACGCGGCCCTGCCCGTCCGTGAGCCGGCCGTCCTCGAGGATCTGCAGCAGCACGTTGAACACGTCGGGATGCGCCTTCTCGATCTCGTCGAGGAGCACCACCGAATACGGGCGCCGCCGGACCTTTTCGGTGAGCTGGCCGCCCTCCTCGTAACCGACGTAGCCGGGCGGCGCGCCGATGAGCCGCGCGACCGAGTGCTTTTCCATGTATTCGGACATGTCGATGCGGATCATCGCGTTCTCGTCGTCGAAGAGGAACGCGGTGAGGGTCTTGGCGAGATAGGTCTTGCCGACGCCGGTGGGCCCGAGGAAGATGAACGAGCCGATCGGGCGGTTCGGGTCGGAGAGCCCCGAACGCGAGCGGCGAACGGCATTGGCGATCTGCGCGATGGCGTCGTCCTGGCCGACCACCTTTTCCTTCAGCCGCTCCTCCATCGCGACGAGCTTCTCGATCTCCCCCTCCATGAGCTTGGAGACCGGGATGCCCGTCCATTTGGAGACGACCTGGGCGATGTCCTCCTCGTCGACCTCCTCCTTCAGCATCTTGCCCTTTTTCTGGAGCTCCTGGAGCGCGGCGTTTTCCTTCTCGAGTTCCTTTTCGAGCTGTTTCACCCGCCCGTAGCGGATCTCCGCGACCTTCTCGAGCTGTCCGGTTTTCTCGAAGCGCTCCTCGTCGCCGCGCGCCTTCTCGATGTCCTCCTTGACCTTGCGGATCCGGTCGATCTGCGCCTTCTCGTTCTTCCAGCGCGCTTTCAGCGTCTTCGATTTCTCCTGCAGCGAGGCGAGCTCCGCGTCGAGTTTCCGCAGACGCGCCCCGGAGGCCTCGTCTTTTTCCTTTTTCAGCGCCTGCCGCTCGATCTCCAGCTGCAGGATGCGCCGCTCGAGCTCGTCGATCTCGGTCGGCAGGCTGTCGATCTCGATGCGCAGCTTCGATGTCGCCTCATCGATCAGGTCGATCGCCTTGTCGGGAAGAAAGCGGTCGGTGATGTAGCGGTGGGAGAGCGTCGCGGCGCTGATGAGCGCCGAGTCCTTGATGCGCACGCCGTGGAAGACTTCATACTTTTCTTTCAGGCCGCGGAGGATCGCGATCGTGTCCTCCAGCGACGGCTCGCCGATGAAGACGGGCTGGAAGCGCCGCTCCAGCGCCTTGTCCTTCTCGATGTGTTTCCGGTATTCGTCGAGCGTGGTCGCGCCGATGCACTTCAGCTCGCCGCGCGCGAGCGCGGGCTTCAGCATGTTGGAAGCGTCGACCGCGCCTTCCGCGCCGCCGGCGCCCACGAGGGTGTGGAGCTCGTCGATAAACAGGATGACCTGCCCCGCGGCGTCCTGGATCTCCTTCAGGACCGCTTTCAGGCGCTCCTCGAATTCGCCGCGGAATTTCGCGCCCGCGACGAGGCCGGCCAGATCGAGCGAAACCAGCCGCTTGTCCTTCAACGCCGTCGGCACGTCGCCCGAGGCGATGCGCCGCGCGAGCCCTTCGGCGATCGCGGTCTTGCCGGTGCCCGGCTCTCCGATCAGGACGGGATTGTTTTTCGTGCGGCGCGAGAGCACCTGGATGGCGCGGCGGATCTCCTCGTCGCGGCCGATGACCGGATCGAGTTTCCCCTGCCGCGCGGATTCGGTGAGGTCCCGGCCGTAGCGCTCGAGCGCCCGGTACCGGCCTTCGGGGTTCGGATCGTTGGCCGAGTGGCTGCCGCGCACGTCTTTCAACGCGCCCAGGACCGCCTGGCGCGTGACCCCGCGCTGGCGGAGGACCTCCGCGAGGCGGCCGTCGGCCGCTTCGCAGAAGGCGAGAAGGAGGTGCTCGACGCTGACGTATTCGTCCTTCAGCTGGGAGGCCTCGCGGAACGAGGCTTCGAGGATCTTCTTCAGCCGGTCGGACAGGTCGACCCGCCGGCCCCCGCCCTGGACTCGCGGTTTGGCCTCGAGAAGGGCCCGGACATCGGCGGCCAGCGCCGCGGCGTCCGCGGAGGCTTTGCGCAGGATCGGCACCGCGAGGCTGTCTTCCATCTCCAGAAGCGAGATGAGCAGGTGCTCCGCGTCCGCTTCCGGGTGCGAGGCCTCTTCCGCTTCGCGCACCGCCCTTTCCAGGGCTTCCTGGGCCTTGACCGTCAGTTTGTCGAGTCGCATCGGGCGTCCCGTCTTTGTTCTTTCGTCATTTGACCGCGACCTTGTGAGGGGGCGGCGCGGCGGCGAGCTTCGGGATCGTCACCGTGAGCACGCCCTGCTTTTCCTCGGCCGTGAGTCCCTGCGTGTCGGCGTCCGCCGGGATCGGCACCGTCCGCAGGAACGAGCCGAAGCTCCGCTCGCTGCGGTACAGGCCCCCGTCCTTCGTCTTTTCTTCCGTCCCGTTCTCGCGTTCCCCCGAGATCTCCAGCAGGCCGTTCTCGACCTTCACGCTGATCTTGTCCTTGTCGATCCCGGGAAGATCGAGTTTCACGACATACGCCTTGTCGGTCTCGCGGAAATCCACTTCCGGGTTGTAAGAAAACGACGCGCCCGAAGGCATCCCGCGCTGCAGGCTGTCGCGGAAAAGGCGGTTCATTTCGTCCTGGATCTGATCCATCTCCTCGAACGGATCCCAGTTCCCCGCGGCGGATCCCGAACGGTAGAAGAACGGGTCGGGATTCCTCCGGGCCGAAACCAGGGGAGCCGCCGCGGACCGAGTGCGCACCGGACGGACCGACGCGGGGACCGGAGCGTCGGAAGACCCCTTCAGATCGTTTCGCAGTTCCACGAGAAAGTACGCCTCGACGCCGACCGCCGCCGCCAAGACGGCGACCAGCACGAGGAGCGCGATCGTCAAGCCCTTCATCTCTTTCCTGCCTCCATTTTTATTTTACTCTTCACTGCCGCCAAGCAAATCATTTTTTATCCGGGTTGGCACTCGAGCCGTCGGAGCGCCAAAAGAGGGGAAAAAAAATAGGACCCCCGTCCGCCCTTATTTCCCCCCGCCCCCCTCTTCCAGCTCGAGAATCACTTTCACCCCTTGCACGTTCACGCGCTTTGTTTTCATGTAAAACCAGACCTGCTCCAGCTTGTCCAGCTCCCTCCGGGAATAGAGCCGCCCGCTCTTCTTGCGCCGGCTGGGCCGCACCACGTTCTCGCGGTCCAGCTGCTTCAGCACCCAGATCGGGATGCTCAGGAGCTGGCAGACCACGCCGCTCGTGAACACCGGCTCGTCGGCGGCGATATGGAACCCTCCCTTTCCGGGCTTCGAGCTCCTGCCGTTCTTCCCGTTTTTCGCGGGCATGCCTCCCTCCTGTTACGGCTCGAGGATACCATTAAAGAAATAATTTGTCAAGATATCGAAATCTATATTTCGATAATCGAACTGTCGATCGGAGCGGGATTAAAAAGCTATAATCCTAAATTAATTCCGGGTTAACCTGGAGCGGGCTATGATGCCCTGAGGAGGTGTCCCATGGCGCGATCCATCTGGGGCGGCTCGATCAGCTTCGGGCTGGTCAACATCCCCGTCAAACTGTACCCCGCGATCCGTTCGAAGCAGGTCCATTTCCACCTTCTCCACGACAAGGACAAGGTCCGCGTCCGGCAGAAGCTCGTCTGCCCCGCGGAGCACAACAAGGAGGTCCCCCGCGAGGACACGGTCCGCGGGTTCGAGCTCTCCCCCGAACGCCTCGTCGTCGTCGAACCCGGAGAGCTCGAGGCACTCGCCCCGAAGGCGAGCCGCACGATCGAGATCGTGGATTTCGTCGACCTCGCCTCGATCGATTCCCTGTTCTTCAACCAGCCCTACTACGCGCTGCCCGACGAACGGTCCGCCAAGCCCTACCGCCTCTTCCTGGAGGCGATGCGCCGGACCAAGAAAGTCGGCCTGGGGACGTTCGTGATGCGGGAAAAGCAGTACCTGGCCGCGTTGCGGCCGCTCGAGAACCTCGTCTGCCTCGAGACGATGTACTACGCCGACGAAGTGGTCCGGCGCGAGGGTCTGGAGGGGGCCGGGGCGGCCGCGGAGGCGAAGGTGGGCGAACGCGAGCTCAAGATGGCCGAACAGCTCATCCGGTCGCTGAGCACGGGCTTCAAGCCGCAGAAATACCACGACGAGTACCGTGAGGCGGTGCGCGATCTGATCGAAAAGAAGGCCAGAGGAAAGCACGTCGTGGCGCAGGCCCATCAACAGAAGAAGCCGCAGGTCATCGACCTCATGTCCGCGCTGAAGGCCAGCGTCGAAGAATCGAAAAAAACGAAAAAGAGGAAGGTCGCGTGAAAAGCGTCACGGTGCCGACTCGCGTCGACGGGCACGAGCTCCCGCTGACGAATCTCGACAAGGTGCTGTACCCGGCGGCGGGATTCACGAAGCGGCAGGTCATCGATTACTACGCCCGGATCGCGCCGGTCCTCCTTCCCCACGTCGCCGGCCGCCCGCTGACGCTGAAGCGGTATCCGAACGGCGTCGCCGGAGAATTCTTCTACGAAAAAAGCTGCCCCGCCCACCGCCCCGTCTGGGTCCGCACCTGCGAGGCCTGCGGCAAGGAAGGCCGCCGGGTCCGCTACTGCGTCATCGACGGGCTCGCGTCGCTGGTCTGGGTGGCGAACCTCGCCTCGCTCGAGCTGCACGTGAACCTGGCGCTCGCGAAGACCCCCTCCCGGCCGACGGCCGTGGTGTTCGATTTCGATCCCGGCGCGCCGGCGGGGCTTCTCGACTGCCTCTGGGCCGCGCTCGAAGTCAGGAAGATCCTGCGGCCGCTCGGCCTCGAGTCGTTTCCCAAGACTTCCGGGGGCAAGGGGCTGCATCTTTTCATCCCGCTCAACACGCCGTCGGACTTCGACCGGACGAAAGCGTTCGCGCGGAGCCTCTCGCTGAAGCTCGAGGAAAAATTCCCGCGCCGCATCACCTCGAACATGCGCAAGGAGCTCCGCCGCGGAAAAGTGTTCATGGACTGGAGCCAGAACACCGAACACAAGACGACCGTCTGCGCGTACTCGCTGAGAGCCCTGGAGCGCCCCCGCGTGTCGGCGCCCCTCGGCTGGGCGGAGATCGAGCGGGCCTTCGGGAAAAAGGACGCGAAATCGCTCGCGTTCGAGGCCGGCGACGTCCTGGAGAGGGTCCGGAAGCACGGGGACCTCTTCGCGCCGGCGGCGGGACTCAAGCAGAAGCTTCCGCGGGTTTTTTAGATCCGCGCGGCACGAACTTCTTGAGCGTCGGGAAGATCTCCCACTCGACGTTCTGGCCGGTCAGCGGACGCGCGCCCACCACGCTCAGGAACAGGCGCGCGCTCTTCACCTTCCGCCGCCCGGAGCGGACTTCGCGGAAGCCGCGCGAAAGGAAGAGGTCCGCCGCCAGCCGCAGCGCCGCCGAAAGCAGGAAAAGCGGGACCAGCCTCGAGCCGCCCGGAGCCGCGGGCAGGCGCTCGGCGAGGAACCCGCCCAGCGAGGCGCCGGCGAACAGGGAGACGCTGGTGATCAGGTTGAAATACCCGAGGCAGCGCACGCGCTTGGACGGCGTGACGGCGTCGTAGACGAAGTTCGTCGCGCAGAGGTTGAACCCTCCCCACACGATCCCTCCGAAGAACTCCACGAGCACCAGCTGGAGCGGATTTCTCGCGAACGCCCAGAACAGCGGCACCAGCGGAATCAGAAAACTCGTGAACTTCAGGATTTTCGCGTTGCCGACGAGGTCGGCGTGCCTCCCCCAGGCCGGAAAGAGGGCGAGCCCCGCGACCATCGAAGACAGCTGGACCGCCGTGTAGCCGGCGTAGCCGAATCCCAGGTCGCGGAGCATGTACACGCTGGTGTAGGGGGCGGCGACCTGGGTGGCGAACGTGATGCCCGCGACGTACAGCGCGAACCGCACGAAATTGCTTTCGCGCACGCGGCGGATGAACATCCAGAACGTGAATTCGCTGTCTTTGGAGCGGTGCATCGGCAGGTCGCACAATCGGGCCATGAAGCACGTCGACACCCCCCGGAACGCCGCCGCGGCGAGAAAGAGGGCCGCGAACGCGGCCGTCTCGAGGCGGCGGCCGGTCACGGCGAGAAAAGCCCCCGAAAGAAGGAGCCCCGCGACGCCCGAGAGCCCGACGATCTGCGAGCGCCAGCCGAGATACTGGCCGCGGCGCGTCTCCGGCAGGTAATCGCTGATGAGGCTTCCCCACGCGGGTCCCAGCAGGTTCGCCAGAACGCGGAAAACCGACGCCGCCGACAGCATGACGCCCATCCGGCCCGGAAAGGCGTACAGCCCGAGAAGGGCCAGCGGAAGAAGCGCGGCCGTCTGGACGGCGCAGCACAGCACCAGGAACCGCCGGCGGTCGCCGGCCCAGCGCACCGCCCGGACAGCCAGGAACTGGGACGCCGCCCCGAGGAGGTGCGGGACGGAGACGAGGAGACCGATTTCCCGGGTGGACGCGCCGAGCAGGAGCGCGTAAGGGATGAGGTAATAGTCGAGGATGACGAACATGACCTGGGCCGCCACGCCTTCCTTCCAGCAAGCGTCCAGGCTCCGGTCGATGCGCGCGGCCTCTTCGGCGTCCGCCTTGCGGCGTTCGACGGCGATGCGGGAATCGGCCTGGGCTGTTTGCATGGACGCGCCTCTTGAAAGGGAACGTCCATCGTAACGCCGGGACGATTAAAGCGCGGTTAGAAAGCGATTAAATGATTTTAATCGGGGTCAGGCGGGTTCGTATTTGGAGAGCACGCTCGCGACGGCCTCCCGCACGGACAGGAGCGTCGGCGGCTTCGAAAGGATGCAGTCGACTCCGTGGGCGCCGGCGCCGCGGGCTCGGATCATTTCTCCGAAGCCCGTCAGGACGATCACCGGCGTCCGCGGCGAGAGACGCTTGATCTCGGCGGTCATCCCCTCCACGGGGGCGCCCGGCATCGCCCAGTCCGTGACGACGAGGTCGAACTTGCCGCTCTTGAAACGGTCGAGGCCCTCGGCGGCGTCCACGGCCGTCTCGGCGCGGTGGCCGTCGCCCATGAAATACTGTTTCATGACTTCGCGGACCATGGGCTCGTCGTCGACGATGAGGACGTCCAGCGAGCGCGCGTGGAGCACGCCGCTCTCCCGGGGGGCCTCCGCGGTCCGGGCGGCCGGCGCAGGCGCGTAGGCGGGAAACGTGATCACGAACGTCGTCCCCTTCCCGGGCTCGCTCCGGACGTCGATCTGGCCGTCGTGCCTCTTGACGACGCCGTAGACCATCGAGAGACCGAGCCCCGTCCCGGCCTTCCCCTTGGTCGAAAAAAAAGGCTCGAAGCACCGCTGGCGGACCTCCTCCGGCATGCCCTGCCCGCTGTCGGCGATTTCGAGCTTCACCGTGTCCCCCTCGGCGGTTCCCGTGAACGTCAGCACCCCGCCGCGAGGCATCGCGTCGACGGCGTTGAAGATGAGGTTCGTCAGCACCTCCCGCAGCGAGGTGTCGTCCCCGGCGATTTTGGGGAGGTCCTGGAGGTCCGTCTCGACGCGGATGATCGCCCCGTTCGCCAGCGCCTGGTTCTTCCATTTGGGACGCGTGAGCAGGACCGCCTGTTCGACGATCTGCCGGAGGTCCAGCGGCAGGAACGTCTCGATCTTCTGGCGCTTCCGGTAAAAATCCCTCAACCGGCCGACGATGTTCATGGCGTCGCGGGCGGCGGTGTTCATGATCTGGAGGTATTCGTTGAGCAGGTTCTTGTCGTCGAGGAACTCGGGATGGTTGAGGAGGATCTCGGTGAAGCCCAGCACCGGCGTCAGCGCGTTCGAGAAATCGTGCGAGATGCCGCTGGCCATCTGACCGAGCGCGCGCAGGCGCTCCTGATCGTTCACCTGCTGGTGCGTCTGGATGAGCTCGACGCGCTCGCGCGCCTCGCGCAGGGCGCGGAAGACGGAAAACGTCAGCCGTGAAAGCTGGTTCTTGAAGACGTAGTCGGTCGCGCCCTTCTGCATCGCCTCGAAGAGCGAGTCCTCGTGGATGTCCCACGAGACGAAGATGAACGGAACGTCGGGCCGCTTCTCGCGCACCGCTTCGAGCGCGGCGCGGCCGTCCCACGCCTCGACCGCGTAGTCCGACAGGACCAGGTGCGGCTTGAATTCGTCGAGCTCCCGGAGGAAGCTGTCCCGCGTGGCGGCCTGCCGGAAATCGAACGGAGTGCCGGACTTGGCGAGTTCGGTGCGGATGAGGGCGACGTCGGCGTCGACGTCCTCGAGGAGCAAGAGGCGGATCGAATTTTCCAAGGGACCTCCCGGACGTCAAGTTTACCTGATAAACGGGCAAAAAACCATGCGCCCCGGGCCGCGGGAGAGCCCGTTTTTTGTGTTATACTTAAAAGGTCCGCCGACGGAGGCCACTCCCATGGGCCCGATTGTCCGTAGTACGGCGTTTTTCGTCCTCTGCCTTTTGGCGGGGACCGGCGCGGCGCAGGCTGACGAGCGCTGGGACAGCGCTCGAGATCACGCCCGAAGCGGCCGCAAGGACTTCGCCTTCCTGGAATATAAAGCCTTTTTAAGAGAAAATCCCGCCAGCCCGCGGGCGCGCGACGCGGAGTTCGCCCTCGGGGAGTACTGTTTCGAGCGCAACGACGCCGAAGGCGCGCGGCGGGCGTTTTCCGCCTCCGCGACCGGGCCCGCCGACGAGTTCGCGCTCCTTTCCGAAGTGTACCTGCTTCAGTGCGCGCGGCGCCTGGACGACGCCGGCGCCGCCCGCGAGCTCGAGGAGCGCCTCAAGAAGTCCCTGTCTTCGAGGCGCTTCTTCCGGCTTTTCGAAGGGCGCAAGCCCGAGAAATGGACGTCGCCGCTCGGCAACGACTTCCGTTTCCGGGAATCCGCCGACCGCCTGGAGATCGAACTCAATGGCTCCCCCTTCTACGCGATCGTACTCCCTTAAACGGCTCCTCCCCGCGGCCGCGGCGGCGATCCTTCTCATGTCGCCGGTCGTGATTTCCTCGGTGCTGAACCGCTGGCTCGCGGACAACGAACAGGAGATCGTCGGAGTGCTGCGCGACCGTCTCGGCGCTCCGGTCGAGATCGGCCGCATCCGCTACGGCGTTTTTTCGGGTGTGGTCGTCGATTCGTTCGAGCTCCAGGGAAACATCCATCCCGCCTTTCCGTCGAAGCTGACCGCCCGGCGGATCCGTCTGCGCCCCTTCCTGTCGTTCCAGCCGGGGCCGGTGCTCGAGTGGCATCTCCTGTTCGAGGGCGCATCCTTCGAGGTCCGGGCGGACTTCCGCGACGTGCTCGAGGCGGGAAGGCTCATCCGGCAGGCGCCGGTGCTGCAGAAGAGCCTCGGCCCGCTGTCCGTACGCTTCCAGCTGGCCTCGATCGAGCTGAAAGACGGGCGCGTGACGCTCCTGTCGCCGCCGCACAGCCGGACCGTCTGGCGCCAGGACTTCGAGGGCGTCGACGCGTTTTCGGGACGCCACTGGCTCCGCGGCGACCGCGTCGTCTTCCGCGGACGGATCGCCGGACGGGAAGGCGCGACGTTCCGCATCCGAGGCCACATCAAAAATCCGGACGCGGGGACGCTCGACTCGGACATCGAGTTCGACTTCGAACGCTTCCTGGCCGTTTATCTTCTGCCTCACCTGCAGGGCGTGACGCTGCCCGAGAAGGAGCTTACGGCCTCGATCCGCGTGCGGGTCGAAAAGGGTCGCCGGTTCACGTCGAAGGGCCGCATCGCCGTCCCGCCGATGCCGGCCGGCGGTTTCGTCGCGCGCCTGGCCAACTTCCTCACGCCCCATCTGCGCTACGAGGTCGCCGGCGAAATGGAAGGCCAGGCGGGACGACTGACGAAGCTGGTCGTCCGTACGCCGGGGATCACGCTGAAAGGAACGGGCGAGCTGCGCCTCGACAACGACGGCTCCTTCCGGGTCACGCTGGCCTCCGGGGCGTTTCCCTTCACCCGCCTGTCCCCCCTGTTCCCGGAAGTCCAGATCGACTCCGGCGACCTCAAGCTGCTTTTGGAGATGAGCGGTTCGCAGGGGCGCGTGGTGCCCTCCCTCGACGTCGTCTTCATGAACTGCGCGCTGCGGCACGCCGCCGAGGGGGTTTCGGTGGACAAACTCGACGGCCGTGTCCGGTTCTCCTCGCAGGGCCTCGTCATCGACGACCTGTGGGCGTTCGTCAACAATCTTCCGTTGGGCGTCAAAGGAAACGCGTCCTGGAAAGGACGGCCGCGGTTCGCCTTCACGTTCGCGACCTTCCCGGGACAGGTCCCGAGCCTCCGCATCCGGAACCCCCTGAACGCGGAAGCCTCGGTCGAAGGTTTCCGCACGGCTCGCGGCTGGAACGGCCGTCTCTCGCTCAGACGTCAGGCCGCGGCGGGCGCGGCGTCCGCCGAGGACGGTTTCGCGTTCGCGTTCAAAGGACTCGAGACGCGCGGGCGCCTCGACTGGACGGGCTTGTCGAGGGATCTGCGGCGAGGCATCCCGATGCGCGCGGCGAAACTGGCGGGCGCGCGCGGCGCCTGGAAACTGGCGGTCCAAGACGCCGACTTCTCGGTGTCCGTAAAAAAACCCGAGCTCTTCCTGGATTTGAAAAGCGCGCGCTGGTGCCGCGGACGGCTGTCGCTTCACGCGAACGCGCGGGCGGGGATCCCGTTCGGATGGAAGGCCTCGGCGTCCTTGTCGGGGGCGGACGCGGCCTCCTTCCTCTCCGAAACGGGACTGGGCTCCTGGCCGGTCGGCGGCCGTCTGTCGGCCGAAGCGCAGGTGGACGGGCAATCCTTCGGAGGACCCTTCCTGGAGAGCCACTGGCGGATCGAAAACGGAGTCGTGGGGCCGTCTCCGGTCCTGGAAAAACTGGCCGACCAGACCGGCGTGGAGCCGCTTCGCCGCCTGTCGTTCCGCACGGCGACCGTGGACGTCGGCTACGCGGGCGGCCTCTGGCGGGCGGAACGGCTGAAACTCCTGGCCGAGGAAGCGATCCTTTCCGCGGACCTCAAATTCTCGCGCGGACGCCTGGCAGGTTCGCTTTCCGCCCGTTTTCCCGAGGAATCGATCCGCGACTCCTCGGAATTCAAGTGGCTTCTGCGTTTCGTCGGGGGGATGAAGTGGGTGGATCTGGATTTCGACGTCGCCGGCGACCCGCGCTCTCCTCGGGTCGAGTGGAAGGCCGGCGAGTTCAAGAAAAAGGTGGAGACGCGCCTGGCGCCCTGGATGCGCGGGATCCTCGCGCGGGAGCTGGAAAAAAGGTTTTTCGCGGCGCGGAAAGTCGAGTGATCCCGCGGCCTAGCCGCAGGTCTTGACGGAGCCCGACTGCTCCATGACCGTGAGCTCCGCGCCGGTCGCCTGCCGCGCCGTCAGCGTGCGGAAGTCTCCCGCGGAGATGTCGCACGAAAACCCCGCGCTGACGGTCACCGGGTCGCCGACGGGCTTCCCGCCCTCGAGCCTCAGGATCTGGATCGCGTCGTCGCGCACGCTGAAGGTCGTCCGCGCGCCCCTCGGCCCCATCAGGACGTTCCCCGAAAACTGCGTGCCGCGCACCGACGCGATGGCCGTCGGCGTCTCGACCTTGAACTCCGCGTCGATCGGGAGCTTCTCGAGGTTGAAGATCGCGCGGCCGCCGCTCAGCTTGAGCCGCATCTCGTTTTTTTTGTGTTCGGAGATCCCGCATTCGCTGGCCGGAAGCACGCGGCAGCCCGCGAGCGCGTCCAGCGAAAGGTCCGCCGTCCCGTCCGGACCCGTGCGCACGACGTCCCCCGGCTCGAGCTGAGCCCCCTCCTTGGCGGCCGAGGACTGGCCGCCGCGGACGATCTGCACGTCGCCCTGCACCTTGGTCAGCGCCGCGTAAGGCGCGTCGGCCGAGGCCAAGGCCGGCCACAGCGTCAGTGCGGCGAGAGCGGCCGCCAATCCCGCGGCCCGCGCCGTTGCGCCGTACGCGCGCGCTTGAGAACCGCGTCTCACGGTCAGATTCCGCATGGCGAAAATGTCTCCGCTTCGACGGGCGGCGTGTCTTCGGGCGCCGGGGCTTCGTCGACCGGCGGGGCGCCCGTCGACTCCGCGGCCGCGTTGACCGGCGCCGCTTCCTTCTCCTCGTCCTGGCTTTCTTCGTCGGTGCTTTCCGAATCCTGCTCCCCGTACAGCGAACCCTCCAGGGAACTCACGTTCTCGCCGCCGCTCAGCCGGCCGTCGGTCAGCGTGAGACCGCCTACGGTCGTCGTGTTCCCCTCGGCCTTGGTCACGAAAAACGGACTCGTGGCGGTGAGACCGTTGTATTTCGCCTCGATCGGGTCCGCCGAGGTGCCGACGGTGCCGTTGATCGCGCTGAAGGTGAGCTGGTCGGTCTTCACGTTCAGGTCACCGGCATTGGCGTCGAAGATCGAGCCGAACGCGGACGTCAGCGTCACGTCGCCGGCGAGCCCGCCGGTCTTGATGATGCCTATCGAAAGGTCGCCGGTCGCGGCGTTGATGTTGATGTCCTTGGTGTCGTCGTCGTTGATGATTTGCGCGAACGGAACCGTGAGGCCGTTCGTCGCCGAGACCGTGATGACGCCGTCCGCTTCGAGAATGGCGATGTTGCCGCCCGCGTGGGTCAAATTCAGGCCGATGCCCGCCCCCGCAAGAGCCGTCACGTCCGAAGCGTCCACGTTGATCTTGTTGGTCAGGGTCCCGACGTTCCCGCTGGCGTAAAGCGTCACGTCTCCGGCGACGATCGAAGAGCTCGAGTCGACGATGTTGCCGTCGTACGCCGAGACGGACAGGCTTTTGGCCCCGTCCAGCGTGATCGACTGCACACGGACGTCTCCGGCGCCGAAAAGTTCGAAATCAAAATCGGGATCGGCGTTGGACGTCAGGAGGACGCTCGACAAGAGCGAATTGCCGGGACTGCCGGTGATCGAGATCGCGTCCGCGCCGGGCAGGTCGATGCTGATGTTCGGGTTGGGGACGTCCTCCGCGACGCGGACACCGTCGAAACCGAGATTCAGCACCTCGATGTTGAAGTTGTGTCCCGACAGGGTGGCGGTGCTTCTGGCCTCGAACGTGGCCCCCGCGCTGTTCTCCTGGATTTCGAGCTGGGAGACGTTGCCGACCTGGTCGGCGGAGATCGTCATGCCGCCGTTCAACGTGATATCGGCCAGACCGTCGCCGCCGGCTCCGCCGGCGCCTCCGTTGACGCTGCCCGAGGCGGATACCTCGAAGTAGCCGTTGACCGACGTTGAGCCGGTGGAAAACAGGATGTCGCCGCCGTTGGCGAAGAGGAACGTCGAGTCGGCCGTCGTGTTGACCGACAAGGAGGTCACCTGGATGTTTCCGGTGTTGGCGATGTAGCTGAACTTGCGCCCCGTGAGGTTGACGTTATTGAGGATATGACCCGCGTTGATGTCCACGACGTCCGAGTCGAAGAAGTTGATGTCGATGTCGCCCGCGGTCGCCGTCGGGACCGAGATGTTGACGCTCGTGATGGTGTTCGAGCCGAGTTCGTCGATCAGCATGTTTCCCGCGCCGTTGACGTCGACGATCTCCAGGTTCGAAACTGTCTTGAGCCCCAGCGGCGCGCCCGCGGCGCCGACGGCCCTCGCTTCGATGAAAAGATTGTTGGGGCCGATGATCTCGGTGAGGCCGGAAGAAGTGTCCTGCACGATGATGTCTCCCGCCTGCGCTTCGAGGTGGGCGTTTCCGTTCTGGCAGGTCGCGCAGACGGTGCTGATGGCGTTGTTGACGGCCCCGATCGTGATGTTGCCGGTCGAGGCGATCGCCGTGAGGTCCCCGCCGCCGGTGGCGACCAGCGAATTGAAGGCGATCGAATTGCCCGCATAGAGGTTCAGGTTCAGCTTGTCCGCCGATCCCGTCGCCGAATCGAAGATGTTCTGGTTGAGCGTGATCGTGCCGTCCGCGTCGAGCGTCAGCGTGTTGGTGCCTTTGCCGTTGAAGTCGATCGCGGCGTTCAGGTTGATGTCGCCGGCCTGCGAGTTCGAACCCGCCGAGGCGGTCACGACCTGGACGTTCGCGCCGCCGGTGAGCGCCGCCAGGATCAGGTTCACGTCGAGCGCGGCGCTGTCGTTGGTCGTCGTGAAAGGGTTGGTCGTCGTGATGTTGACCGCACCGCCGCTGTTGATGATGTTGACCGTGTTCGGGTCGATGAGCCAGCTTCCGGCCGAACCCGCCGGCGCGGACACGTCGGGGGTCGCGGTGATCTCGAAGCCGTTTTTGCCGGAGGTCTCGACGAATCCGCCGCTCCCCGCCTCCGCGCCGCCGCGGGCGCTGATCGTCCCGTAGATCTTCGCCGAATCTTCCGCGAAGAGGACGATTTTTCCGCCGTCTCCGGCGTCGAGCGCGTCCGCGCGCACCGTCGCGTCCGGAGAGAGGTAGATCGCCGTCGAATTGGGAATTTCGGGATTGAGGCCCCGCTCGTCCCCGCCGATCAGCACGGTGCCGCCGCCCGAGGAACCCGAAACGTCGACCGAAGCGCGGTCGAAGAGACCCACGTTCTGTCCCAGCACCCGGACCGTGCCGCCGGTCTCGCCGCTTTGCCTTCCCGCCGCGTCGATCGACCCCGTGACCCGCACGACGCCCTCGGCCCCTCCGTAGAGGGTGACGGTGCCGTTCTCGACGCCGACCGTGGAGGCCTCGATGACGCCGCTGTGATTGATCACGTTGTCGAAAATGGCGCCCGCCGCGGAGGCCTTGAGAATCACGCTGCCGCCGGTCGCGCTCAAAAGCCCGCTGTTGGCGACCTGGTCCGCCACGCGGTCGCCGTTGAAATCAACCGCCGCTTCCTTCAAAGCCGCGGTCACGTCGATCGAAACGAGGCCCTGGGGATCCAGGAGAAGCCGCGCCGATTCGCCGGCCGCGAGCGCGGCCGTGCCGCCCTCCGCGACGGTGATGGTCCCTTCGTTCGAGACCGATTTGCCCAGAAGCACGACGTACTGGTCGGCGTTGAGGTTGCCCCGGTTCACCACGCGTCCGACTCCGGCCCCCGAAAGGAAGGCGTAGTTTCCGGCGAGAAAATCCTCGCTCGTGAGGTTCAGCGCCGACGCCACGAGCCCCGGCGCGTTCACCGACGAACCCGGGCCGAAAAGGATGCCGTTGGGATTCACGAGAAAGATGCGGCTGTTGGCGTTCAGCGTGCCGAGGATCGTCGACGGGTCGCCGCCGGTCACCCGGAAGAGCGCGGTGTCGGAGGCCGAGGCCTGGACGGAATTGATCGTCTCGCCGGACGCGTTCGAGAACGCGTCGAAGAGGCCGATCGCCCTGTCGGAAGAATAGATGTTGTAGACCGCGCCGTTCTCCTCGATCCGCACCTCGCCGCTCTCGGCGCGGGTGAACGACGGATTCGCGTACGCCCGCGGCGCCGCGACGACCAGACTGAACGCGCCGAGCACGGCCCAGGCCGAGGCTTTTTTCATGACGCCTCCTTTAAAAGAAGTCATAGGACACCGTGAAATAGAAGGAATTCGAGCGCCCGTCCAGCGCACGGTCCCCGATCGGAAACGCCCACTCGAGGCGCGCGTACATCTTGTCGTAGAGGTGGACGCGGAAACCCAAACCGACGCCGGCCGGCTCGCGGTCTTTCTTCTCTCCGGCCAGCGGGTACCGGAGCGTGGCCCGTCCGGCGTCCGCGAAGAGGATACCCTGCACCTGCTGCTTGACCGTCTCTTTCGAGTGCGGCAGGCGCCAGTCGTCCGGCAGGAAAAAAGCCGGATAGTAAAAATCGACCGAGACGTATTCGCCGTTGTCGCCGAGATACTCGCCCTCCTGGTAGCCGCGCACCGAGCGCGCGCCGCCCAGGCTGATCTGCTCCGAAGGCGCCAGGGCGTCGGGGCTCATCTGGAGCGTCCCGCGCACCGAAAGGAGCGTGTCGCCGGGGAGCTTCTGGTAGCGCGCGAGCGTCCCGCGGTAGGAAATAAAGTCTCCGCCGGTGTGAGCGCGCGAGGCCCGCGGGTCGTTCTTTCGCGACGAACCGGCGAAGTCGGCGAGCCCCCACGTCAGGCGATTGAGAAAAAACGTGCTTCCGCCGTCGTCGTGCTGGCGCAAGGCGATCTCGGCGTTGGGCTCGCGCAGCTCGTCTTTGCCGAAGACCTCGCCCAGGAGCTTGTTCTCGACGCTCTTCACGTCGTATCCGAGCGTCGCGTCCACGTCCACGTCTTCGCTCTCCCAGACGGGCCGGGTCAGATAGAAACGGTGCGTCCGGGCGAAGCCTTCCACGTCGAGCGCGGCGAAGCTGCCGCCCACGTCCACCGTCGCGTAGGAATACGAGTACCCGGCCCGCACGCGGGAGTCCAGAAGCGGGAGCTCGTAGCCGGCGCCGAGCGCCTGGACGCCCTCGCCCCACTGCACGCTGCCGTTCAGCCGGTCGGTGTTGCCGAACAGGTTCGAGTTGGACGCGTTCAGGCCGTAGCGGTTCTCGCCGGTGTTGTCGGTGCCCGAGTTGTTGATCTCGGCGCCGAAATGGACGGGGTAGCGCTCCTCGGTCTCGACCTCGATGTCCGTCGTGCCGGTGGCCGCGCCGGGCGACAGGACGGCCTTGGCCTTGAGGTCCGGATTTTCGTTGATGCGCGCCAGATCGCGCCGCAGCGGCTCGTATCGGAGCACGTCGCCGGGTTTGGCGCTGAACTGCCTGCGCACCAGGTCCTCCGAAAAAAACTGCGTCGGTCCGACCTTGATCTGGCCGAGGCGTCCCTCGAGCACCTCGATCTTGAGCCGCCCGTCCTGCACCTGCTGGGGCGGCACGTAGACGTAGGCGGCGGGAAAACCCTTGGAGCGGTAATACTTCTTCATCTCTTCCACGACGGCGCGGATGGCGGCCAGCGAGGTGTCACCCTTGAGGAGCGGGTCGGCGAAAGGCAGAAGCTCGGCGTCGGGGATGGAATAGTTTCCGCTCAGGCGGATCTCGGTGACTTTGAACATCGGGCCGGAGGGCTCGGCGGAGGCCGCCGGCTTTTCGGATTCGACCACCGCGGGCGCGGCAGAAGCGGGCTTTTCTTCGGAACGTCTTTCCTTAAAGCGGCTTTCCTCCGCGCCGGCCGTGTCCCGCGAAGGCACCTGGGCGGACCAGCCGGACGTCGAAAGAAGGAGCAGGCAGGCCGTTCCACCGAAAATCGCCGCTACGGGCCGCAGAGTCATGCCAACAACCTAACAAAAAACGCTTACCTTTTCAATTCTTACCATTCATTAAAAAAATTATTGGATTTTGACTAGCGGCTGGAAACGAGAACCTTGCGCTCGTCCTCCGCGAGGACCGTGGTGAGATTCCTGACCGCCGGATCGAGCGCCGTGTAATCGGAGCGGCGCATCAGCGTGAAGATCTGCCGGTCGGCCAGGAGCGATTCCCACTCCTTGGGCGTGACGACGGCCGTTTTCGTCTCCTCTTCGCCTTCGTTGAAGACGAGCTCGCCGTCGAGCCCGATCAGCTTGACCGGGCGGTCGAGATAGAACGCGAAATCGTAGAAGGCGCCCGGCTGGCCGTGCAGATAAACCTCCTGGCCGCGGTCCAGCTTCGGGCGGAGGATTTCGGCGAAATGCTTGGTCGTGTATTTCTCGTTTTCCGACTCCATCGCGAACGCGACGAGGACCGACGCGGCCGAAAGGAAACCGATGATCGAAAAAAAGACGGCTTTGCGCGTCCCCCGGCGGACGAGAAAAAGGAGAACCGCGAATTCGGCGGCCGCCGACAGGAGGATGAGCAGGATCCACTCCGGCGCGGGGACCTTTCGGGAGAGGTGGGGTCCCCACGGCGCGTACACGACGAACACGGCGCCCGCGAGCGCCGCCAGACCGGACCCCAGCGCCAAGACCGTCCCCCGTCCCGGCCGCGCGTCCCCTTCCCGCTCGGTCCAGGCCGCCCATCCGCTCCCCAGGAGCACCGCGGCCGGGGGGATCGCCGGCACCAGATAGGTCGCCAGCTTGGACCGCGACAGCGAATAAAATCCCACGACGGCGCAGAACACCGCGGCCAGGAATCCCGCGGGGCCCTTTTCCGCGAACCCCTTTTTGACGGGAGCCCAGAAAAAAACCCAAGGGAAAAAAACCGCCGGAAGGAGCGCGAGGTAAAAAAACCACGGCTCCTGGTGCTCGAAGTCCTTCGAAAGGTAGCGCGTCACGTGCTCGTGCAGGAAGAAAAAGTTGAGAAATTCGGACTCGCGGACCGAAATGGCCACGAACCAGGGAAGGACGATCGCGAGAAACAGAAGGATGCCGGCCGGAGAGAACGACCGCGAGATCCCCTCCTTCAGCCGCCGCGTCCAGATGAAATATCCCAGGACGGCGAGCGCGGGGATCGCGACGGCGGCGACGCCCTTCGCCAGGAACGCCAGCCCGACGAACGCGTAGAACGCCAGCCAGAACCGGCGGCCGCCTTCGCGCCAGGCCGCATAGAAGGAAAAAAACGCCGCCGTGAGAAAGAAACCGAAAACCGCGTCGATGAGGAGGTAGCGGCCCACCTCCACGTACCAGACGTTCGTGGCGAGGATGAGCGCGGCGAACGCCGCCGCGCGTGCGCCGAAATACCGCCGGGCGAAGAGCCAGGTCGCGACGACGCCGAAAAGGCCGAACAGGGCGGGCACGGCGCGTGCGGCGAACTCGCCGCGGCCGAAAAGCTTGAACGACCCCGCGACGAGCCAGTAAAAAAGCGCGGGCTTGCGGAGATAATCCAGCCCGTAAAGGTGCGGCTCGATCCAGTCGCCGGAGACGACCATCTCGCGCGCGATCTCGGCGTAGCGCCCCTCGTCCGGGTTGCGGAAGCTGCGCTCACCGAGGCGGAAGAAGAAGAGAAACAGCGTGAGGCCTGCGAGAGCCGCGAAGAGTAGTTTCCGCTTCACGCCTTCTACCAGCCCCTCTCGGCGCGGCCGAATTCGCCGTCTTTCCGGACGAAGACGGCGTCGATCTGCCACAGGGCGTCGTCCACGGGCCGCCGGATGAACCCGCAGATGTCGAACAGCCTGAACCCGTACCCGTCCATGGCCTCGACCGCGTCCCGGAAAGACGGCGCGAACGAATGCAGCGGGATCAGCGAAAGCTCCATGACGATCACCGTGACGCTCTTCAGCGTCTCGGCCGCCCCCTTCAACACCTCGAACTCGTATCCCTGCACGTCCAGCTTCATCAGGTCGGGCCGGCTGAAAGGCGTGCCCCGCACGATCGCGTCCAGCGATCGCGACGTCATCTCGACGGCGCCGTCCCCCATTTTGACGACGGCGCTGTTGCTCTCCTGTTCCTGGAAATAACAGCGCTGACCTTCGGCGCCCGCGAGCGCCCGGACGACGCTGAGGTTCTTTTGCCGGAGGCACAGCTTCTCGAGCGCGGCGGCGCGCTCGGGAGCCGGCTCGACCATGAGGATGTTGACGCCGGGAAAAACGGACCGGCACAGGAGGGCCCAGTCGCCGCGGTAGGCGCCCAGGTCGAGCGCCACGCCGGGCCGGTATCCGCCTCGCTTCAGGACCTCCAGCGAAAAGCCCATGTCCGGGCGGTAGTACGTTTTTTTGAACTTGAACGCCTGGCGGGGAGCGATCCGTTCGGCCGCGGAAACGGCGAAGTTGACGAGGGAACCCACCGCAAATCCGCTGAATCCCATGTTGGCATGATCCGGATGGTTAAAAAAATAGCCCCAAGGGGAGTCGAACCCCTGTCCCTACCGTGAGAGGGTAGTGTCCTAGGCCACTAGACGATGGGGCCGAGTGGATAGAGCCCTTATTTTTGGCCCAAACCGTCTTTTTGTCAACAGCTAATTCCCCTTCTTTCCGCCTTGCATTCCCGTCCCGTTTTTTTTATACTTGTAGGTCTTGAAGAGGCCCCCGATGTCGGTTCCCGCAGTGAGATACCCCCTCTGGCAATTCCTGGACGAGGAAGCCTCGTTCCGCGTCTATTCCCCCGAATACACGAGCCGGCTCTATTTCCCGCTGGCGAACGAGGCGGGCCTGCTGTCCAGCATCACGCCGGACCTCCACGGCGACATCAAGACGGGCCACAACTGTTTCCTGACGCTCCCGGTCACGATCGAGGACCTCCACAACGCCCGCACGACCCGCAACTTCTGGGCCCACATCGAGGGCCACGGCGCCTGGTCGCTGACCGGCGTCTCGGCCTCCCAGAACGCCGACAAGTTCGTGCGACGGCGCAAGGAAAAGGTCTCGCTCGAGGCCGGCATGCTCTGGCACAAGGTCCAGCGCGAGAACGACGAGCTCGGCCTGCGCTCCGAGATCGTGAATTTCGCGCCGGCCACGGCCGACACCGTCGAGCTCATGATCGTGACGCTCACCAACACGGGACGGACCAAACGGCGCATCACGCCGACATCCGCCGTGCCGATCTTCGGCCGCTCGGCCGACAACCTGCGCGACCACCATCACGTGACGTCGCTCCTGCACCGCATCATCTCGCACCCTTCCGGGGTCGTCGTCAAGCCGACGATGTCGTTCGACGAGCGCGGGCATAAACTGAATGAGATGCTCTACGGGGTGCTCGGCACGACCGGCTCGGGCGAGCCGCCGGTCGGCTCCTTTTACACCGTCCCGGACTTCGTCGGCGAAGGCGGCAACCTCGAGGCCCCCCAGGCCATCCTCGAGAACCTCCCCACGCCGCAGAAGGACGGGCATTACTACCAGGGCAAACCCGCCGTCGGGGCGCTGCGTTTCCGGACGGTGACGCTGGCGCCGCGCGAAAAGGCCTCCTGGGTGCTCATCCTCGGCATCGCGCGCAAAGAAGCCGAAGTGGAGGAGTGGGTCCGCCGCTACGGAAGCCTCGCGAAGGCCGAAGCCGCGCTGAAGGCCTCCAAGGCCTACTGGAAAGAAAAGGCCGACGCGATCCGCGTGCGCACGCAGGACAAAAATTACAACGGCTGGCTCCGCTGGGTGTCGCTGCAGCCGACGTTCCGCAAGCTCTTCGGATGCTCGTTCCTCCCCGACTTCGACTACGGCCGCGGCGGGCGCGGCTGGCGCGACCTGTGGCAGGACTGCCTGGCGCTTCTTTTGACCTCGCCGGCGGAGGCGAAGCAGCTCCTGGTCAACAACTTCAACGGCGTCCGCATCGACGGCTCCAACGCCACGATCATCGGCGCCGCCTCGGGCGAGTTCATCGCCGACCGGAACAACATCACGCGCGTCTGGATGGATCACGGCGTCTGGCCGTATCTGACGCTGGAGCTCTACGTCCACCAGAGCGGCGATTTCGACGTCCTCTTCCAGAACGCCCGCTACTTCCGCGACCGCCAGCAGTCGCGCGCCACGAAGAAGGACCCGTCGTGGACCGAGGCGTACGGCCAGAACCTGAAAGACAAAAAGGGCCGCGTCGTCGAGGGAAGCCTGCTCGAGCACCTGCTGGTCCAGCACCTCGTCCAGTTCTTCAACGTCGGCGAGCACAACCACATCCGTCTGGAAAACGCCGACTGGAACGACGGCCTCGACATGGCGTACGAGCGCGGCGAGAGCGTGGCGTTCACCTGCCTGTACGCCTCCAACCTGCGGAAACTCGCGGGCCTTCTCGAGGAGGCGGCGAAGCGAAAAGGCCTGAAGAAAATCCCCCTGGCGCGCGAGCTGACTCTCCTCCTGGACCGGGCCGCGGGCAAGCGCCGGGTCGACTACGACTCGGCGCCGGCGAAGCACCGCCGCCTGGCGCAGTATTTCGCGGCGGTCGAGCCGGTCGTCTCGGGCGTGAAGATCGAGATGCCGGTGGCGCGCCTGGCCGCAGACCTGCGCGAGAAAAGCGAGTTCATCGTCCAGCACGTCCGCCAGAAAGAATGGCTCCAGTCGCACAACGGCGAAGGGCTCTACAACGGCTACTACGACAACCACGGCCGGAGGGTCGAGGGCGATTCGCCCCAGGGGCTCCACATGACGCTCGCGGGACAGACCTTCCCCATCATGAGCGGCGTCGCCGACGCGCGGCAGGTCGAGGAGATCTTCCGCACCGCGCGCAAGCACCTGAAGGACAAGGAGCACGGCGGCTTCCGGCTCAACACCAACTTCAACCAGATCCGCCTGGACCTGGGCCGGGCCTTCTCATTCGCCTACGGGGAGAAGGAAAACGGGGCGTTCTTCAGCCACATGGCGGTGATGTTCGCCAACGCGCTCTACCAGCGCGGCTTCGTGAGCGAGGGCCGCGAGGTGCTGGACTCGATCTTCCGGATGTGCCTGAGGACCGAGAAGAGCAAGATCTACCCGGGCATCCCCGAGTACTTCAACTCGGAAGGCCGAGGGCTGTACCACTACCTGACGGGTTCGGCGAGCTGGCTCATCCTCACGGTGCTGACGCAGGTGTTCGGCGTGCGCGGCCAGAACGGCGACCTCCTCCTGGCGCCGAAGTTCACCCAGGACGATTTCCGGGAAGGTCCGGACGTCTGGGTCGACACCACGTTCGCGGGCAAGCGTCTGCGCGTCGTCTACCGCAACACCAAAAAAATTCCCTACGGCCACTACTGCGTCGCGCGCGTGACCGTGAACGGCCGCGACCTGAAGGGCGTCGAACTGAACCACAAGGAAATCCTCATCCCCCGCTCGGTCCTCGTCTCCGCTGCCTCGAAAAACGAGAACCTCGTTCTCGTCTGCCTCGAATAAATCACGCAAAAAAAGCTTCGCTCGGACACAAAAAAAGACCCACCTTTTCAGGTGGGTCTAGATGGTGCGGAAGGAGGGATTTGAACCCTCAAGCCGTGAGGCACATGCCCCTCAAACATGCGCGTATGCCAGTTCCGCCACTTCCGCAAAATTGGAGAGAGCGTTCATTCTACTACATCGTCCCCAAAAAGCCAGAACGTAAAATGAAGCCCTTCCGGATGAAAAATTGCCCCGCTAGGATTCGAACCTAGACAAAGTGATTCAGAGTCACTTGTGCTACCGTTACACAACAGGGCAGAGAACGCTTAAATCTGTGAGGCGGCCGACCGCAACCTCTCGGCCGCTCTTTTCTTTCCCAAAAGCGAAACGACGTCAAAAAATCCGGGACTGATGGTTCTCCCGGTGAGCGCCACGCGGCAGGGGTGGATGAACTCCTTGCCCGTCATCCCCTGCTCCTTCATGAACGCGCGGCTCTTCTCTTCGACCGTCTTCACGTCGAAAGCCTCGAGGGCCTCGAGCGCCGCGGCGTACGCCGTGAACGCCCCTTTGAGCCGGGGGTCCTTGCGGAACTCCTCCAGCGCTTCCTGATTATACCCTATTTTTTCGTCGAAGAAAAATTGGGCCAGGTCGGGGAACTGAGAGAGCATGAAGATCCTCTCCTGGAAGAGCTTGACCACGCGCTCGAGCCACTCGCGGTCTTTCGAAGCCTCGGCGTAGCCGCGCTTTTCGAGGAACGGCAGCAGACGGCCGGTCAGCTCGGGCACGGGGAGCTTGCGCACGTACTGCCCGTTGACCCACTCCAGCTTGTCGCGGCCGAACACGGCGCCGGTCTTCAGGACCCTCTTCAGGTCGAACCGCCGGACGATCTCCTCCAGCGGAAGGATTTCCTCGTTGTTTCCAGGCGACCAGCCCAGGAGCGACAGGTAGTTGACGAGCGCCTCCGGCAGGAACCCGGCCTCGAGGTATTCGCGGATCGAGGTGGCGCCGTGGCGCTTGGACATGCGCGAGCGGTCCTCGCCGAGGATGAGCGGGATGTGGCAGAAAACCGGCGGCGTCAGGCCGAGCGCCGCGTACAGCGGGATCTGCTTGGGCGTGTTGTTGATGTGGTCGTCTCCGCGGATCACGTGCGTGATGCCCATCTCGGCGTCGTCGCAGACGACCGCGAAATTGTAGGTGGGACTTCCGTCGGACTTGAAGATCACGAGGTCCTCGGCCAGCGACACGTGCTGTTCCAGGTCGAACTCGATGCGCCCGTGCAGGAGGTCGTCGAAGCCCACCTTGCCGGTCTTGGGGACGCGGAAGCGGATCGCCTGGTCCTCGGGATACGCCAGGCCCTTGGCGATCAGGCCGTCGGCGACCGCGCGGTACTTCTCGGTGCGCTTGGACTGGAACACGAGCTCTCCGTCCCAGTCGAGCCCCAGCCATTTGAGGGAGGAGAGGATCTCCTCCAAGAACTCCTGCTTCGAGCGCTCCTTGTCGGTGTCCTCGATGCGCAGGCAGAACGTCCCGCCCTCGTGGCGCGCGAAGAGCCAGTTGAAGAGCGCGGTGCGCGCGCTCCCGATGTGCAGGAAGCCAGTGGGGCTGGGCGCGAAGCGGACCTTCACCGGAGCCGCCATGTCAGCCGAGCTCCACGTCGAGACGCGGGACGAATTCGTCCCGCACGCGCGCCGCGTACGGGCTCGGGATCGTGTCGCCCCGGAATTCGATCTTCTCGCCGCGCCGCGTGTGCATCGTGATCTTCTTCACCGAAACCCGGACTTTGCCGAACGTGTCGAGCCCGCGGGGGTTCCGGTAGACGACGAGCGTCTTCCCGAGAAAGAGGAACGCCAGCCCGTCCTTGGGGACCGTCACCCGCCGCTCCTCGCCGCCGGGCGTGACGAAGGAACGCGTCGTTTCCGCCTTGACGAAAAAGTCGGCCGGAAGGCTCGGCTGGAAGCGCAGCGAAAGCTTCTTGTCGGGGCCGAGAAAAAACGGGGTCTTCCCGGCGTTCATGAGGAGCCACATCGACAGGAACTCCGCCGTGGAGCCGGACAGACGCGCGACGAAGCCGCCGCCGTGCAGCGCCTCGTCGGCGAACGCGCTCGAGACGATGAAAGAAGAATTCTGCAGGATGCTGCGCCCGTACCGCTCGGCCGGCTGGAACGGCACGAGCGCGCGCCGGAAATCGCGGAAAAAGTCCTCGGTCATGCCGCTTTTCAGCGTCTCGAGCATGAACTTGTATTCCATGTGCAGCCACACGGACTCGTTCTCGAGCCAGCCGGGCGCGAACACGCGCGCGCGGCCGATCTCGAACGAGGCGCCCGCGAGCGGCGCGTTGACCTTGTACATGCCGAGCTTCGCGTCGTAGAGGCGGCTCTGGCGCACGGCCTTCAGGAGTTGGCGCCGCCGCGCGGGGTCTTTTTCCACCTTCATCGCGTGGACGGGCCCTTCCAGAAAATACGGCAGGGGCTCCTGCCGGAACGACACGGGTTTCACGGACGTGCCGGACGCCGACCGGACGGTCCGGAAACGCTCGACGCGGTTTTCGAAGTAGGTCGGATACAGGCCGGTCCCGGGGTGGAACGACCGCTCGATGCCGATGTCCAGCTTTTCACGGGCGTGCTCGAGGAAAATCTTGATGGCGCGGTACCCCAGCCGCTTTTCTTTCCCGGAGAGGCCGGCGCGCGTGCGGGCGCGGAAGTCTTCCTTGGCCCGAGAGGCCTCGTCCCAGAAGCGAAAGTTGCGACCCGCGGCCTTGTCCTTGAAGTGGCGGTCGAGCGCGCCCGTCAGCTTCTGCACGAAGTCCCGCAGCTCCGCCGGGAGCGTTTCCTCGGCCTCGAGGTCGGACTCGTCGTCCAGCAAATGGATGAGGAAGACCGCCAGGCGCTTGAGCTCGAACGTCTCGCAGAGCGAGGAGCCCAGGAGCCCCGGCAGGCCGTTCAGCGCGTCGTACCACGACGGTTTGTCGGCCTCCATCTCCACGCCGGCGCCCTCCGGGTCGAGCGTCGCGAGCTTGTTGGCGAAAAGGCACAGGAGCTTCACGAAAAGCGACGTGCGATAGACTTCGCCGCGGCCGGAGCGGGAGCGGACCACCGAGGGAAGCGACGCGCGGTCTTTGATCAATTTTTCTTTCGCCTTGTCCCGGCCGACCGACTGGAACTGACGGACCTCCCCGGCCTTCTTGAGCGTGTACTTCTCATGCCGCGGGCGCACGTAGTGATCGCCGTCGTGGAACGTGAAATCGCGCCGGCCGAAAAAGAGCGGCCGCGAATCTTCCGGAAAAATCGCCAGGTGGCTCTCCAGGAGGTCGAGGTTGTAGGTCCAGTGATCCGTCCAGAACCCCTCTCCGTGCTCGGCGCGCTCCTCGCGGTGGAGGTGCTCCGCCAGTCCTCCGAGAAACGACTCGAACCGCGCGCGCGGCAGGATCTTCTCGGTTTCGAGGCGCCGGCAGAGCTCGCCCGGGCTGAAGGGTTTTTTCATGAATTCGGCGCACCGGGCGGCCCCGCGGGCGCCGAGGGCCGAGACCAGCGCCCGTTTCGCGGCGGGGCCGGGCCGCAGCGAGAACTGCGCGCCCTTCGTCACGAGCGGGTTGTATCCGTCGAGCTGGATCAGGTTCAGGAAGGTGCGCACGTTGGCGTCGCCCACGAGCGGCTCGAACCACTCGTCGTTGCGGCGGTTCTGGTTCACGTCGCGGTAGTTGCCGTCGCCCTGTGAAAAATAGGTCGGCTCCACGAGGAAGCGGTTGTAGTCGCGCTCGAGGTCGCCGTGCTTCCTCGAATAGACGTGGAAGGCGAATCCCTTCCCCTTTTCGCCGAAATAAACCGGCAGGCCGCCGCGCATCACGTTGTCCAGATAGGTCTGGCCGCAGTACAGATCGTACGCGGGATCGGCGGTGACGGTGAAGATCCTGCCTTTCACGCCCTCGATGAGCCGGCGGTTTTCGGCGGCCTTCGTCTCGAAATATGCGGACGCGCGGGCGCGTGCGGCGAAGCGGTTGAGGAGATCGACGCTGGCGGCGTGACCGTAAAAAGCCCGCAGCGAACGCGACTGGCCCGCGGCCAGGCGGAAGGCCGCGTGCGTGAAGGCGCACGGCGTGCGGTTTTCCGTCACCTGTCCCGCCGCGCGCAAGGGATGCGGGCCGTAAAACGCCGCCGGCTCGCCGAAGTCCGTCCGGGGGCCGAAGACCGCGGCCGGGTCGACGAACACGGGCAGGAGCGGCTGCCGGGTGCCGCCGTCCAGGAACCCGAAAAAGAAGTTGCCCTCTTCGATCGGCGTCACCTCGGGGCGGTCGGTGGCGTCGACGCGCAGGCGGAGGAACGGCGCCTTCTTCGCGACGTTGTCGGCGACCATCCAGGCCTCGATCGTGCGGCTCATGTTCTTGACGAAGAATTCGTTCATCCCGAACGGATTGACCGACGGCAGGCCGTCCAGGAGCTCGACTTCGAGCGGACGGCCGGAAAGGTTCGTGAAAGAGACTTCGCGCGCGAGCGCGGCGATCGGCTCCCCGGGCACGGTGAAGTACCGGACCCGCGTCTCGAGGCCGAGCTTCCGGTTCGTCTCGCGCACCAGAAACCCTTCCGAACGGATCTCCATCTCCTGCTCCGGGCGCGAGGCCGAGGCCGCGGGAAAGTCGCGGAACGGCTCGTAAAAAGTCTTCTGGTTCAGCTTGAGAAACGTGCGGAAGCCCAGCGACGGGGTCGCCTGATACGCCTTGTTGGCCGGGAAAAACTCGAGGATCGCGTTGTCTTTGTTGCGGGTCCCGAAGCTGGCGACGCCCTGGCCGCGGTTGACGAAAAACGCCCACATCGGCGTTCCGTAGAGCCCGGCGATGCCCGGCAGGAAGTCGCTGAACGGCCTCTTTCGGTTGTAGTCCCGGATGACGAATCGGCCGTCGGGATGGAGTTGATAATCGGAGGAAGTTTTCATTCGAATAAAGCGTTATTCTACCTTGAAGTATGCGGATTTCACAGGTATATTTCTAAGTAAGCGAGACTTATTAAAGCTCCTTGATCACGTCCTGACAACAAAGGCAAACTTCCCGAAAGGGAAGGACAGCAAAGCCACAAACCTAAACACGGCAATCGGTTATGTCGTGAATGGTGGTTGGGCCGCCGGAGGTCGAATTTGACACCGTCAAACGCAACACGGCCCATTTTCCTCGGTGAAAATGGGTTTTTTATCGGGCTTCACCAGCGGAAACTGATTCTAGCCCTGGGTCTGGCCTACGCGCTGACCCTCTTCTTCGCGCCGTCGGCCCGCGCGGACTCCCGTTCCAAGACCGTCACGGTCAGCTGCGTCATCCCCGCCGTGATGGAGATCTCGACGGCCTTCACCCAGGGGGCGCCCGTGTTCTCTTCCCCCTCCCCCGCGCCCAAAGACCAGATCAGCCTGAAGGCCGAAAACGCCTCCGTGACCGCCGGCGGCAACATGAACGGCAAGTTCCGCTTGAACCGCGACGCCCGGGCGAACGGCGTCGTCTACACCGTCACCGCCCTGTAAGGCTTATTCCTTCTTCTTCCCCGGCAACGCGAAGTCCATGTTCAAAATCTGCGCCGGCTCGGCGGGGATGTCGACTTTTCTCGGCGGCGGCGGCGTGAAGCCCGCGGGCACGGTCGTGGGATCGACCGCGAGATCGAACGCGCCGCTTTTCAGATTGTCGAAAAGATAGTAACCGTCCCGGTCGGTGAGGACCGGCTCTCCGCCGAAGAGAACCAGCACTTCGGCCAATCCCGTTTCGTCCATATCCAGCCTTCCGTTCGAGTTCTTGTCCCCGAACACCCGCCCGGCGACGGTCCGCTGGGCCCGCAGCGGGAAATTCAGTTCGTAGCGCATGCCTTCGAACAGCGTGAAGGTCTTCTTCGGTTTTCCCGTCGGGAGATAGCCTTCGGGCAGCGTCGCCAGATCCAGCTCCGCGACGTGGTCTCCCGCGATCAGGTCCGGAAACGCGAAGACGCCCTTCACGTTCGTGACGGTCGTGCGCCCACCCTCCAGCTTGACGCGCACTTTCTTCACCGGCGGTTCGCCGGGATCATACTTTTCGTTCCCGTTCAGGTCGCTGAAGACGAGGCCGCCCGCCTCGGAGCGGGGCACGATGCCGAAGTCCGCTTCCCGGGTCGCCCCCTGTTCGATCGGCAGGTTCTGCTGGGTGGGCGTGGTCGGGACGTAGCCTTGGGGGAAATTGTCGGGCTCGAGAAGGATCACCGCGTTTTTCCCGCTCACGCCCCGCACCTCGTACATCCCCTTGTCGTCCGTGAGGATCTCCCGGCCCGCGACCTTGATCTTCATCCCCTTCAGGCCCGGTTCTTCGGGCTGGCGCTTGCCGTCCCCGTTCAGATCCTTGAACACGACGCCCTTGAACGAACCCACGGCTTCCCAGTGATAACCCGTGTCGAAGACGTACTTCATCCCGGTCAGGAACTGCGCCTCGACGCGCGGCGCCGTGACGTTCAGGCTCTCGGGCCGGTACGTGCGGAAGCTGGAGGTCAGGAAGAGCTCCAGGTCCTCGGTCTCGCGATAAAAGAAATTTCCGTTTATTTCAAACGAGTCCTCGCCGGTCATGAAGCTCGAAGGAGACTCGGTCTCCTCCTCGTCGCGGTAGCGCATGCGGATCTCCGCGTAGAGCGGGGTCTCCCACAGCCGCCAGGAGCGGTCCAGCGAGTACGTCGTCGCGTACGGGTGGGTGACGCGGCGGACGTTGGGCTCTTCCAGGTTGCTCCATTCCTGCTGGACCGTGAAGTTGAGATCCCAGAAAAGCGTGGTGTAGAGGCCGAGCCCGAACTGGTTCTGCACGTAGTCGGAAACGGGGTTGGTGATGTTGCGGTTCTTGCGGTTCTGCAGCCGGGCGAAGACCGTCGCCTTGTGGCCGAGGAGGTCGAAACCCTGGTTCAGCTGCCCGCCGATCGCGCGCGATTTCGTCGGCCCGAGGCGGCCCGTGTCGTCGAAGTCCTGGAAGCTCAGGATCGCGCTCGTGCGCGGGAGCGGCGTGAGGGTCAGCGCGTAGTCCTGGTGCAGGTTCAGCCGGTGCGGATCCTCGGGGTTGGGGATGACGCGGTCCCGGAAGACGTCGACCTGGGAGGAGAAATTCCAGGCCTCCGACGGGTTGGCCGTCAGGTCGAAGAGGTAGCCCAGCTCGCCCTGCCGGGACGGGATGCCGCCGAGCGTCACGAACTCCTTGTTGATGTTCCGGTATTCGCTCTTCAGGCGCACCCCGGGCATCGACACGATGGCCGCGTGACGCTGCGCGAAACGCTCGTTGTCATGGTCCACTTCCGGCACCAGCCGCACGTGCTCGCCGAGATCGATCTCGGACTTCACGCCGCCTCCGTGCCGGTTCAGCTCGTCGGGCCGAGACGTGCCGTAGCCGTTGAAGTAGCCGCCGTAGAGGCGCGCGTCCTCGTTCAGTTTATAGTCCAGCACGCCGCCCGAAAGATGGGAGTGGGGCTGCTTGTGGCTGACGATGCCCGGGGAGAGCGTGCCGATGATGCTCGCCTGCTCGCGGCCGGTGAAGGCCCTCCACTTCGCGCGGCTTTCGGCCGGCGCGTGCTTCACGTCCACGCCGCGGATGCGGCTTCCCGGGAAAGAGATGAGGTCGGTCGAGACGCGCGAGTCGCCGACCGCCGCGTCGAAATCGCGGAACGCGCCGATGCGCCCGTCCCGGAGCGAGGCCTGATAGTCGGTGACGAGGTTTTTGCGGCGGTCCTTCTGCGTTTCCAGATGGGAGGCGAAATAACCGTAGGGCGTGTCGCCCTGGAGCGAAAAGATCTGATCGTAGTCGAGGGTGTTGCGCTGGAGCTCGGTGGGCTTTTCGGCGGTGTAAAACGCCCCGCGCGCGTTCTGATAGCCGAATTTGAAGGAGCGGGCGCGCTCGAACCGCTCGAGCTGCCGGACCTGATCGGCCGTCAGGATCGTCCGCGCCGCCTTCGTCTGGACCTGAAAGGTCTTGCGGCCGCCCGCGTCCCAGACGTGGACGAACGTGCTGCCCAGGCCCTTGCCTTCCACCCTCAGAAGACTGGTGCTCGAAGCCTCGAACGAGACGACTCCCTCGTCGGTGGCGATGAACTTCTGGATGGCGCCCGCGGGGGTGACGAGCAGCGACTGACCGAGCTCGAGCTCCACGGTCCGGCCGGACGCGGCCAGCTCGTCGAGCGAGCGCTGCAGGACCGGCGCGGCGGTCACCGAAGGCGCCGAGGAGGAAGGGCTTTGCAGGGCCGCGCCGAAGGCGTCATCGACCGCGTGGGCTTTGTCCGGTTTTCCGGCGCTCTTCTCCCAGCGCTGATTCAGCGTGTAAAAATCCGATCCGGCGGCGTAAACGGAAACGGCGCCGGAAAACGGCGCCGGGAAAAATAGAAAGAGGAAGGCGGCTGGGAGGGCGCGCCGGATCTTCAACCGACGGTCAGCGTCCGTTCCTCGACGAGGCTTTGTCCCTTGCCCAGGTCGTAGGTCAGGAGCGCCTGGTACTTGCCCGGGGCCAGACGGCCGACCCACTTCGTGACGCCGGTCTCGGTGGCGCCGGGGAACGTGTAGATGGGGTCAAGCGTGCCGCGCGCCGCGACGTTTTCCTCGGAATCCATGAGGAGGAAATTGCCCCCGACCGTCACGTCGACGTTGCCGGTGTTGGCGAAGGTCGTCGCGATCTCGAGCGGTTTGTTGCCCTCGGGCGCCTTGATCTCGACGTTCCGGATCTCCCCCTTTTTGTCGACGGTGCCTTTGACGTGGATGAAAAACAGCGCCCCGATACGTCCCGAGACGAGCACGTTCGCGCCTTCCTCGTCCTTGGCGATCCCGAGCGCGGTCTCGAGAAAGAGGACGGAAAAATAGCCGCCCTTGGCTTCCTCGGGGACCTTGATCGTGTAGCGCACCGTGATCCGCCCGAACGGTTTCAGAACCTCTTCCTGCGGAGTGAACGTGATCCATTTCCCCGAGGACAGCGCCGTCGTCCCCAGCGGCAGAAACTGCTTCTCGCCCTTGCCGCCGGGCAGGTAC
>DATJEK010000150.1:0-5375 GCA_035496715.1 Candidatus Eiseniibacteriota bacterium | reverse complement strand
ATTTCCCCGAACAGCACGAAAACGCAAAAATATTCAAGCTAGAGACGAACTACCGCTCCACGAGCGCGATCCTCGACCTCGCCAACGAGAGCATCAAGCACAACGTCCACCAGTTCCCGAAGAAGCTCAAGAGCGTGCACGGGGAGGGGGCGAAGCCTCAGTTCGTCAAGGTGCGCGACACGCGCCAGGATGCGGCGTTCGTCGCGCAGCGCATCCTCGAGCTCAAGCAGGCCGACGTCGAATTCTCCCGCATCGCCGTTCTCTTCCGCGCGCGCTATCAGGCCGCCGAGCTGGAACTCGAACTGGCCCGTCACGGCATCCCGTACGTGATCCGGGGCGGCATCCGCTTTTTCGAGCAGGCGCACATCAAGGACGTCCTTTCCTTCCTCAAGATCCTGCTGAACCCGCAGGACGAGATCGCGTGGGCACGGGCATTGACGCTCCAGCCGGGAATCGGCGGCGGGTACGCCGAGAAGATCTTCCGCCTTTTCATGAAAGAGGGCGGGGATCCGAAACGGGCCGCCGCGGCCGATTTCGGCTCCTCGATGCCGCCCCGCGTCCGCGACGGACTGAGCGCCTTCAAGAAAATTTTCCGCAATCTCGTTCCGGAGGACCGCCGCGACCACCCGGACGTCCTCGTCGAGCAGGTGCTCGACAACGGCTACAACAAGCACGTCCTGATGAATTTCGAGAACGCGCAGGACCGGCTCGAAGACCTCCGCGAGCTCGTCAATTTCGCCCACACCTACAAGAGCCTCAAGGACTTCCTGGCGGACGTGACTCTCCGGGAGAGCTTCAAGGGGGAGACGCTCGTGGACGCCGCCGGCGAGGACGAAAAATCTGACGAGCTCGTCCTTTCGACGATCCACCAGGCCAAGGGCCTCGAGTGGACCTCCGTTTTCGTGATCGGCCTGGCCGAGGGCCTTTTTCCGCACGCCAAATCCATGGAAAACGAAAACGAGCTGGAAGAGGAGCGGCGGCTTTTCTACGTGGCCGTGACGCGAGCCAAGCAGGAGCTGACGCTCGTGCACGCGATGACGCGCTACGACTACAACGCCGGAACCGTGATCAGCCGCCCGTCCGTGTTCGTGGAGGAGCTCCCGTCGAGCGCCTACGACGACGTCGAGGTGGAGGAGAGCTCGGAAGAGGAGACCATCTACCTTGACTGACGCGAAGAAAGGCGGCCTGGCGGCCGTATTCCTCACGGTCCTCATCGACCTCATCGGTTTCGGCATCGTGCTGCCGAACCTGGCGTTCTTCGCCTCGGGTTACGGGGCCTCGCCGTTCGTCGTCGGCCTCCTGTACTCGAGCTATTCGGTCGCCCAGCTTTTTTTCTCGCCGATCTGGGGAGCGCTTTCCGACCGCATCGGCCGTCGGCCCGTGATGCTCGTGAGCACCCTCGGCTCCGCGCTCTCCTATATCCTGCTCGGATTCTCGAATTCCATCGCGCTCCTGTTCCTCTCACGCATCCTGGCCGGCGTCATGGCCGGCAACATCTCGACCGCCCAGGCCTACGTCTCGGACGTGACGACGCCCGAAAACCGCGCGCGGGGAATGGGGATGATCGGGGCGGCTTTCGGGATCGGTTTCGTGCTCGGACCGGCGATCGGCGCCGGACTGGCCCACGTGCCCGTGTCCGGGGCGTTTTTCGCCAGCTACCCGCACGCGCTCGTCGGCTTCTTTTCTTCCGCGCTGTCGGCCGCGAGCTTCCTCCTGGTCATCTTTGTCCTTCCCGAATCGCTGAACCGGACCGCGCGCGCCGCCGTCGCAGACGACGCCCGGCCGGTCAAGATGAGCGTTTTCCGCCCGTCGTTCTGGAAATTCGTGGCCGACCGGGAAAAAGGGCAGGGCCTGCCGCTTCTTTTCTTCTGCATGTTCATGGCGACGTTCGGCCAGGCCAGCATCTACGGAGCCTTCCCGCTCTTCTGCAAAGAGAACCTCCGGCTTTCGCCGGCGGCCGTCGGGATGCAGTACGTGTGGGTGGGCCTGATCGCGGTATTTGTCCAGGGCGGGTTCATCCGGCCGCTGGTGAAGCGCTTCGGGGAAAAACCGCTCTTCGTCGTCGGCAACGCGGTCATGACCGCCGGCCTGGCGCTGATCCCGCTGGCGCGTTCGCAGGGCGCGCTTTTTGCGTTCATCGGACTCATGGCGACGGGCTGGAGCCTCAGCCTGCCGACGCTCACGAGCCTCATCTCGAAGCGCTCGGACCCGCGTTTTTACGGCGCGACGCTCGGCGCGTCGCAGGCGCTCTCCGCGCTCGGCCGTGCCGTCGGTCCCGGATGGGGAGGGCTTTTGTTCGGATGGCACTACCAGCTTCCGTTCTTTCTCACGGCCGCGCTTGTTTCGACCACGGTCATCGCGGGTTTTCGATTTTCGGACACTTAGGAACCAAAAAGGAGACCATGAACGCCCCAGAACTCAAACCCGATTCCGGCCGCAAGCTGTTTTACGGCCTTTTCATCTTTCCGCTTGTCATTCTCGCGGGCATGATCGTGATGGTTCTCACGGCCGTCCTCCTGACCCACGAAAAGGAGACGCCCGAATCGCTGCTGACCGCGATCAAGACCGGCTCCGAACGCAAACGCTGGCAGAAGGCCAGCGAGCTCTCGAACGAGCTGAACCGCCTTCCGCGCGGCTACCGCGACGCCGCGCTCGGCCGCGAGATCGTCGCGATGCTGGGGGATTCGAAGACGTACGACGCGAAGACGCGCGCGTATCTGGCGGTCGCGCTCGGCCATTTCGACGGCCAGCCGGAGGCCGAGGCGGCGCTGCGCCGCGCGCTCGACGACGCGGACCCGGAAGTCCAGTTTTACGCGATCTGGACGCTCGGGCTCGTCGGCGCCCGTTCGGCCGCGCCCGAGATCCTGCCGTTCCTGAAAAGCGACCGCAGCGAGCTGCGCGTGAACGCCGCCTACGTCCTCGGCGCCCTCGGCGCGCGGGAGGCCGTGCCGGCGCTCCGGCCGCTCGTCGAAGATCCAGTCGACGACGTCCGGTGGAACGCGGCCCTGGCGCTGGCCCGCCTCGGCGACGCCTCCGGCCTGACGGTGCTGACGCGCATGACCGACCGCCGGGAGCTCGAAACGTCCCGCCGCATGGCCGAACCCGAGATCGAGAACCTGATGACCAACGCCATCAAAGGATTAGCCTTGATTCCGGGGCCCGAGTCGATTAAAATTCTTCAAACGCTCGCGCGGGAAGACAGGAACCTCCGGGTCCGTCAGGCCGCGATGGACGCGATGCAGTTTCAAAAGAAACCGGATTCTGGTAAAATAGAAAACTAATCATGAGCGACACTCCTCAACCCGCAGCCGCCGCACCGACGCCCGCGCCGAAACCGGCGGCTCCCGCCGTCATGGCGCCGCCGCAGGCCCCCGCGAAGATGGACCGCCGCCGTTTCCTGTCGTGGTTCGGGCTCGCGTGGGTGAGCTTCGCTGCCGCCACCGGCGGGGCGCTCTCGATCGTCCTGCGCTTCCTTTTTCCCAACGTCGTGTTCGAACCGCCGACCTCGTTCAAGGCGGGGTTTCCCTCGGACTACGAAGTCGGCGTGGTGGACGAGCGCTGGAAGCAGAAGTTCGGCGTGTGGATGGTGAAGACGGCCGAGGGCATCTACGCGCTCTCCACGATCTGCACCCACCTGGGCTGCACCCCCAACTGGCTCGGCGGCGAAAACAAATTCAAGTGTCCCTGCCACGGCAGCGGCTTCTACAAGACCGGCATCAACTTCGAAGGACCCGCGCCGAGGCCTCTCGAGCGTTACCGGATCTCGCTGGCCGAGGACGGCCAGATCCTGGTCGACAAATCGAAAAAGTTTCAGCAGGAAAAGGGCGAGTGGAACAACCCGGAGTCCTTCCTGACATGCTGACCCCGAGGACCGCGTCCCATGCCTGACCCCGTCAAGAAGCCGAAGTTCGACCTGGGCAAGTACATCACCGAGACCCAGCTCTACAAGTCCATGTTCCGGCACGGGTACTCCACGTCGGACCGCGACCGCGCGCTGTCGGTCATGACGAACGTCTTCTTCCATTTGCATCCGGTGAAGGTCCGCAAGTCCGGCGCGCGCTTCGGGTTCACCTGGTGCGCGGGCGGCCTTTCCTTCTTCGTCTTCCTGACGCTCGTCGTCAGCGGCATCCTCCTTATGTTCTATTACCGCCCGACCGTCGAGCACGCGTACAACGACATCATGGCGCTCCGGGAGCACGTCCCGTTCGGCATCATGCGCGAACTGCACCGCTGGGGCGCGCACGCGATGATCATCACCGTGTGGCTCCACATGTTCCGGGTTTTCATGACCGGATCCTACAAGCCGCCGCGCGAATTCAACTGGGTGATCGGTGTCCTGCTCCTGGTTCTGACCATGCTCCTCAGCTTCACCGGCTACCTGCTTCCCTGGGACCAGCTGGCGATGTGGGCGATCACGGTCGGCTCCAACATGGCGCGCGCGACGCCGTTCCTGGGCCATGAGGGTCCGGGCGCCGCGATGCTCAAGATCGGCGACATCCAGCTCGTCACGTCGGGCAGCGACGTGCGGTTCGCGCTCCTCGGCGGCCGCTTCGTCGGCGCCGGCGCGCTGCTGCGCTTCTACATCCTCCACTGCGTCGCGATTCCCACGATCCTCGTCGTCCTGATGTCCGTGCATTTCTGGCGCATCCGCAAAGACGGCGGCATCAGCGGCCCGCTCTGATGCTCGACGCGTTCAAGAACTTCGTCAACTCGGTCTCGTCCCCGGTCACGATCTTCACGTCGGCCACCGCGGTCTTCGCTCTGTTCGTCACCTTCCCGCGCGTGATGACCTCGCCGCCGGTCGCGCTGGGCGTGCTCGCGCTCGTCCTCGGCTTCTTCGGCGTCGGCCTCACGGACGAGCACTTCCGCGGCATCATCACGACCCCGGACAACGTGCCCATCGTCGGCATGATCTTCATCTTCGGCTTCTTCACCTGGTACGCGATGCGCAAGGCCGTCGTGAACGACATGCGGATGGAGAAGGGGGAGCCGACCGTCGAGCAGCTCGAGACCAACGAGAAGGTTCTCGTGTTTCCTTATCTCATCTTCATCGAGTTCGTCGTCGCCCTGGCTTACGCGGTCGGTCTCGTGCTCTGGTCGATCTTCCTGAAAGCGCCGCTCGAGGAGCCGGCCAACCCCACGGTGTCGCCGAACCCGTCCAAAGCCCCCTGGTACTTCCTCGGCCTGCAGGAGATGCTGGTCTACTTCGACCCCTGGATCGCGGGCGTGCTCCTGCCGACTTTCATCATCATCGGCCTGTGCGCGATCCCGTACATCGACCGCGACACGTCGACCTCCGGCTTCTACTGCTTCAAAAAACGCCGCGCGGCGATCACGGCCTACCTTTTCGGCTTCTGGATCCTCTGGAACCTGCT
>DATJEK010000149.1:0-8792 GCA_035496715.1 Candidatus Eiseniibacteriota bacterium | reverse complement strand
ATCCTCGAGCTCCCTCATCAGGCGGTCGAACTCGGCGTCGGTGATCTCGGGACGCGCCTTTTCGTAATAAAGGCGGTTGTGGCGCTCGACCGCTTTGCGGAGCTCGCGGATGCGGCGGCCCGGGTCCCGGCCGGCCGCGTCCGCCCGGGAGGACGGAGCGGTCATCTCAGAGCTGGAATTCGACGGTGAAGTCGGTGAACTCGCTCGTCGCGTCCTGCCAGGTGCAGGCGGCGCGCTGGATGCCGCGGCCGAGCGGGCTCTGCTTGATTTTTTCGAGGAAGGCCTCGATGCGGTCGCGGGGCCCTTCGCAGACGACCTCGACGCGGCCGTCCGGCAGGTTCTTCACCCAGCCGGTCAGCCCCAGGTCGAGAGCGAAGCGCTCCGCCGTGAAGCGGAAGCCGACGCCCTGGACGCGGCCGCTGTAGTACACGTGCGCCCTCAAAGATTCGGAGACCTGTTTTTTCTTCATCACAGCCCTTTCAGGATTTTGCGGATCTCTTCGCGGAGCTTCATGCTGTCGTGGCGCACGAGCTCCGTCTCGTCCCCGAGATCCGCGATCACGATTTTCGCGCGGGTGACCGCGCGGAGCGAGCTCATCCGTCCCGCGGCCACCGGCGACTGGTTTTTCTTGGCGTATTCGAGGATCGATTCGCGTGAAAGCGCGGAATTGGAGACCAGCACGTAATCCAGGCAGTCTTCGCCCAGATACCGCACGATCTCCCGGACGTGCGCCGCCGCGTCGAAGCCCGCGGTCTCGCCGGGCTTGGTCATCAGGTTGCAGACGTAGATCTTCTTGGCCTTGGTGCGGACGATCGCGTCGCGGATGTCGCGCACGACGAGGTTCGTCACGACGCTCGTGAAGAGGTCGCCGGGGCCGATGATGACCGCCTCCGCGTGGATGATCGATGAAAACGCCTCCGGCTCGCACTCGGACTCGGGTTCGTGGGAGAGCTTCTTGATGCGCAGCTCGGGCGGGCGGCCGTCGCCCCGGTCGATCCGGCTTTCCCCCTTGACGACGAGACCGTTCTGAAAGCGCGCCACGAGGGTGGTCAGCGTCTTGGTCGCGGGAAGCACGATGCCCTGGATGTTGAGGATGTCCGCCAGAGCCTTCACCGCCTCCGCCATCGAGCCCTTGACCTCGGCGAGCACGGTCAGAAAGATGTTGCCGAAGCTGTGTCCATGGAGCTCGCCGCCCTTGTCGAAGCGGTGCTGGATGATCTGATTCATGAGCTCGGGGGCGTTCGACAGCGCGACGAGGCTGCGCCGGATGTCGCCCGGCGGCAGGATCCCGAACGCCTGGCTGAGCTTGCCGGACGAACCGCCGTCGTCGCTCATGTTGACGATGGAGATCGAAAGCGCGTTGGGAAGCGTCTTCAGGCCCAGCAGCAAAGTGAAAAGCCCCGTGCCGCCGCCGATGCAGGCGATCCGCTTTTTCCCCTGTGCGACGGCGTTCAGACGCATGATGAACTCGCGCTGGCTGCACGGGCGCAGGATGTAGTCCGCCGATCCCCGCCGGGCCGCCGCGAGGATGGCTTCGGTCGTGCGGGCCGAAGAAATCACGAGAAAACGGCACTTGGAGGATTTGAGCTGGCGGTAAAATGCGTCGCGGCGGGCGTTGTCCACGAAATCGTCGTGATCGAAAAGGATCACGCCCGAAAAACCCTTCTGCAGGCGGCGGCGGAGCCCGTCTTCGTCCGTCTCCACCTCCAGCCGCACGCGCAGCCTCGACAACAAAAGAGACAGGTCCCGCTGCAGCGTCCGGCCGCCGATCAGAAGGATGTTCACCCGCGGTCCCGGCCGGAGGCCCTCTTCTCGTGCTCGAGAAGCCATTTTTTGCGCCGCAAACCGAGCGCGTAGCCGCCCAGCCCGCCGTCCTGAGCGACGACGCGGTGGCAGGGCACGACGATCATGAGGGGATTTCGCCCGCAGGCGGAGCCGACCGCGCGGGCCGCCTTCGGCCGCCGCACCCTCGAGGCGAGCTCCCGGTACGTGATGGTCTCCCCGTAAGGGATCTTCGCCAGCTCGCTCCAGACGCGCCGCTGGAAGGGCGTCCCCCCCTCCGGCGAGAGCTTGACCGAAAAAGTCCGCCGGCGGCCCCGGAAATAGCCCGACAGCTCGGCCGCGCATTTCCGGAGGAAGGGGTCCGCGGAGCCCGCCGCGCCGCGCCCCGCGAGGGCGATCGACCGGAGCCCTCCGGATTCCGAGGACAGGCGGAGCCGCCCCAGACGCGTTCGAATCGATAAAGTCTTCATGTCTTTCCTCCGTCGTCCATCATAGCTTAAAAAACACCGCCCGCGCAACGAGCGCGGGCCGACTCTCGAATCATTTCCGGAAAAGCGGCGCGACCGATTCGAAAAATTCCCGGTCCTTCGGGTGGGTCAGGAGGCTTCCCACCTCGTCGACGTCGACCCAGCGGGCCTCGGGATTGTGCGGGTCGATCGGCGCGAGGGTCTCCTCCCGCGTGGTGAACAAAAACAAATGGATGACCTTCAGCTCTCCGGGATCGTCGCCTCCGTCGAGCGAGAGGCGGTGGCGCTGGTACGTCCCCAGGTCCCGGACCAGGCGCAGCTCGCGAATGCCGGATTCCTCGAGGATTTCACGGCGGGCGGCCGCGAGGTCGTCCTCCCCGTCGTCGATGTGGCCTTTCGGAAGCGACCAGGAATTGCCCCGCTGGTTCACCACGAGGACCTGGCCGCGCCGGTTGAGCACGACGCCGCCGGCGCTGAACGTTTTTTTCATTTCAACCCCTCCAGGGTTCGGAAATAAGCCTCACGGACGTCGGCCTCGAAGCAGACGACGATGATTTTCTCCACGGGCCCCGAACGCTCCAGGAAGTGGCGGATCTCGGTGAGGGCGATGCGGGAGGCGCGGTCGGCCGGATAGCCGTAGGCGCCGGTGGAAATGGAGGGAAACGCGATCGTGCGGACGAAGCATTTTTCGGCGAGGGAAAGACAGCTGCGGTAGCACTGCGCGAGGACCCGGTCTTCGTCGTCCGAACCGCCCTTCCAGCGGGGCCCGACCGTGTGGATCACCCAGGTCGCGGGTAGCCGGTAGGCGGCCGTGATCTTGGCTTCGCCCTTCTGGCAGCCGTTCAGCTTGCGGCACTCCTCGAGGAGCTCGGGACCCGCCGCCCGGTGAATCGCCCCGTCCACGCCCCCGCCGCCCAGAAGCGTCGGGTTGGCGGCGTTGACGATCGCGTCCGCCCGGACCTTCGTGATGTCGCCCTGCACGATTTCGAGCTTGTCGTCCCAGCCCAAAAACGCTCCTCGAAGAAGAAAAAATGGTCGGGATGCAGGGATTTGAACCCTGGACCTCCTGGTCCCGAACCAGGCGCGCTAGCCAAGCTGCGCTACATCCCGATAAAAGTGCATCAATTGTAAGCGTTGATTATAGACGAGGGCGGGCGTTCTGTAAATGCCCGTTCGCGGGCGTTTCTTCGGTGAGGGTTTTGTAGATCAGGATCTGCGTTTTGAGCTGCCGGGCGTCGAGGATGCCCTTGAACCCGAAAAGGACGGTCAGGACGAGAAACTGCATGTAATAGCGGGGCACGAAGAACGAGGCCGCGAACGAAACCGCGGCGATGCCCAGCCAGATCGCGGTCAAAAGACCCTGCCGGCGCAGCGGGCTTTTTTTTCTCCCGAGGGAGCGGGCCCGCTCGAGCGCCCCGGCCGGCACGGCTTCGTGCCGGGCTTCCGCGCCACCTTCGAGGAGCGCCCTCGCCTCGATGATCAAGTGTCTGGCTTCGGCGTCCGTCTTCAGGTGATCCAGCATGCGTTCCAGGGGCTCGCCCTCCAGGGCGCCCTCGAGGTAAAGCAGGTAATCCTCGACGGAAGGCGCCTGCGGGCGCCGGGCGCCGGTGAAACGCCGGGCGGCGATGAATTCTTTTAATTGGCGATCCAATTTGTCCATGATTCCCCGTTCAACCAGACGACGCAGGGCGCCGTTTTCGTTCAGTCTTCCAGCCCCGCCTCGGTCAGGCGGCTTTTCAATTTTTCCCTCGTGCGCCGGATCACCGTGGAGACCGTGTCCTGCGGGATGCCCAGGAGCGCGCCGATTTCGCGGTGGGTCATCCCTTCCAGGTAGTGCATTTCGACGCAGAAACGCTCGCGCGGCTCCAGGGCCGCCAGAACCGACGCCAGCGCCGACTCCCGCTCTTTGGAAGCCGCGGTCTCGGAAGGATCCGGCAGGCTCGAAGCGAGTTCCCACTCCGGCTCCGGCCCCGCCTCTCCGCCGGCGGAAGGCGAAACGGTCCTGGCTTCCTCGCGGGAGAGGCTTTTGACCCGGTCGAGCGTGCGATGGCAGGCCGAGACCGACAGGAATTTCCGGAGGCTCGAGACTTCGCGCAGGCGCGCGAGCTCGCCGCGCTCCAGAAGACGCGCGAAAATCTCCTGGAAGATGTCCTCGCAGAGGCCCGGCCGGCCGGCAAAGCGGGTGCCGGCGAGCGTCTTGCGGACGCTCCAGAAAATCAGCCGGGAAAAGCGGGCGACGAACGCCTCCCAGGCGCCCGCGCGCCCCTCGATGCAGGCCGAGACCAGCCCGCGGTCGTCGCTGGACTCGTCCAAGCCCTAGGTGCCCACCTTGATGTTTTTGAGGATCCGTTCGAGGGTCGCGACCGCGGACAGGATCGCCAGCCGGCTCGTCCGCGGATTCTGCTCGGACGGAAAATTTTCGGTGCGCGTGTAAAAGGACCCGAAGTCGCCGACGACGTAGATCTCGTGCACGTTGACCAGCATCTGGGGCGCCGCGATGATCCGCACGCGCGTCTTCTTGGCCCCCAGGCCGACGAGACTGATCGTGGCGGACACGTTGATGTTCTTCGGAAATCCGCGGACCGCGGCGGCCGCGTCCCCCTCGAACAACACCTTCTCCTGCTTGAGGTTCTTCAGGTTGATCTTGTGACGCAGGACGTAGGGGGCGTCTTCGAAGCCCTGCGGCGGCTTTCTCGTCGTCAGGGTCACGCGGTGGATCTTGCCGATCCTGGCGGCCTTCAGACCGTCGATGCCGACAACGCCGCCCGAAGGCAGGTACAGGCAGCAGCGGTGCGTCTTCGCCAGGCGGAGCAGCTCCTTTTCGCGGCCGAGGATGCCGCCGGCGCTCATCACCATCACGTCCTTGCCCAGGGAAAGCGCGCGGCGGGCCACGTCGTACGCGGCCGCGCCGGAGGCCGCCTCGATCACCAGATCGCAGCGTTCGATGAGCCTCTCGAACGTGAGGACCTTCGGCCTGGGCCGGAGGCTCTTCTCGAGTTTCTTCGCGTGCGAGGGGTCGATGTCCGCGATCGCCTCGAGAGTCACTTCCTCGGAAAAACGCTTCTGGCAGGCGAGCGCGAGCTCCCTGCCGATGGTGCCGCAGCCGATGACGCCGACTTTAATCAAGGAAAGGCCCTACCGTTTTTTGGCGGGAATTTTGGAGGTGCGGTTCTTGGCGTCGACGAAGACGATGCGCGGCTTGTGGCGGCGCATCTCGCTTTTCGAAAGGAGCTCGTAGGAGATGATGATCACCTTGTCGCCGACTTCCGCCCATCGGGCGGCGGCGCCGTTCATGCAGATCGTACCCGATCCGGCCGGACCCTCCAGCACGTACGTCTCGACGCGGGCGCCGTTGTGGAGGTTCACGATCTGGACCCGTTCGAACGGGCAGATGTCCGAGGCCTTGAGAAGGTTCTTGTCGATCGTGATGGAGCCCGTGTAACGGAGATTGGCTTCCGTGACCGTGGCGCCGTGGATCTTGGATTTCATGAGCACGCGAAACATGGTTAAACCTCGATGAGAACGTTGTCGATGAGCCGCGTGGGGCCGAACCGGACGGCCGCCGCCGCGAGGATCCGCGAACGAGCCTGTAATTTTACCACAACCCCGAGCGTCCGGGCATCGACAATTTCGGCGTAGTCGACCTTCGCGCCCTTGAGCGCCTTGAGGCGGTCCCGCAGCTCCCGCTTCAGGGCCAGGGCGCCGCGCTCCCCCTCCCGCACGCGGCGGGCCACCCCGGCGAGCGCGGCGTGGATGCCGGCGGCTTCGCGCCGCTCGTCGGGCTTCAAAAACACGTTGCGCGAGCTCATCGCCAGGCCGTCCTTCTCGCGGACGGTCGGGCCCATGCGGACGCGGACCGGGATGCCGAGGTCCCCCACCATCTGCTCGACCACGCGGAACTGCTGATAGTCCTTCTGCCCGAGATAAAGCGTGTCGGGGCGCACGAGATTGAGCAGCTTGGCCACCACCGTCGCGACGCCGCGGAAATGAACCGGTCTCGAGACGCCGCAAAGCGGCTTCGAGAGCTCGCCGACCGTGACGGCCGTCTGGAAGCCGGCCGGATAGAGGTCTTTGACGGAAGGAAAGAAAAGGAAATCCGCGCCGACGGACTCGAGAAGCTTCCTGTCGCGCGCGAAGTCGCGCGGATACCGGTCGAGATCCTCGCCGGGGCCGAACTGCATCGGATTCACGAAGACGCTCGCGGCGACGGAGCGGTTTTCTTTCTTCGCCAGGCGCACGAGCGACAGGTGCCCTTCGTGGAGGTACCCCATCGTCGGCACGAAGCCGAGCGGGCGGGACGCGCGCGTCAGCGCTTTTTCAAGCGCCGGCAGGCTGCGGATGACTTTCATCGAGAAGCCGCCGCTCGAGCTCTTTGACGGTGACGCCCAGCCGCGGGTGCACGAAATCGGGCGCCAGCTGGACCAGAGGGCGCAGCACGAACGAGCGCTCGTGGAGCCGGGGGTGCGGGATCGTGAGGTTTTTCCCCTCGACGATGACCACGTCGTCGTAGAAAAGGATGTCCAGGTCCAGCGGACGGGGCGCGTTCGGCTCGTGCTTGACGCGCCCGAGCCTGCGCTCGACGATCTTGAGCTGCGCGAGCAGATCGAGCGGAAGCAGGTCCGTCTTGATCTGGACCGCGCCGTTCAGGAAGTCTCCCTGAGGAGGCCCGCCCTGCGGGGCGGTCTCGATGAGGTCGGAAACGGCCGTGATCTCGATGTCCTCGTGCTCCTTGAGAAGCGCGACCGCGCGGCGGATGTTGGCTTCGCGGTCGCCGAGGTTGGAGCCGACGCCGAGATAGACGACGGCCACGTCAGAGCGCCTTTTTCAGGCGAGAGAGCGCCTCGCGGATGTCGGGCTCCGAGACGGTCAGCGTGAACCGCACGTATCCCTCCCCCGCCCGGCCGAAGCCGACTCCGGGGGTGGCCACGATGCCGGTGCGTTCGAGAAGGTCCTTGCAGAAGCGGGTCGAGTCCTGCTGGCCGCCCGGCAGGCGCGTGAAGACGTAGAACGTGGCGGGGTTCGGTTTCACGGGGAAGCCGAGCTCGCGCAGCCCGGAAACGAGCAGGTCGCGGCGGCGCCGGTAGACGATGTTGGTCTTCTTGGAGAATCCGAAGCTGTTTTTCAGCGCCTCGACGCCGGTGGCCTGCACGGCGGTGAAGACGCCCGAGTCGATGTTGGACTTCACGCGAAGCAGCGCCCCGACCACTTCTTCCCGGCCGATCGCGAATCCGACGCGCCAACCGGTCATGTTGCAGGTCTTCGAAAGCGAATGGAATTCGATCGCCACTTCGCGCGCCCCCGGGATCTCGAAAATGCTGAGCGGCTTCTCCTTGCCGAAATACACCTCGCTGTACGCGAGATCCGAGACCACGAGGATCTTGTGCTGCGAGGCCCAGCGGACGAGTTTCTCGTAGAACGAGCGCGGAGCCATGGCCCCCGTGGGATTGTTCGGATAATTGACGAAGATCATCTTGGCGCGCCGCACGACGTCGGCCGGCACGGCCTCATAGGCGGGCAGGAAACCGTTCTCCTCGCGCAGGGGCATGAGATGCGCCTCGCCGCCCGCGAACAGGGTCCCGCTCTTGTAGGGCGGGTAGCAGGGATCGGGGACGAGCGTCGCGTCGCCGGGGTTCACGAACGCCAGCGGCAGGTGCGCGATCCCTTCTTTCGAGCCGATGAGCGGCAGGATCTCCGTGTCGGGATTGAACGACTGGCCGAAGCGTTTCTTCAGCCAGACGGCCGCCGCGTGGCGGAAATGCGCGTTGCCGCGGTCGAGCGGATAGTGGTGGTGGCGGGGGTCCTTCACCGCCTTGGTCATCGCGTTGACGATGAATTTGGGCGTCGGCTGGTCGGGATCGCCCACGCCGAAATCGATGACCTTCACGCCGCGCTCGATCGCCTTGCGCTTGGCGCGGTCGATCTCGACGAAGAGGTACGGCGGCAACGCCTTGAGGCGGGCCGATTCCTCGAGGAAAAAGCTCATTTGAGGACGTCCGACATCGTGTACAGGCCCCTGGCCTTTTTCGAGGCGAACGCCGCCGCGGTCAGGGCGCCCCGCGCGAAGGCGTCGCGGGAATGCGCGCGATGCGTGATCTCGAGCGTCTCCGAGGGACCGGCGAACAGAACCGTGTGGTCGCCGACGATCTCTCCGGCGCGGATCACCTGCATGCCGATTTCCTCGGCCGGCCGCTCGGAGGCCGATTTGCCGGCCTGACGGAAACGCATCACTTTCTTCAGGTCCCAGCCCTTCGACCAGGCGATCGCGGCGGCCAGCATGAGCGCGGTGCCGCTGGGCGCGTCCTTCTTGTGGCGGTGGTGCGCCTCGGTGACCTCGATGTCGAAATCCTTGCCGAAGCCGCGCGACGCGAGCGAAGCGAGCTCGAGCATGAGATTCACGCCGACGCTCATGTTGGAGGAATGCACGACGGGGATGGACTTCGCGGCGACGCGAAGCGAAGCCTGCGCGGCCGCGTCGAGGCCGGTCGTGCCCACGACCAGGCCCCAGCGCGCCTTGAGCGCGTGCTGAATCGCGGCCGGCGTGCC